>JBCDLN010000090.1:0-12914 GCA_038745295.1 Pseudomonadota bacterium | reverse complement strand
TCACGATCAGCATCAAGCGGGATAATCTCGTCAGCGGCGACCCGGGCGGCATTGCAAAACGCGTCCTCTGTGGGCGATGCCCCGGTGAGCTGCACTTCAGCGGCCTTGATGCGGCGCGGCACCGGCTCCAGTCCGCCAAGCCCAATCCGCACCTGCGCAAGAGCTCCATCAATGATGTGAAAGCTGATGATTGAGAGCGCCTCGCCATAAGTGAACGGCGTCTCAGCGATCTTGGCGAACCCTGCTCGCATCTTGCTGGGCAAGAGGGGGAAGGTCACGCCAGTGATCAGCTCATCAGCCGCTGCGGACGTCACGAACGGCGCACGGAGAAACTGGGCTGCGCTGTCATTGCGCACGCCACGCTGGGCAGATGCCAGCGTGATCTCTGCGCCTAAGGTGATTGCGGCAAGGCACCATTCGGCGGCAGGGTTTGCGTCGGCCAGCGCCCCGCACACCGTGCCGCGATTGCGCACGTCTTCCGGCCCCACCTCTTTCGCCATCTGCGCAAAGAGCGCGCCCAGCGGGCCGTCCACAACCCCCGCTTCCAAAGAGACGTGCCGCGTGAGGGCCGGAATGATGAGAGCGTTGCCGCTTAACTCAGGCCGATCAGCCCCCACGAGGCGATTGATGTCGATGATGTGCGTGGGCCGGGCCAGCTTGGCACTGAGCAAAGGGCCCAAACTCTGGCCCCCGGCCAGAATGCGCGCCTCCTCCCCGTGCTCGGCAAGGAGGTGAAGCACTTCATCAATCGTTGGCGGTGCAGCATAGTCGAACGCGTCGCCCAAGAGTGTCCTCTTCGTCTGCACGAACGGGCATCCCCGCCAGAGCCAATGCCCTAAAGAGTGTGCCCGCTCCGTGCTCGCTTGGTGGCAAGATACTTCTTGTTGTGCGCCGTCACCGGCCCGCGCAACGGCTCAGCATCCACCGAAAGGCCGCCAATGGCGAGGCCCGCAGCCTTTGATGGGTTGTTGGTCAAAAGCCGCACCCGCCGCAATCCCAGCTGACGCAAAACCGAAGCCGCCAAAGCATAGTCACGCTCGTCATCATGGTAGCCCAGCGCGACGTTCGCATCGACCGTATCAAGGCCTTGTCCCTGGAGCGTATAGGCGCGCAGCTTGTTGACGAGCCCGATCCCGCGACCCTCCTGCGAGACGTAAAGTAGGACGCCCCCCTCAGCGCTGATGCGTTCCAGCGACAGGTGGAGCTGTGCGCCGCAATCGCACTTGAGGGAGCCGAACACATCGCCCGTGATGCACGAGGAGTGCAGGCGGACCAGCGAGCCATCCTCAGGATCGCCCACGCACACCGCACTGACGGTCCCGCCAATGGCATCGCGAAAGGCTGTCACCACGGAGTTCGCGCCAGAGGCGAGGGGGACGGGCGCTGCCGCAATGGGCCGGGCGGTGGTCGCAAGTGTGCGGCGGAAGGCCAGAACATCGCCTGCGTTGGCTGAAAGCGTATCGGCGGGTACGGCCTCAATGGTGCGCACCGTCATGGCAGGGAGCCGTTCGGCAAGTTTGGCAAGCTCTGTTGCGGCGGTCTCAATGCGCCCCGCAGGCCGAAGCGTGCCGCCGAAGAGCGGCATTGCCGCGCCCTCTCCGGCAAGATCACGCACTTGCGCTGTGGCAAGCTGCCACAGAGCAGCCGGATTGGCACGGGGGAGGGTGATGAGCGTGGGCTGATCCTCTAGCCCCAGATAAGCGGCGCGATGGCGCTCGATGGCAAGGGTTTCTGACAGGATTGGCCCGCCATCGAGCGGGGCTACGAGGGCAAGCGCTGCCCCATCGCGCAGCGCCACGGCTCGCCCTGCGCTCACCTCGCCCACCAAACGGTGCGTGGCGATGAAGCCTTTGGACATGGCGGTGAGTTTGGGGCGCGGATCGGTGAGCATCGTGAAGTCGGTCGATATCCTGCTCGCAGCCTCATCGGCGCGTTGTTCACGCCGCGGTGTCCTCATCGCCTGGAGAACGCCTTGTGGTCCATGGCGTCCTATCAGCAGCGTCAGCCAGCATGCGTTGGCCGCCGTGCGCTCGCCACCCAGAATGGGCAATCGGTCGGCCAAAAAGGCCGGTTGTCGGATGGCCGGCCAAGGCCGGCGCAATGCGCCCGCGTCGCCGAGGCACCGATCCCGTCACCGATGCTGAGCTTGCATTCGCACCGCCCACATGGCCCGAAGTAAGGGGAGGGGGCAAGTCACCCCGCGCGGCCTGCTGACGCGGGCGTGACTTGCCAGCCCTTTCCCGGCTCATATCTTCAGCCTCGCCCGCCAAGGAGCTTCAGCGTGTCTCACTCTCCAGGATCGGTCCCGCCCCCCAAAGGGCCGCTCGCCGGTCTTCTCGTCCTCGATATGTCGCGCATTCTGGCAGGACCCACCGCCACCCAGCTTTTGGGTGACCTTGGCGCCGACGTCATTAAGATCGAGCGATACGGTGTCGGCGATGACACCCGCAGATGGGGCCCGCCTTTCCTTCTCGATCAAGACGGCAACGAGACCGATGAAAGCGCCTACTACCTTTCAGCCAACCGCAATAAGCGCTCCCTCGCGCTCGACCTTTCAAAGCCATCGGCGCGCGACATCGTCATCGAAATCGCCAAAAAAGCCGACATTGCCATAGAGAACTTCAAACTGGGCGGGGCGGCCAAGATGGGGCTCGACTATGCAGCGCTCAGCGCGGTCAATCCGGGCATCATCTACGCCTCGATCACCGGCTATGGGCAGACGGGTCCGCTGGCCGCCCATGCAGGCTATGACTTTATGGCCCAAGGCCGGGGCGGCATCATGAGCGTGACGGGCGAGCCTGACGATAAGGGCGGCACGCCTATGAAAGTGGGCGTGGGCATCGCCGACGTGATGACGGGGATGTACGCCTCGTCCGCGATTCTGGCAGCCCTTCATGCGCGCGAGAAGACGGGGATCGGCCAATACATCGACCTCTCGCTGTTTGATTCGCAGCTTGCCTGGCTCATCAATCTCGGGACAGCACACTTGATGACCGGTGACACACCCCAGCGCCTTGGCAACGGTCACCCCACAATTGTTCCCTACAACGCCTTTCCAGCCAGCGATGGGCCGTTCATCATCGCGGTGGGAAATGACGCGCAGTTTCGGCGGCTTTGCGAAGTGGCCGGTGCGCCTGCCCTTGCCGATGACGCGCGCTTTGCCACCAACGCAGCAAGGGTGCGCAATCGCGTGGCCATCGAAGCCGAGATCAATGCGCTCACACGCCAGAAAACGCGGCAAGAATGGGCCGACCTCTTGGTTCCCATCGGTGTGCCTGTGGGGCCCATCAACACCGTGAGCGAAGCGTTTGCCGAACCCCAAGCCATCGCCCGCGGCGCCACGGTGGTCCATGACCATCCCCGTGCAGGGGACGGCGTTGCAAAGACCATAGGCAACCCGATCAAATACTCAAAAACCCCTGTGGACTACCGCCGCCGCCCGCCGATGCGCGCCGAACACAGCCGCGAAGTCCTCAAAGAAGTCCTTGATATGGACGATGACGTCATCGACCAGTTGGTGGCCTCAGGCGCCGTGGAAGAGCGTGAGGCGCCCGCCCAATGACCCGCCGCAACGCTGATCTCATCGCCGAAAAGCTCCACGCGGCGGGTTGCCGATTTGCCTACGGCATCCCTGGCGGTGAGGTGCTGACAATCATGGATGCGCTCCACCAGGCCGGCATCCACTTCCGCCTCACAAAGCACGAAAATTTTGCAGGCTTCATGGCCGAAGGGAGCTGGCATGCCACTGGGGCGCCCGGCATTCTTGTGGCCACCATCGGGCCTGGGGTGGCAAACGCCGTCAATGTGGTGGCGAACGCTTACCAAGACCGTGTGCCGCTCCTCGTCATCACCGGCTGCCTCGATGACGCGGACGCTGACACCTATACCCATCAGCTTTTTGACCATCGGGCCGTCTTCAAAGATATCGTGAAGGCGACCTATAAAGCGACAGGTCAAAGCCTTGACCGGGTTCTCGATAAGGCAATCACCGAGATGACCTCAGGTCAGCCGGGTCCGGTTCATCTCGATCTGCCGATTAAGGTTGCTGATGCTGCCGCTGCCGCGCCGACAGCACCCCCACCGCCTGCCGCCGCCCCGGCCGTCGCCGCCGCTTCTACAACCCTTGAGCAGGCCCGCGCGATGCTGGCATCTGCGCAAAAGCCCATCGTGGTGGCCGGTGTTGACGCTCTTAACGATGGCGCAGCAGACGCGCTCAAAGTGTTCATCGCTGCGACGGGCGCGCCCCTCATCACCACCTACAAAGCCAAAGGGATGGTGCCGGAGAGTGATCCGCTTGTGCTGGGTGGTGCTGGCCTTTCGCCCCTTGCCGATACCCACCTTTTGCCGCTTCTCCAAGGCGCGGACTGCATCATCTTGGCTGGTTACGATCCCATCGAAATGCGGGTTGGATGGCGCAACCCCTGGCCCCAAGAGGCGCCGGTGATCGACCTCACCCCGGTCCTGCGTACCCATGGGATGCACGATGTTGCGGTAACGCTGATGGGAAGCGTGGGGCACAACCTGGCCGTCCTCGCGAAAGACCACGAGCGCCGTGACGTATGGGCGGGTGGCGAGCCGGCCGCTGCGCGCACAGCCCTTGAGCGAGATTTTGCCCCCGAGCGGGAGGGGTGGGGACCTGCCACAGCCTTTCGCACCCTCAACCGCGTGCTGCCCAAAAACACGGTGATCACGGCCGATAGCGGTGCCCACCGGATTTTGCTGAGCCAGATGTGGCACGCTGAAGCCCCGCGCGAGATCCTCCAGTCATCGGCCCTTTGCACGATGGGCTGCGCCGTTGCCCTTGCCGCCGGCTACAAAGAAGCTGCGCCCCAGCGCAATGTTACAGCGTTCGTGGGCGATGCGGGGCTTGAGATGACGCTGGGGGACCTTGCCACCGTGCGCGATTTGGGGCTCTCGGTTCCAATCGTGGTGCTGATCGATGACAGCCTTGCCCTCATCGAAATGAAGCAGCGCGGGTCGCAGCTTCCCAACGTGGGCGTCGACTTTTCGGGCACCGACTTTGTGAAAGTGGCCGAGGGAATCGGCGGCCACGGCGTCTGGATTGACGATGTGGAAACTCTGGAGCGTGAAGCTACCGCAGCTCTCAACCGCGAGACCTTCACGCTCCTATGCGTTCGGATCGGCCGAAAGGCCTATGACGGGAAGTTCTAAAGACCCTACTGCGCAGCCTGGTCGGTGATCGCTGCAAAGATGGTATCGAGCGAAGCGGCAGCATCTGTGACAGCGGCGCCGCCTTCTTCGGCGTAAGGGGCGAAGACGGCACTCGGCAGCTTATAGGCAAGGGTTGCTGTGCCGTCAGGCTCTTCCATCACCATGATGCGCACGGGCGCTTCAACCATCGCCGCAGGCGCCGCGCGGATAATCGTGACCGCAAAGTCGTTCCGGAAGACCCCCAGCACGCGGTTGCCTGGGATGGTTTCACCTCGCTTTGCGGCAACTTCGGTGGGGCCCGCCTCGGTCACCAGACCCATCTTGTTGTCTTTGACGGCAGCTTTGGCGTCTTCCAGGAGGGTGGCGTAGGGCTTGTCGGTCTCCACCACGCGCCAACCGTCGCCAGCGGTCACAACGGTGTCGGCCAAAACGGCCACTGGGGTGAGAACAAGGGCTGCAGCAATAATCAGCGGACGCATAGCGGGTCTCCTTTGACGTGATGGGGCACCCCTATCGCCCAACTGCGGCAACAGCGGCAAACGATCGATCACATTTGCGTGGGAAAAAGTTCACGTCAGTGCGCGGGTGCCGCCTGAGGGTCCATGCCGATGAGCGCCCGGACCCGCACCCCGATGATGGACCCCAAAAACGCAAACAAGAACCAAACCCAGCCATGGAGGCTCCCGGAGGCGATCCCGCTGAGGAGCGCGCCGATGTTGCAGCCGAACGCGATCCTTGCGCCGTAGCCCATCAACAACCCGCCAATCACTGCTGTCATCACATCCCGCGCCGAAAGCCGAAGCGTCGGTGCAAACCGCCCAGCAAGGCAAGCTGCAAGGGCTGCCCCGCCGATCAGGCCAAGGTTCATCACAGAGGTGCCGCTTTGGAAGACGGAGGCCTCCACTTGATCCATGGCATTGCGCCAGTAGCCCCACTCTTCAATGGGAACGCCCGCCCCATGGGCAATCTGCGCCCCCCATAACGTGAGCCCAGAGGTGATCCCCCACGGCCGGCCCAGTACGATCAGTGTCAAAACCCCCACTGCCGTGAGCGCGGCGGCGCCCAGGGCGAGCGACCAAGGCCCGCGCACCAACGAACCCATGGCCCGCGGTGGCTCTAGGCCGCCATGGCGGCGCGCTTCGCTCCGGCGCAACACCAGGAAGAGCCCACCAAGCACAGCCACCGTAAGCGCCACACCGCCGATGGGGCCAAGAGGCGTCCAAGCCACAGAAAAAGCGCCCACTTTGGGAAGAGCTTGCCAAAAATCCCAGTGATAGGTGGCAAGCACGCCGCCGGTGATGAAGAAGGCGAGTGTGATGAGCATGCGGGTCGACCCGCCGCCCACCGTGAACAAAGTGCCCGAGCCGCAGCCGCCACCCAGCTGCATGCCAAAACCAAACATGAATGAGCCGATGATCACCGCAACACCAAAGGGAAAGATAAACCCCCCCGCGCGCACGCCAAACGCATCGCCATAAGCGATGAGCGGCATCGCAATCATCGCTGTCGCCCCCACAAGGACAAGCTGCATCCTCAGCCCAGCGCCGCGCCGTTCGCGAATGTAGCGACGCCAGCCTGCCGTAAATCCAAAAGCAGAGTGGTAGAGCGCAACGCCGGCAAGCACGCCCACAAGCCCCGCCACAGCAAGCCTGGGACCCGCTTCGGCCCATACGGCCAAGATGAGCGCCGCCACCCCTGTCACCGCCGCCACGGTCGCAACGCTCACGCCGAATTGAATGGGGCGGGCTTGGCCCATAACGGTCTCCCATCATGCCGAAATCGTGCGCCTAACCTCACCTTTGCCGCGGGCGATGGCGCAGCTGGACCGCGCGGCCGTCCGCGCCTCATTAAGACCCTCACCACACCAACACGCTGCCAAAGTCAGCGCCAATCAACGCCATGTGACAATGCTTCATAAAAACGTTCAGACCGCCGCCGCCTTTCGGCACTAAGTGTCTATGAGCGATCGAGTTTACGACGTGGCCTGCTTCGCTTGGAGAAGAGTTGATGATCCAGCCCATCGATGTCCCCACCCCAGCCTCCCTTCACGGAGCGTCGGCTGAGTGGCAGGGCCTCGTCTCGGCGTTTATGGCGCACTCGGCCAAGGTGCCCGACCGGCTTGCTGCAGTGGCGGCAGTGGGGGACGGCTCGCCCGCATTCTTAGCCGCCAAAGGACTGATTTTCCTTCTGCTTGGGCGCCGTGAACTCGCAACGGAAGCAGCGCACCTCCATCAATCCGCCGAGAAAGCGCTCCGCGAGATCGCCCATCCGTCCTTTCACGACCGCACCATGGTGGCAGCGTTAGGGGCTTGGCTTGCCGGCAGGCCGTCACGCTCAGCCGCGCTCTTTGATGAGATTTTGGCAGTGACCCCCGGTGACGGGTTCGCCATGAAAATGGCTCAAGCGATTCGCTTTCTTTATGGCGATGCCGCTGGGATGCGCCGCTCGGCAGAAGCAGCCATCGGCGGCTTTGCCGATACCCATCCCCAAGCCGGCTACGCCCATGGCTGTTATGCCTTCGCATGCGAAGAAACCGGCGATCTCGCCCTTGCCGAACGCGCTGGCGTTCGAGCGCTTGAACTCGCCAACGACGACGCCTGGGCCCTCCACGCTGTCGCGCATGTGCATGAGATGCGCGGCCATCCCCACAAAGGCCGCGATTGGCTGTTGCCGCGCCAACAAAGCTTCGCCGGGTGCAGCAATTTCCGTCATCACGTGTGGTGGCACTATGCCCTCTTCGAACTTGAATTGGGCAACATTGAAAGGGTGCTCGACCTTTACGACACCGAGATCCGCCATGAGCACACCGACGACTACCGCGATATCGCCAATGCCGTGTCGCTTTTGGCGCGGCTTGAGGCGGAGGGGGTCGAGGTGGGGACGCGCTGGGATGAGCTATCAACCATAGCCGAGCGACGGATCGACGATGGTTGCGTGGTCTTCGCTGACCTTCACTACCTCATGGCGCTCTTAGCGGCGGACCGGCAAGATGCGGCTGACCGGCTGATTGAGCGCATGGCCCAGGCTGGAGACGGGTCTGAATTTGGCTCGGTGGCGGCAAGTGCAGGGGCCACTGCCGGGGGCGGTCTGGCAGCGCTGCGGCGCGGCCACCACGATGAAGCGCTCAAAGGGTTGATGACAGCGCGCGGCGAACTCAAGCAAATCGGTGGGAGCCACGCGCAAAGGGACGTCTTTGAGCGGCTCACCATCGATGCAGCCTTGCGGGCCGGCCGGCCGGCCGAGGCGCGCAGCCTCATCAAAGACCGGGCCATGCGCCGGGGGGCCTATGATCGGTTTGGCCTTGAGCGGCTGTTGCGCTGCGGGCCGGCAAAGGTGGATAGTCCGATTGTAAGCGCTGCTGCCTTCTAGGCACCCGTTCCAAGGCGCCGCCGGTAAAGGTATGAGCAAGGCGCGGGCGCTGCGAGGCCCGTGCAACGCTACCCCAGACACCTCCTTGGCTAACAGGAGACGAGCCCCTTCATGAGCGCAACCCCTCAAAAGCGCCAGCGCGACCTGAGGCTCGACTTTTTCCGCGGCCTTGGGATGTTCATCATCTTTGTCGCCCATGTGCCGACAAACCCTTGGGTCCACTGGATCCCGGCGCGGTTTGGTGCGTCAGATGCCACGGAAATCTTCGTGTTTTGCTCAGGCATGGCGTCTGCCATTGCCTTTGGCGCTGTCTTCCGCGATCGCTCCTGGTGGTTGGGAACGGCCCGCACCGCTTATAGGGTTTGGCAAGTCTACTGGGCGCACATTGCCCTTTTCATCACCACCGCCGCCATGCTCGTCGTGTTCGACCGCCTCCACGGAGACCTTTTCTACACCGACCGGCTGTTCGTGCGTCCCTTCTTCGATATGCCCGCAGAGCACATCGTGGCGCTGATGACGCTTCACTACGTGCCCAACTACTTCGACATCTTGCCCATGTACCTCGTCATTCTGGCGCTGATGCCGGTGGTGGCGGGTCTTGGGCTCATCAACCGTTGGTATGCGTTTGCGTTCATTGGAGTGGTTTGGCTGGTGGCCCAGTTTGACCTCATTCAATTCAGCGCCGAGGTCCGCCCTGGTATTGAGCGGGAGTGGTACTTCAACCCCTTCGGCTGGCAGCTCATCTTCTTCACAGGCTTTGCGTTCATGATGGGGTGGATCCCTGCGCCGCCCAAACGGTGGTGGCTCGTCGCCCTTTCGGTGGGCGTCCTGATCTTTAACCTCATCTTCGCAACGCGCTGGGGCTACCGCTACTCAGACTTTGTGTATGACGTTCGGGATCTTGCCTGGCCGTTGTTTGAAAAGACCGACCACGGGATCATCCGCTACACCCACTTCCTGGCGTTGGCTTACCTTTCGTATATCGCGGTCGGTGAGGGCGGGCGCCGGCTGGCTGGAGGCGGGCTCTGGGGCAGCTTTGTCACCGTGGTGCGCAAGGTGGGTCAGCAATCCCTGGCTGTGTTTTTGGCGTCTATGGTGCTGGCGCAGGCGATGGGCGCCCTGCTGGACGTGACCGGGCGCACAGCGTGGACAGTGGTGATGGCGAATGTCGGCGGTTTCCTTATCCTTATCGCCATTGCCTACACGGCTGCCTTCTTTAAGAGCCAGCCTTGGCGCAAGCCACCACAGCGATCCGCCGCGCAGACCGCGGCCGCGGGGGCCAATACGCCCGACCCCACCGCCATGGGTCTCCAACCCGCCCGCGCCGCGCCCTAGGTGTTTGATCCCGAGCTTTGATGGTGCGATCTTTTCGCCCGAATGGAAGGCAGCACTGTGGGACAGATTTTACATGGGAGCGCCACAACGACAGAGGCGGTCCGCCCTGCAATACAAAATAGTCAAGAGAGCCTGAGGGTCCTCGCCAAACGCACCGGCATCAATCAGAAGACCGTTGCCAAATGGAAAAAGCGCTCGTCGGTGAGCGACCTGCCGACGGGGCCGAAAGAGCCAAAGTCGACAGTCCTGTCGGCCGAGGACGAAGCGATCATTGTCACCTTTCGCAGGCACACTTTGCTTCCGCTCGACGACTGCCTCTACGCCCTTCAACCGACGATCCCACACCTCACCCGCTCATCCCTCCATCGCTGCCTGCAGCGCCACGGGATCTCGCGGCTTCCAGACGTCGACGGCGACAAACCGGCGAAGAAAAAGTTCAAAGCCTATCCAATCGGCTTCTTCCACATCGACATCGCCGAGGTGCGCACGGCGGAGGGAAAGCTCCAGCTTTTCGTGGCCATTGACCGAACCTCAAAGTTCGCTTTGGCCCAGCTCGTGGAGAAGGCGAACCGTGTCACCGCCTCAGCTTTCCTCGTCGCCGTCATCGAAGCCGTCCCATACAAGATCCACACGGTGCTCACCGATAACGGCATCCAGTTCCGCTATCCGCCGCGCTACGCAAACAGCCCCACCGCTCAACACATGACCCACATGTTCGCAAAGCGATGCTTGGAACACGGCATCGAGCACCGCTTCACCAAGATCAATCATCCCTGGACCAACGGCCAGGTCGAGCGAATGAACCGCACCATCAAAGACGCCACCGTCAAACGCGTCCACTACGGCGATCACAACGAACTCCACCGACACCTGGCGGACTTCATCGATGCCTACAACTACGGCCGTCGTCTCAAGACCCTTAAAGGCCTCACCCCCTACGAATTCATCTGTAAACAGTGGACAAACGAACCCGAACGCTTCACTCTCGATCCGCTCCAGCAAATGCTGGGACTAAACACCTAGGCAATAGGGACGATTTAACTATCTGAACCACAGACACACGGCAGCAATGAGGACGAAACCGCGGAAGTTTGCGGCGAGCTTGTCGTAACGTGTGGCGATGCGGCGAAACTGTTCCAGGCTCCCCATGAGGCGTTCGACAAGGTTCCGCTCGCGATACACGCGCCAGTCACATGGGACACGGCGGCTGCGGTCTGGGTGGGACGGGACCGTTGCAGTCGCGCCGGCGGCAGCAATGGCGTCGCGGAAATGGTCAGCGTCGTAGGCCATGTCTGCGATGACATGGCCGGCAGCCAGGCCGTCGATCAGCGCGTGGCCTTGCAGGACATCGCCGCGATGGCCGGGCGCCACAAGGATGCGGACCGGCAACCCGAGCGCGTCTGCCGCAACGTGGACCTTGGTGGTCAGGCCGCCACGCGAGCGGCCAAGAGCGTTGGCCTGCGGCCCCCCTTTTGCGCCGGGCGGTGGCGGCCAGCGCCTGCGCCTTCATGGTCGTTGAATCGACCGATACCCACTCAAGATCGGCCTCAGCGGCGAGCGCCTCGAACAGGCGTTCAAGAACGCCCGCCTCGACCCAGCGGTCGTAGCGCTTCTTGACGGTCTCAAAGTTGCCGAAGCGGTCGGGCAGGTCGCGCCACCTCGCACCCGATTTTGCCATCCAGATCAGAGCATTCACGAAGCGGCGGTTGTCGCTGCGCGGGCCGCGCTTGCCCTTGCGTCCACCGGGCACGAAGGGCTCGATGCGGGCCCACTGATCGTCCGTCAGTTCATCGCGGATCATGGCCGCTCCCGGCAAAGAGCAGCCTTGAATCACAAGACCAGGCCGGTGGGAATCCTCAGACGGTTAAATCGTCCCTACTGCCTAGGGCGGTTCCCGCTTGTCAAAGGGGCGAGCATTGTTCTCGCGCGGCATGGGGCGCGAAATGCTCTAGCTATCGTTTCCATAAACGTTGTTCATTGCGGAACCGCCGTAGGGGCCGTGCCTTACTGCTCCCGCCTATGCTCAATCGTCCCGCGGTGGGCCTGACGGTGTCGGCTCCGGAGGAACGTCGCTGTTTGGTGTCCCACCAAAGGAACATGTGATGGGTTCTTTGGGAGCACTTCTGAGTCTTGGGGGACCTTAGAGTGAACAACCTTTATAGCTCCTACATCTAGCCGCCCGGTCTGCCACGTTTTGCCCTAGGTGGTTTAGTCCGTGCCCATGATGCGCTAGAGCCTCGTCGAGGGTCGAGCGCGCCAAAGGGTCCCCTTAGCCCTCATGCGTATCACCTGCTTTAAAGCCCGTCCCTGGTCTCACCGCCTCCCTCGCGGTGCGCTCCTGCGGTGACTGGCAACACGAATGGCGACCCGAGACGGGCAACAGGGAACGCGCGATGCGGATCTTAATTACCAACGATGACGGCGCTCGGGCTGACGGTATCCGTCTCCTGGAAGAGATCGCCCTCACCATGACGGACGATGTGTGGGTCGTGGCGCCCGAGTTCGACCAGTCCGGCGTCAGCCATGCCATTAGCCTGCACGAGCCGTTGCGCGTTCATAAGCAGGACAGTCGCCACTTCTTTGTTCGGGGCACCCCCGCGGACTGTGTGGTGTTGGGGGTCGAGCATATCCTGGACAAGCGGCCCGACCTCATTTTGTCGGGGGTGAACCGCGGCGGCAATATGGCCGATTCCATTGCCTATTCCGGGACCGTGGGCGCGGCGATGACGGGGCTCCTGGTGGGTGTGCCGGCCATCGCCCTCAGCCAGTTCTTCCAAGGCACGACCATCCACTGGGCCACCGCAAAGGCCTACGCGCGCCCGCTCATCGAGCGGCTCCTCAAGGTGGATTGGCCGCGCCCCATTGTGCCCAACATCAACTTCCCCGCCTGCCCGCCCGAAGAGGTTGCCGGCGTTGTGGTGTGCCGTCCCGGTCACCGACTGATCAGCGGGGTCAACGTGGATGAGCGCGTGGACGTGCGCGGCCTCTCCTACCACTGGCTCCAATTCCGCAGGAGCCGCGACGCTGACGACGACCCC
>JBCDLN010000089.1:0-12985 GCA_038745295.1 Pseudomonadota bacterium | reverse complement strand
GTCGGCTCCGAAGGAACGTCGCTGTTTGGTGTCCCACCAAAGGAACATTTGAAGGGTTCTTTGGGCGCACTTCTGAGTGTTGGCGGGCCTTAGAGTGAACAACATTCAAAGCTTCTACAGCTAGAGCATGTCTCGGTCGATCTGGGTCAGATCGAGCGAGGAAAACATGCGCGCTCTTCACGGGCGAGCACGATCCGCTCAGTTTGACTCAAACTGAGCGGATCGTTCTCTGGCCGGCGCTTTGGTGCGCGAGAGCGTGACGTTGAGCCCCGAAAGGGCGTTGACCGGCGCGGGCCGACCCTCTTTGAGCTGCTTCATCAGCTTGTCACGCTTGGTGAGCGCCGCGGCACGGTTCCCCGCTTTCACCACGCCGTAGCCTTTGATGCTGCTCGGAACTCGCACGATCTCGCACAAAAGCCCGTAGGAGGCTTTGCCCACATGCCGGGTGGCCAGGGCCACGTCCGCGAGCGCTGTCTCCACAAGCGCCCGTTCGGCACGACGTTCGTGCGTGCGCCCGAACGGATCATACCGCGTCCCCCGCAGACCTTTGAGTTTTGATAGGCCCCTCAGGACCGGGAAGATCCATGGCCCGAACGCCCTCTTTTTGGGCCGGCCCGTGGCGGGGTCCATGCGCGACAGGATCGGGGGTGCGAGCATCAGCTTCACCGCCTTGGGATCTTCAAAGGCTTCGCTCAGCTGAGCCCAATAGGCGTCACTGCTATAAAGCCGCGCCACTTCGTACTCATCTTTATAGGCCATGGCCTTATAGAGCGCTTCGGCCGCAAGTTTCGTGAGGCGCAGTCCCTGCTGGCCCCGCGCTTCGTCAGCTTTCAAGAGCCCGTCGATGGCGGTGCGGAAGCGGGCCGCATAGGCGGCGTCTTGATAGCGAGTGAGTTCATCGGCGAGGAACGTGATGCGCTCACCAAGATCCATCTCCTTCACGGTCTTACGTTCGCCGACCGCAGCACCAATGGCGTCAGGATCAGCTGCCAGGATCCGCCCTGCCTTGAAGGCTGCAATGTTGAGCTTCACCGCAGCACCGTTGAGGGTGATCGCCTCCAAAATGGCAGCTTCTGACAGCGGGAGGCCCCCGTTTTGGAACGCCACCCCCGTCAGAATCATGTTCATGTAAATTTGGTCGCCAAAAAGGGTCTGCGCCGCGTGGGCGGCATCGATGGGGGTGATGGCGCGGCTCCCCTCGGTGAGAGTGCGCGTCATGCGCGTCTCATCAAACGACAGGGTGCGTTTCATCACAAATTCGGCCGTCGGTTGGACCTTGGTGTTGACGACCGAAAGCGTGCGCTGGGGCGACAGCATCGCCAAGCTGTCGGCGTTGGAGGCCACCAGCATGTCGGAGGCAATGAGCGTATCGAGCGCACCTGCAGGGACGCGGGGGCCTTCAATCTCATGGCCTTTGGGTGCAAAGCGCACGTGACTGGTGACGGCGCCGTTCTTTTGGGCAAGGCCTGTCATATCAAGGGTTGAGGCATTGATCCCGTCGATGTGACCCGCCATCGCCAACACTGCGCCCACTGTTGTGACGCCGAACCCGCCAATCCCAGTCATGAGAAGGTTGCGCGTGCCATCGAGCGCCATCGGCGTTGGCTGCGGCAGAGCCGCGGCGAGGCTCTCATAGTCAATGTCGGTACGCTTGGCCTTTTTGGGCTCCGCCCCTTCGACCCAGGCAAACGAGGGACAAAAGCCTTTGACGCAAGAAAAGTCCTTGTTGCAGGTGGACTGGTTGATGAGCCGCTTTTGGCCAAAGTCTGTGCTCAGGGGCTCCACGGAGATGCAGTTGGACTGAACCGAACAGTCCCCGCAGTCTTCGCACACACGCTCGTTGATGAAGAGGCGGCGAGGCGGATTGGGCAATGTGCCACGCTTGCGGCGGCGGCGCTTCTCGGCCGCACAGGTCTGATCAAACACAAGCGCCGAGACGCCGGGGTAGGCTGCAAGCTCCTCCTGCACCGGCATTAACTCATCGCGGTGGTGGACCGCGACCATCTTTGGGAAAGCGCCGAAGGGATAAAGGTCAGGATCTTCAGACAGCACCACCACTCGGCCCACCTTCTCCGCCAGCAGCTGACGCACAATGTCGCCCACCGTGAGGGGACCGTCGTGGTTTTGGCCGCCCGTCATCGCCACCGCATCATTATAGAGAATGCGGTAGGTGATGGGCACGTTGGCCGCCACAGACTGGCGGATAGCGAGGATGCCTGAGTGGTAGTAGGTGCCATCCCCCATGTTGGAAAAGACGTGGCGGTCGCGGCTGAAGGCCACCTGGCCCACCCACGGGACGCCCTCTCCGCCCATGGCGATCTGCCCGTCGGTGGTGCGCCCGTTGATCTCCGTCATCGCATGGCAGCCGATGCCTGGCATGGCCCGGGCGCCCTCAGGGGTTTTTGTGGACGACGAGTGGGGGCAGCCTGAGCAGAAATACGCGATGCGCTCGGCGCTTTCGGCGTTGCCCGCTGCCCAATCACCCCGCTCAATCATGGCGCTGACCACGCCTTGCAAGGCAGGGTCGTCGGCCGCGCCCGGCAGGACATCCACCAGCGCCTGCACCATATCGATAGCGCGGATCTCCATGAGGTCTGAGAAAAACTTCTGGCCGTTCGGCTGGGTTTTGCCCCAGATTTGTGGGCGTTGATCGGCAGGAAGGCTGTAGAAGGCGTCTTTGATCTGCGGTTCCATAAAGGCCCGCTTGTGCTCCACCACCACAAGACGCTTCTTACCCTGCGCGTAGGTGGCAAGGGTCTGTGTGTCCAGCGGCCAGGGCATGGCCACCTTGTAGATCGAAACGCCCATTGCGGCGGCACGCGCCTCATCTATTCCCAGAAGATCAAAGGCTTGGAGAAGGTCGCGGTAGGCCTTACCGGTGGCGACAAAGCCCACCGGTCCATCGGGATCGCCAAAGACCACCTTGTCGAGCTTGTTGGCGCGCACATAAGCTTGTGCGGCCGGTAGGCGGATCTCGCGCATTTGCCGCTCGACCACAAAGCGGTTGCCCAGAAGGAGCGCTCGGTTCAGCTCCTGCGCGCGCCGGGGATCGGCCTCGTGGGGGAGGCGAATGTTGAGCCGGTCAGCATCCACCCGCACCATGCCAGAGGCGTCCATAGTGTCGGCAATGCAGATGAGGCCGCACCAATTGCCCGAAAAGCGCGACAGCGCCAGACCATGAAGCCCGTAGTCGAGCACATCCTGAAGGTCCGCCGGGTTGAGGAACGGCATTTCGAAGTGGAGAAGCGCAAACTCCGAAGTTCCCGCAATAATGGAGGATTTGGCCAACGGATCGTCGCCGCACAGCGCCAGGACCCCGCCATGTTGCGCTGTTCCAGAGGCGTTGGCTTGGCGCAGCGCATCTGCGGCTCTGTCCACGCCTGGGGCTTTGCCATACCAAATGCCAAAAACACCGTCATGGTCACTGCCTTGCCCGTGGAGGCCCACCTTTTGGGTGCCCCAGACGGCTGTGGCCCCCAGCTCTTCATTGATGCCTGGGGTGAAGTGAATGTCGAGCGGGTCGAGCCGGTTGGCGTTGCGCTCAAGCTCGCGGTCAAGGCCGCCAAGCGGCGAGCCGCGGTAGCCTGAGTAAAAGCCAGCGGTTTTGAGACCGGCCTCCCGATCCCGGCGGCGCTGATCGATGGCAATGCGCACGAGAGCCTGGATGCCGGTGATGTAAACCCGGCTGCGATCGAGCTCATATTTGTCGCTCAAAGTGACGGTGTTGGCCATCATTCACTCCGTTTTGCGACTCGCCGCCTAAGTTCGGCTGAGGAGCATTATATTCTCTTATGCTGAGCGAATTTATGCTATTTCGTGCGCTCTGCGATGGCATGGAGCATGGATTTCATCGATTTGACCGCAAAGGCAGAAAAATCTTCCCTTGATGGGACGGATCTAAAGATCCTGCGCGCCCTGCAGGCCGATGCCTCTCGCTCGGTCACAGAGATTGCTCAGGAGGTGGGCCTCAGCCAGACGCCGTGCTGGCGGCGCATCAAGCGCCTGCACGAAACAGGCGTTATCCGCAGCGTGATGGCACGGCTTGATCCTGAGGCCCTTGGACTGCGCTTTACGGCCTACGCCTTTGTAAAGCTTGCCCTTCCCTCCACTGCAAACCTCGACCGATTCGATGAGTTTGTGCACCGCCATGCTGAGATTGTGAGCTGCGAACGGATCACGGGCGCGGTGGACTATCTGATCAAGGTGGTTGCCGTCGACATTGCCGACTACGACAATTTCCTGCGCTTTAGGCTGCTCGCCACCGATTTGGTGAGCGATGTGCAGTCCCACATTGTCGTGTCGCAGGTGAAGGAAACAGCGGCTTTGCCGCTACCGGAGGGATAGCAGTTTCGGCCACCACCGTCCTACACGGAGGCAGCTGGCGGGATGGCTGTGGCTTTGTGGTTCGCGAACGGGGCGCTGAACGTCCGCACCGCCTCAATCGCCTCGGGCGACAGGGCTTTAAGATAGTCTTCCTCTGAAAAGATGAGCATGTGGCGCGGGCGCTCTCCCTCAGGCGCATCGCGCACAATGTTGCGGTGCTCGGGCTTTTCAAAGCGGAACGGCGGCCGTGTCATGTCGAGCTGGCGGAACCGGCCAGGACGGTCAATGTCGAGATTTTTGCCCCGTGGGATGGAGGTGACCATCAGATAGCGCGGCCCGCAAGCGGCCACGTTGGCCATCCAGTCCGCAATGTTGCGATAGGGCAGATGGAAAAGACAGTCCCGGCAGATCATCAGATCGCAGGCTGGAAGGGGGTCTTTGGTGATATCGCCCACCATAAAGCGCCGTTTGGGGTGGCGCTCTTGGTTGCGGGCGATGATGTCTGGGACAATGTCGATGCCCAGATAATCCACCTTTCCCAGCCGCACCTGCGACATCCAATTGAAGTCACCACAGGGGGCGTCCACCAGCGTATGGATTTCAAGCCGGCGCAGAATGTGGGGAAGCCGCCGCCGCAGGTTCCCGGTGTATGCGAGACTAGAGCCTTTGCCGGACACCGTTTCGGGCGAGCCTTGCCACTGGCCATCGTAGAAATGGCGGGCGAGGTCGTCGGGGCCTTTGTCGTGCGACACTCACACTGCCCCTTCCATCGTCAACCTGGCTGCGGGCGTGTGTGCCGCTGTGACCAGTCTGCGTGCCGCGCCGCCGTCAAACCTTGGGTTAGAGCACCTAGGCGTCGGCTTCCTCTTCCGCCATCCGCTCGCGGTCCGCACGGCCACGAGCGTCCTCGTCTCGGTCGACGAACTCGATCACGGCCACAGGGGCATTGTCGCCGTAGCGGAAACCGGCGCGCATGATCCGCGTGTAGCCGCCTTTGCGGTCTTGGTAGCGGGGGCCGAGCGTGTCAAACAGCTTTGAGACGGCTGTCACATCGCGCACTTGCGAGATGGCTTGACGGCGGGCGTGGAGATCGCCGCGTTTGGCGAGCGTTACGAGCTTTTCCACGAACGGGCGAAGCTCCTTCGCCTTGGGCAGCGTGGTCACGATCTGCTCGTGTTCGATCAGCGAGGCGGACATGTTGGCAAACATTGCCAGCCGGTGGCTGGACGTACGGTTGAGCTTACGCCCGGACTTTTTGTGACGCATGGCGTCCTCCTCGTTGTGTCAGATGCCGGTGCGCTTCCGGCGTTCGCGCGGCGGCCCCGCGCTGGCGCGTCGGGGCCTATTATCTTTCAGCCGATCGGGCGCCTTGGCGCCCGATCAATAGTGGTGGTCTTCGTACCGCTTGGCGAGCTCTTCGATGTTTTCAGGCGGCCAGTTAGGAACCTCCATCCCCAAGTGCAGCCCCATCTGCGCCAACACCTCTTTGATCTCATTCAACGACTTGCGGCCGAAGTTGGGGGTGCGCAGCATCTCCGCTTCGGACTTTTGGATGAGGTCGCCGATGTAAACGATGTTGTCGTTTTTCAGGCAGTTGGCGGAGCGCACGGACAGCTCCAACTCGTCCACTTTTTTGAGGAGGGCGGGGTTGAAGGCAAGCTCGGGCACATCTTCGTGCACTTCGGGCTTGGTGGGCTCTTCGAAGTTTACGAAGATGGAGAGCTGATCCTGGAGAATGCGCGCTGCATACGCCACAGCATCCTCAGGGCTCAGCGAACCGTCGGTCTCCACCTGCATGGTGAGCTTGTCATAGTCGAGCACCTGCCCTTCGCGGGTGTTCTCGACCTTGTAGGACACCTTTTTGACAGGCGAGTAGAGGCTGTCCACGGGGATGAGGCCGATGGCAGCGTCTTCGGGCCGGTTGCGGTCAGCCGGAACGTAGCCCTTCCCGGTGTGGACGTTGAGTTCCATGCGGATGTCGGCACCCTCGTCGAGCGTGCACAACACATGGTCAGGATTGAGGATCGACACGTCGCCAACGGTTTGGATATCGCCCGCCGTGACGGCACCAGGACCCTGCTTGCGCAACATCATGCGCTTGGTCCCTTCGCCCGACATTCTGACGGCGACCTCTTTGACGTTCAGGATAATGTCGGTGACATCTTCCCGCACGCCAGGCATGGACGAAAACTCGTGGAGCACACCGTCGATTTGTACCGACGTGACCGCCGCACCTTGGAGGGATGAAAGAAGCACCCGGCGCAGCGCGTTGCCGAGCGTCAGCCCAAACCCACGCTCAAGCGGCTCGGCCACGACGGTCCCGATCCGCTTGGGATCGTAGCCCGGCATAACGTCCAGCTTGTTGGGACGGATCAGCTCTTGCCAGTTCTTCTGGTTGGTCGTCACAGGCAATGCCTCTTGGTTTGCCGGCGCCCGTACGGCCCAGCGATCGCAATCATTGCGGAAAGTCTAAACGCGCCGGCGCTTAGGGGGACGGCAGCCGTTATGCGGGATCGGCGTCACATCACGGATTGACGTGATGGTGAAGCCTGCCGCTTGCAGCGCGCGCAGCGCGGACTCGCGACCAGACCCTGGCCCTGTGACTTCCACTTCCAGCGTGCGCATTCCATGCTCAGACGCTTTCTTGGCCGCATCTTCAGCCGCCACCTGAGCGGCGTAGGGGGTGGATTTGCGAGACCCCTTAAATCCCATCGACCCGGAGGACGACCAGGAGATGGCGTTGCCCTGCGCATCGGTGATGGTGATTTTGGTGTTGTTGAAGGATGCATTTACATGCGCAACACCTGAGGTGATGTTCTTACGCTCCCGGCGCCGCACGCGGGTGGCTTCTTTGGCCATCGTCAAATCTTCCTAACTATTTCTTTTTCCCGGCAATCGGCCTGGCGGGGCCTTTACGGGTACGCGCATTGGTGTGGGTTCTTTGGCCGCGAACAGGCAAACCGCGGCGATGGCGCAGGCCCCGATAGCAACCCAGATCCATCAACCGCTTGATGTTCATGGCCGTATCTCGGCGAAGATCCCCCTCCACCACATAGTCACGGTCAATCACTTCACGCATCATCAGCACTTCAGCGTCGGACAGCTCGTTGACGCGGCGCTCGGGCGAAATGTTTGTCTTCTCAACAATCTCTTTCGCCATCGACGGGCCGATGCCGTGAATGTACTGCAGCGCAATCACAACGCGCTTGCCGGTTGGGATATTGACGCCTGCTATGCGTGCCACACTGCCTCCACTGCTGACGCTCAGCGTCAACCAGAATTCCTATCATGTTGGGCCGAGCCGACCCCGCGAGTTAACCGTGAAAAGGCCGGCGCAGGCGCATGCCGCGTCCGCCGCCAACCGCTCCACATCAGGGGTGTTTGCCCAGGCTGGATACCCGTCACAGGGGCGTAACGCGACTCCTCCAGCTGGGACTGGGCAGTAGCGCAGGACAAGAGCCCAGTCAACCGTGTTATGATGTACGCGAATCAGCCCGTCGCGTGGAGCGTCGATGTGGCTTGGCTCACGATCGAATCGATGGCCCGGGCCACCGCTTCAATGTCTTGCATCCCATCCACAGACCGCAGTTTGTGGGTTCCGCGGTAAAAGTCGATGAGGGGCGCTGTCTGCTCCCGGTAAACACGCAGCCTGTGGCGCAACGCGTCCACGGTGTCATCCTCACGCACGTTGCCGCCGCTTTCCGCGGCCCGTTTCTCCACCCGCGCTGCGAGGGCGTTTTCATCCACCTGCAGTTCGATAACCGCATCAAGGGCCTGGCCTCGGTCCGCCAAAATGCCCTGAAGCGCCTCAGCCTGGGCAACGGTGCGCGGAAAACCGTCCAGAATGAAGCCCCGCGCGCAGTCCGCCTGGTCGACGCGGTCCGATACGATTTGGTTCACCACCTCATCGGGGACGAGGTCACCGCGCGCCATAATGTCTTTGGCGCGCAGACCCACTGGGGTTTCAGCCTTTACCGCCGCGCGCAGCATGTCTCCTGTCGACAATTGCGGGATCCGAAGCGCCTCCACCAGCCTCTGGGCCTGCGTTCCCTTCCCGGCGCCCGGAGGCCCGAGTAAAATCAACCTCATCGGCGCTTCCCTTTCAGCTTCGACTTCTTCACGAGCCCTTCGTACTGGTGCGCCAGAAGGTGACCTTGCACCTGCGCCACAGTGTCCATCGTCACACTAACCACGATGAGAAGGGATGTGCCACCGAAATAGAACGGCACAGCCGTCGAAGCGATGAGAAACTCTGGCAGCAAACAAATAATGACCAGGTATATGGCACCCACCACGGTGATCCGCGTCAGCACATAGTCGATATACTGCGCTGTTCGCTCACCTGGGCGTATACCTGGTATATAGCCGCCGTGTTTTTTGAGGTTGTCGGCAGTATCAGCCGGGTTGAAGACGATCGCTGTATAAAAGAACGCGAAGAAGGCGATCATACCCGCGTAGGAAATCATGTAGAGCGGCTGACCGTGTCCGAACAAAGCTTGGACTGTGCCGAGGAAGCCGCCGCCGTCACCGCCCGCGCCGAAGGTGGTGAGGGTCGCGGGGATGAGAAGGAGCGATGAGGCGAAGATAGGTGGGATCACGCCGGCGGTATTGAGTTTGAGTGGGAGGTGGGACGAGTCCCCCTGGAACATCCGGTTGCCCACCTGCCGGCGCGGATACTGGATGAGAAGCCGGCGCTGCGCCCGCTCCACAAACACGATGAACGCAATCACGACCACCGCCATCACCATCACGCCCAAGATGATGGGGGTGGAGAGCGCGCCTTGGCGGCCGAGCTCCAAGGTGCCCGCAAGGGCTGAGGGAAGCTCAGCAATGATGCCGGCAAAAATGATCAGCGAGATGCCGTTGCCCACGCCGCGGCTGGTGATTTGCTCACCAAGCCACATCAAGAACATGGTGCCGCCCACCAGCGTCACCACGGTGGTGAAGCGGAAGAACCAACCGGGATCGGTCACGATGGTGCCCGCGCTCTCAAGGCCCACCGAGATGCCGTAGGCCTGCACCGTCGCCAGAATCACCGTGCCGTAGCGGGTGTATTGGTTGATTTGCTTGCGGCCCTGCTCGCCCTCTTTCTTAAGCTGCTCGAGCTTCGGAACGACGGTCGTGAGGAGCTGAATGATGATCGATGCCGAAATGTAAGGCATGATCCCGAGCGCAAAGATCGCCATCCGCCCGACAGCGCCGCCGGCAAAGACGTTGAAGAGACCGATGAGACCCGACTGGGCCTGGTCAAACGCTTGAGCGAGCGCAACGGGGTCAATCCCCGGCAGCGGAATGTACGTACCCAGGCGGTACACCACCAGCGCTGCCAGCGTGAACCAGATCCGCTGCTTCAGTTCGGTGGCCTTGCCGAAGGCTTTGAAATTAAGGTTGGAAGCAAGTTGTTCGGCGGCTGACGCCATGGCAGGGCTCCAAACTGTCCGGGACTAACGATCCGGCAAGGCCGTTCTGCCGCGGCCACACCGCAGCGATGATCATCGATGTATCTCTAACCACTCGTGCCGCGCCTGTCACGGGGGCAGCCCATCACTTGGTGATGGGTGCCCAGTCTCCCTAGAGCGGCGCGGCAGAGTGCCCTCCATCAAAGCGTCACATTTGCGCGATGGCCCGCCCCCCATCATCCAACGGGCCAAGCCTGAGCGCCGGGTCGCAGCCGCGCCCGTGACACACACGCCAGCGCGCCTTATGCCACGTGGGGAACGCTACCTTTCGGTGGAGAAGTGGGCAGCGCCTTGTGAAACCATACCTTTATATCGCCCTTGGGCTCGTCGCCGGGATTGTGGTGCCCATCATGGCAGCGCTCAACGCCAACTTGGGCGGGCGGATGGGGAGCCCTTTTCAGGCGGCCGCGGTGCTGTCAGCTGTCGCGTTCCTTGCCTGCCTCACCGCCTACCTCTTGAGCGGCGCCCTCTCGGGCGGGATCAAATGGCCTGGGGCCACCGCCGGCTACACCGCCGGGTTTTTCTTTGCCGTTTACATTGCCTCAATCACCTGGCTTGCGCCCCGGATAGGGGTGGGAAATGCCGTGTTTCTGGTGCTTTTGGGGCAGCTCGTCTCATCAGCGACCATCGATCACTTCGGCCTCTTTGGGGCGCCGAAGGTGGAGATTACAGCGCGGCGCATCTTGGGGATTGCCGTGATGGCGGTGGGCGTGATGCTGGCGCGGCGCCCCGTCTAAGCGACGTTCCGCAAGGGCACGGTGCAGCATCATCGTGGCAGTGCGCCAATGCGGCCGGTTACCCTGGAGCTACGACCGCCTTAGGGCGCGCTTTGGGCAAGGGCGGCCTCTTCGGCAGCTTCGTGCTCTTCTGATGCGATGAGCCAGGCCTCTTCCGCGGCCTCGCGCCGTTCCACCCACCGGGCACGCTCTGTGGAGAGTTTGGTGGCGCGGGCCGGGTCGCCCACATAAAGCTCAGGGTCGGCAAGGGCGTCTTCGCGCTTGGCAATCTCGGCATCTGCCTTGGCGATCTCCGCCTCGGCCGCCTTGATGCGCTTGCGCAAAGGGGCGAGCGCGGCGCGCGCCTCAGCCGCTTCTCGCCGCCGATCCTGCGCGCTCTGCTTTGCCTTTTGCGGCGCGGCCTCCACCTTTGACTTCTTCGCGCGCGCCAAAATGAGGTCGCGGTAGGCGGCCATGTCGTCCTCGTAAGGAGCGACGGTGCCGTCCGCCACAAGCCAAAGGCGCTCCACGCACGCCTCCACCAGATGGCGGTCGTGGCTGATCAGGATGACAGCGCCCTCAAAGGTGTTGATGGCATCCACCAAGGCGGCGCGGCTATCAATGTCGAGGTGGTTGGTGGGCTCATCGAGGATGAGAAGATGCGCGCCGCCCAACGTGGCGAGCCCTAGAAGAAGCTTGGCGCGCTCACCGCCCGAAAGGTCCTTGGCGGCCGTGTCCATCCGCTCAGCGGGTAACCCCATCTGTGCGACCCGGCTTCTGATCTCGGTCTCGCCGTCATAGCGCACGCGCGCCCTGACATGGTCCACCGCTGTTTCGGATGGATGAAGCTCGTCGAGCTGGTGCTGCGCAAAATAGGCGACCTTCATGCGCTCAGCGCGCATCACAGTCCCGTCCATCACAGGCAGGCGGCCTGCGATGAGCTTGGCAAGCGTTGACTTGCCGTTGCCGTTCGCACCTAGGAGCGCAATGCGGTCATCCTCGTCGACGCGGATATTGATCCGCCGCAAAACAGCTTTGCCGTCATAGCCAAGGACAGCGCGCTCAGCCGTCAGGATCGGCGGGGAAAGGCCGCGTTTGGGCTCAGGGATGCGGATGGGGGGCATCGCCTCGTCAAGAACGGGCTCGGGCGCTGCCATTTTAGCCAGGATCTTGAGGCGGCTTTGGGCCTGCCTGGCCTTTGAGGCTTTGTAGCGGAACCGGTCTACGAAGGCCTGCATATGGGCCCGCTCTTCGGCAAGCTTTTGGGCCCGCCGCGCCACAGCCTCCGCGCGCGCCCGGCGCTGCTTTTCAAAGTTTGAGTAGTTGCCGCGGTAGGCAACGAGCTTGCCGTTGTCGACGTGGAGGATGTCGCGGGCGACCACATCCAAAAGATCACGGTCGTGGCTGATGACGATGACGGTGTGGCGGTAACGGGCAAGGTAGGATTCCAGCCAGACGGTCCCCTCAAGGTCGAGGTAGTTCGTGGGCTCGTCGAGAAGGAGAAGGTCGGGCTCCAGAAAGAGGATGGCCGCAAGGGCCACCCGCATCCGCCAGCCGCCCGAGAAGGAGGCGCAAGGCCGGCGCTGGGCCTCATCGTCAAACCCAAGCCCGGCAAGGATCGAGGCGGCGCGGGCTTCGGCAGCGTAGGCGTCGATATCGGCAAGGCGCGTGTGGATTTCGCCGATGCGAATGGGGTCGGTGGCGCTTTCAGCTTCCTCCAGGAGAGCGGTGCGCTCGGTGTCGGCGGCAAGCACCGTGTCGATGAGTGAGGCTTCTGTGCCGGGCGCTTCTTGGGTGACGCGGCCGATGCGCTGCCCGTCGGACACCGCAATATCGCCGCTTTCGGGGGTGAGCGCGCCGCAAATCAGGTTGAAGAGCGTGGTCTTGCCGCATCCGTTGCGGCCCACAAGACCCACCTTGGCACCGTCGGGTACTGTGGCATCGGCGCCTTCGATCAGGGTTCGTCCCTCGATGCGATAGGTGAGGTTGCGTATTCTCAGCATGAGCGGGCATGTGCCTTGTGCGGCCGCGCGGCGCAAGGGGACCGAAAGGGGCGACGGTGGCTCAGGTGGCGAAGTCCGACATTTTTGGCGAAGCGAGCGCCCCGTTCCGCACCAAGGTGAGCGCCCTCTTTTCAGCCGACGGCAAAACCGCTGTTGTGCTGCGGCGCGGACCGCGGCTTCACAACCATCTCATCCGATGGTCGCTCAAGCACGACACGTTCGAGCATGGCCAATGGATGAAAGGGACGGTTGTCCTTTGCGATCTCGACCGGACCGGCGAGCGGCTTATTTATTGGGCGCGGCAGTGGTATCAGAGCGCTCCCAAACACGACGAGCCAGAGCCACAGGAGAGGCGATCCGCGTTCGACCCGCTCGACAACGGGATCATCCGCCGCAAACACCGCGGGCTGGGCGCCAAGCGCGCACTCAATGCCCAGAGCGTGCGGCAAGGCCCCATGAGGCCCCGGCGCAATGAAGGGGTGTG
>JBCDLN010000088.1:0-13052 GCA_038745295.1 Pseudomonadota bacterium | reverse complement strand
CGCTCGGCGGCGCCATCGCCATCGCCGGCCTTGCGTTCTTGACGGGCGCGGCTTGATCGCCCGAACGCTTGGAACGGGCAGCTTCGTTGCACTGGCGGTGCTGTGGCCGGGTTCAGCGCTCGCCCACAGCCCCATCGCCGGGATCGGCGCATTCTACAACGCCATGCTCCATCCGGTGATTGTCCCAACCCACGCCATCGGCCTTGCCGCTGTGGGCCTCCTTTTGGGGCAGGATGCGCCCCGTGGGTCCCGCTTGTCATTGCCCGCCTTTGTCGGCGCGCTGGGGCTCGGCGTTGCTGGCGGGGCGGTCCTTTCTGAGCCCACCTTCGGCGTTGCGATAGGCACGATGCTTCTGGTGCTGGGCCTCTTGAGCGGGCTGATGGTGGCGCTCTCATGGCGCAATGGCCTGCTTGCTGCGCTCCTTGCTGCGGGCGTTGGGCTCGCGCTGGGGCTCGACACTGCCGGCGACCTGCTGGCCGAAGGAGGAGGCGGGATGGCTCTGTCACAGCGCACAGCGCTTTCGCTCTTGGGGGCTTGGCTGGGGGCTGTCCTTGTGGTCACTCTCATTGGCGGCGCCGCGTCAGCCTTGGTGCGGCCTTGGCAAAAAATCGGCATTCGGGCGCTCGGCTCTTGGATTGTCGCCGCGGCCTCCATGGTGCTTGCCCTTCAGTTCGCCCAACCTGTTGTGACAAGCTAAGCAAGCCGCGTGCTGAAGGCACTTCTCACCGCCCCTCTTTTCCAGTTCCTGCTGATCGGGGCGGTGATCACCCTCATCTGGTCAACCCTTCAAGACGAGGGGATTACGGCGCGCGAGCCCATCGTCATCGGCGAAGCGCGGATGGCTGAACTGGTGGCTGGATTTGGTCAGCTGCGCCAGCGCCCACCCACACCGCAAGAGCTGACCGATCTCATCGAGGCAGCGATCCGCGAAGAAGTCCTCTACCGCGAGGCGCTGAAGCGGGGTCTGGCCCAAGGCGATGCCATTGTCCGCCAACGCCTTGCCCAGAAGATGGAATTTGCGTTGGTCCCGCCCGCGCCGGCTGACCCGCCCGAGGAGGCGGTCCTGCAACGCTACCTCAACACCCACAACGAGCGGTATCAACGCCCGCCTGAAGTGGCCCTTCGTCAGCTTTATCTCTCGCGCGATGAGCGGGGGGCTGCGCTGGAAGAAGATGCCGTTGCTATCCTCGCCGCGCTTGAAGCAGGCGCTGATCCAGCGGCCCTCGGTGACCCGATCCTTCTGCCGCGCCGCCTCACCCGCACATCTGTCGCCAACGTGAGGCGCGTTTTCGGCCCCGAGTTTGCCCAAGCTGTCCTTTTAGCGCCTGTTGGGGAATGGTCGGGACCGGTGCAGTCCGCCTACGGCCTCCACCTTGTGCGCATCGATGAAAAGACGCCCCCCGCCGACCCGGCGCTGGACGACATCCGCGACGCTGTCATCCGCGACTATCAGGCTGACCAGCGGCGCGCCGTCCTGGAGGGCGCCTACGCCGACCTTGAGAGCGGCTACGACATCACGATCGACTATGGCGACACCAACAGCGCCGTTGATACCACAAGCGATGATCAAGCCCCGCCAGAAGAAAGCAGACCAGCCGAGCGCGGCGGGGCGGCAGAATGATCCGCGTTCTTATCGCGCTCCTCATCCTCCAAGTGTTGCCCACACACTCGACAGCCCATGAGTTGATGCCAGCTTTCCTCTCGCTGGAGGCCACCGGCGAGAGGACTTATGACGGCCTCTTCCAAGTCCCGTCTTTGGGCGCGCAGCCCATGCCCCTAGCGCCGCGCTTTCCAGATCACTGCACCCTCGATGCAGCGCCACCACGGCTTGCCAATGCCGAATACTTCGTGCGCGCCTTTTCATTGCGCTGTGACGGGCCGCTCGACGGGCACGTGATCGAGATTGCCGGCCTTTCACGCACCCAGACCGATGTGTTGGTCAGGATCACATCATCAGTTGGCGCCGTTCAATCCGCCCGGGCAACCCCGTTTCAGCCCACTATTATAGTGTCTGTCGATGGGAGCGCGGCAGATGTCGCGCTCACCTATGGGATCTTGGGCGCCCAGCATATTTTGTTGGGCCTTGATCATGTTTTGTTTGTTTTGGCGCTTCTTTTGTTGATCAAGCGCCGGTCCGTCCTCCTATGGACCATCACGGCCTTCACCCTTGCCCACTCCATCACACTTGCCGTCTCTGCGCTTGGGCTTGTCACGGTGCCCCAACCCCTTGTGGAGGTGCTGGTCGCACTCAGTATCATCGTCCTGGCAGCAGAGATTATCAAAGAGCGGCAGGGCGCCGATCGGGCAAAGATCGCAACGACCGCGCCAGCGATGGCGTTCCTATTTGGCCTCCTCCATGGGCTCGGCTTCGGTGGCGCGCTTGAGGCGATCGGGCTGCCGGCCCATGAGGTCCCCCTTGCTCTCATCACATTTAATCTGGGCGTTGAGGTGGGGCAGCTTCTTGTGGTGATGGTGGCGCTTTTGGCCACTGCCTCACTCTACCGGCTCCTCGCCGTCCCGCTGCGGCCCATCAGGGGCACACTCGCGACGGCCATCGGCATCTTATCGGCGGTTTGGTTCACCACGCGCCTGGTCAATCTCATCGAAATTGCGTAGACCACCAGGGCGACGTGGAGGCCTTGGCCGGCCCGCCGTCATGACACCACCGAACCAATCCAATCGCCCCTGCCGTGCGGGCAGCGTAACCTGATGGAGACGGCATGAACCTTCACGTTCAAGCGCCGGCGGCTGAGCGCGTGACCTTGAAAAACGCCACGCTTGTCCTGCCTGATGGTGTCGCCCATCAAGGGTCAATCACCCTCGCAGGCGGCCTCATCGAGACGGTTGAGGCGGACACCTCAAAAGGTCTTGTGGTTGACTGCGGCGGCGATGTGGTGATGCCGGGCATTGTCGACATTCATACCGACCACTTCGAAAAACACATCTACCCACGCAGCCATGTGCGGTGGGATGCGCTCAAGGCGGCTCTTGCCCACGATGCGCAGGTGATCGGCAGCGGCATCACAACCGTTTTCGATTCCCTCTGGGTGGGCAAAGGCGAAGAAAACGACACAAGGCGCGAGATCCTCGCCCCGATGCTGGATGCCCTTGAGGCGGGTGTTGCGGCGGGAATGTTTAAAGCGGACCACCTTGTCCATCTGCGCTGCGAAATCACCGACGAATATGTTCTCACCCTCCTCGATGAGCACTATCACCGGCCCATCATCCAAGTGGCGTCCATCATGGATCACACACCGGGCGCCAAACAGTCGTGCGATTTGAGCGCCTATATCGAGCGCCGCATGAAAGAGACCGGCTGGCACCGCGGTCTTGTGGAGGAGGAGCTTGAGCGCAAACTCGCCCGCGTGGCTGGCGTGGTGGACCGGGTGCGCCACAAAGCTCTTGCCCATCTTCAAACCCGTGGCATTGCGCTCATGAGCCATGATGACGTGACTGTTGACCACGTGGCCGAAGCCCATGGCGATGGGATTTCCATTGCCGAATTCCCCACCACCGTAGAAGCGGCCGCGGCAGCCCGCGCGCACAACATGTCCGTGGTCGCGGGTGCACCCAACTACCTACGCGGCGGATCGCAGACCGGCAATGTGGCTGTGGCCGAGTTGTTGGCCGAGAACCTCGTGGACATCTTGGCATCAGACTATGTGCCCCGCGCAATTCTTGACGCTGTGTTCGCCATTGCCGCTGACGAAGCGCTCCCAATGGACCTTGCCGCCACCTCGCGCATGGCCTCCCTCAACCCTGCCCGCGCCGCAGGCCTCACCGACCGCGGCGCACTCGCACCAGGTCAACGGGCTGATCTCTTGCGGATCGGCCTCCACGGCAGCCAACCGTTCGTACGCACCACCTGGCGCGAGGGACTTCCCGTCTAACGAGGAACCCTCGGTCGACAAGGCCCGCGCTAGTGGCGCCCTCAGGTGGGCCAGCGCGCAGGCAGTCCTTGACAAAACGAAATCCCTAGATTAATAGTTATGTCATGGATGATACCTCTGCCGCCCAATCCCTTGCTGCGCTCGGCCATGAAGCGCGTTTGAAGCTCTTTCGGCTTTTGGTCCGCGCAGGGCCCAATGGGCTCAACATTGGCGAAATCGGGCGCGTTATGGCCGTGCCGCCGTCAACCCTTGCCCACCATTTGGGAACCTTGGTGTCGGCAGGTCTCGTCATCCAAGAAAAGCGGGGGCGGGAGGTGATCAACAAGGCTGACTTTTCAGCCATGAAGGGCCTTCTTCACTACATCGAAGCGGAGTGTTGTGCCGGGGTCGAGACAGCTTCTCAATCGGCTGCATAGTGCTGTTTTTTTGGCCATAAATATTCAAAGAACTAGGAGTATAGAGATGTCAGAGCTCGCCCTCAAAGTGCAACGGATGGGTTTTGCCGTGGTCCGGCTGGACCGTGTCTGGCTGATGACGGCGGCACTCCTTGCGCTCCTTTATGCCCTTAGCCCGCAACAAGGGCTCACCAGCACAGCGTTTACGCTCGGTGCGCTTTGGCAAGTGGCGCCTTGGCTCCTTCTCTCGGTGGCGATCGCGGCAGCGGCCGCCGCCACCGGGGCCGACAACCTCATCTCCCGCGCCTTCCAAGGCCGAGAGGCAGTCATGGTGGTCACGGCTGCACTCTTCGGGGCGGTATCGCCGTTTTGCTCCTGCGGCGTCATTCCGCTCATCGCGGCGCTGCTGGCGATGGGTGTCCCCCTCGCACCGGTGATGGCGTTTTGGCTTGCGTCGCCAATTATGGACCCAGCCATGTTCGCGCTCACCACAGGCGCGCTCGGAATTGATTTTGCGGTGGCCAAAACCGTTGCAGCGCTTTCAGTGGGTCTTCTGGGCGGCTTTGGAACCTTAGCCCTTGTGGGGGCTGGCTATCTATCAAACCCGTTGCGCGATGGGGTCGGCAACGGCGGCTGTGGCGGCGCAAAGGTGCGCAATCCCAAACCACCCCTTTGGCGGTTTTGGACCGAAGCGCCTCGCCGCGAGAAGTTTGCCAAAGAAGCGCTGAAAAGTACGCTTTTCTTGGGTAAGTGGCTCACCCTCGCCTTCGTCTTGGAAAGTGTGATGCTGGCCTATGTCCCTGGCGACGTCGTGGCGCAGCTCGTGGGAGGCAGCGGCTTCGTCCCGGTTGTTGTCGCAGCGCTTGTGGGTGTACCGGCCTATCTCAACGGCTATGCGGCGCTGCCTTTGGTGTCGGGCCTTGTGGAGCAAGGCATGGCGCCAGGTGCTGCCATGGCATTTTTGGTGGCGGGCGGCGTCTCGTCGATCCCGGCAGCCATCGCGGTCTGGGCCCTCGCCAAGCGTGCGGTGTTTGCCCTTTACTTCACGTTTGCGTTCACAGGATCGCTGCTGGCGGGGCTCGTCTTCCAACTCACTCAATAACGAAGCGCCGCCATCCTTCCCCACGATTATTGAGCCGGCACACCGGGGCCTTCCGGGGCAGTGTCACGTCGCGGCCGTCTCACCTCGCTGCCGGGTCACCTCGCCGAAATGTCCGGCGAACCGATGGCCTGCTGATGGCGCCCATCTGGCACCGGAGTTGCAGCGCGGAAGCCAAATTGTCCGCGCAATTGCAAGCCTATAGACCTTGAAATCGGTCCCAAAATTCTTGCGGGGACACTCCCCTCTGGAGGAGAGGGGTTTAAGCTGCCAACCCATGAGCATCCGCTCACAACACATGCAAACACACAACAACGAACGTGAAGGAAGAGCTATGCTGACCAACCGCTTCCGTATCCTCTTGGCTGGCGCCATTGTGGCCACGCTGCCTTTGGCGGCGGCACCTGCACTCGCCGACAAGACACTTGCACTGGTCCAAATCAACCAGCAGGCCCTGTTCTTCAACGATATGAACCGCGGCGCGCAGGAAGCGGCCGACAAAGCCGGCGTCGATCTTGTCATCTTCAACGCCAACAACGACCCCGCCGCCCAAAACACGGCCATCGAAAACTACATCCAACAAGGGGTAGACGGGATCGCCGTCGTCGCCATTGACGTAAACGGCGTGATGCCGGCCGTGGAGCAAGCGGTTGCCGCCGGCATTCCGGTTGTCGCCATTGATGCGATCTTGCCGGAAGGCCCGCACTCATCCCAGATCGGCGTCGATAACGGCAAAGCCGGCGCAGACATTGGCGAAACCATGAAGTCCGACATGGCGGGCGGCGCCAAGGTGGGCATTGTCGGCGCCCTCAACTCGTTCATTCAAAATGTGCGGCAAAAGGGGTTTGAGGACGCTCTTGACGGGGCGGACGGGATGTCGGTTGCCGGCGTCGTCGATGGGCGCAATATCCAAGACAATGCGCTCGCCGCCGCCGAAAACCTCATCACCGCCAACCCCGACCTGACCGCCATTTACGCCACCGGAGAGCCTGCGCTTCTGGGCGCCATCGCAGCCGTTGAAAGCCAAGGCAAACAGGACGATATCAAGATCTATGGTTGGGACCTCACCGCAACGGTCATCGATGCCATTGATGCCGGTTTTGTGGTGGCCGTTGTCCAGCAAGACCCGTCCTTGATGGGTGCTGCGGCGGTGGATTCTCTCATCACCCTGTCAGATGGCGGCAGCGTTGAGCCGGTGCTCTCAGTCCCCGTTGAGATTGTCACCAAAGCCAACGTCGACCCCTACCGGGCGATCTTCAAGTAGCACTGCCTTGGTGGACAACGAGATCGCGCCAGACACCGTCACGGACGGGGCTGGCGCTGCGGCGGAGCACGCTCCGCCGCGCGTTCGCCTCACCGATATCCGCAAGACCTTCGGCTCCATCGAAGCCTTGCGCGGCGTCTCGCTGGATGTGGCAGCCGGCGAGTGTCTGGGCCTCATCGGGGACAATGCGGCCGGCAAGTCAACGCTCACCAAAGTCATCTCAGGGACCTACATCCCCGACAGCGGCGCCATCGAGATCGACGGTTCGTCAGTCCAATTCGCCGGCCCATCAGATGCACGGCACCGCCATATCGAAATGGTCTACCAAGACCTTTCCTTGTGCGACCATATCGACGTTGCAGGAAACCTCTTCTTAGGCCGCGAACTCACCAGCGGCTGGTTCCTTTCCAAACGAGAGATGCGGGCCAAAGCCCGCGATATGTTGGACGCGCTCGAAATCCGGATCCCCAACCTCACCGCCAAGGTCGCCCAGCTTTCGGGCGGACAGCGCCAGGCCATCGCCATTGCCCGCGCCGTGTCGTTTGAGCCGAAGGTGCTTATTATGGATGAGCCCACCTCGGCGCTCGCGGTTGCTGAGGTGGAGGCGGTTCTAGCGCTCATCAACCGGGTAAAGACCAAAGGCGTCGCCGTCATTCTCATCACCCACCGCCTTCAGGACCTTTTCAGGGTCTGCGACCGCATTGCGGTGATGTATGAGGGCACGAAGGTGGCTGAGCGGGCCATCGGTGCAACGGATCTCACCGAACTTGTGCACCTGATCGTTGGGGAGAAGCGGTTCGGATGAGTGCCTATACCGAGCGCGGGCAAGGCTCCCGGTTTGGCGATTTCATTGCCGAACATGCGCAGGTCCTGTCCATCGCCACCTTCCTCTTGGCCTGCATCCTCATCTTCTCGCTGGGGACGGAGAGCTTCCTCACCACAGGCAACCTTCTCAACGTGGTGCGGCAGGCCGCCCCGCTCCTTGTGCTTGCCGTGGCAATGACCTTCGTGATCACGACCGGTGGGATCGACCTTTCGGTGGGCTCGCACGTGGCGCTCATCAACGCGGTGGCCGCCATTGCCATTGCCGCGGGCGTCCCCTGGCCGCTGACGGTGCTGGGGGTGTTGATCATGGGTGGCGGCATAGGCCTCGCCCAAGGCTGGTTCGTGGCCTATCAGGGCATTCCTGCCTTCATCGTCACGCTCGCGGGGCTATCCATCTTGCGCGGTGTAGCCCTCCTACTCACGGAAGGCTTCTCGATCCCAATCCGCAACGTACCAGGGTTCTTGTGGATTGGCCGCGGCACGCTGTTTGAAATCCCGGTGCCGGCGATCATCGCGGCCGTGGTGGCCATATTGGGCTTTATCGTCCTGACACTCACAAAATATGGCCGGCAGGTCATTGCCGTGGGCTCCAACATGGAAGCGGCGCGGCGTGTTGGGATGCCGGCCCGCTGGACCATTGCCTCAGTCTATGTGCTCGCGGGCATTGCCTCCGCCGTGGCAGGCCTCCTTTTGGCAGCGCGCCTTGGCTCAGGCTCATCCAACGCCGCGGTGGGGTTTGAGCTTCAGGTGATTGCCGCGGTGGTGTTAGGCGGCACATCTTTGATGGGCGGGAGGGGCACGATGCTCGGCACCCTTCTTGGTGCGCTCACCATCGCAGTGATCGGCAATGGGCTCATCTTGATGCACATTTCGCCCTTCTTCACCCAGATTGTCACCGGCGCCATCATCCTGACTGCCATTTGGATGAATACGCGCCTCTTCGCCCGCCTGACGGTGGGCCGCCGCTCCGGATCCTAGGACATGACGGATGACCGGGACGGGGACGGAGACGGGGACGGCAGGATCAACAATGGTGAGGTGATGACGGTTCAGGGGCCCGTTTCGCCTCAGGCCCTCGGCATCACCATGATGCACGAACACATCCTCAACGACTGCTCTTGCTGGTGGCATCCGCCCGCCACGGCGGACCGTCAGCACCTCGCCGATGCGCCGGTCTCCATCGAAAACCTCAGCGAATTGCGGCAGGACCCTTTCGTGTCGCGGCACAACATTACCCTTGATGATGAGCCGCTGGCCGTGGAGGAGCTTGGAGCACTCGCTTTAGCCGGTGGACGCACGGTCGTGGACCCCACCTGCCGTGGCATCGGCCGCAATCCTGAGGCGCTCCGGCGCATCAGCGCAGCCACCGGCCTCAACATCATCATGGGAGCCGGCTACTACCTCCACACCTCCCACCCGCCGGGCTTTAATCGCCTCACCGCCGATGACATTTGCGAAGACATCGTGCGCGAAGCCCATCATGGGGTTGGCGACACCGGGGTGCGCATCGGCCTTATTGGTGAGATTGGCGTCTCGTCAGACTTTACCGAGGCGGAGCAAATTTCGCTGCGGGGCGCTGCGCGGGCACAAAAGCAGACCGGTCTGCCTTTGATGGTGCATTTGCCGGGCTGGTTCCGCCTTGGCCACGCTGTCCTTGATCTTGTGGCCGCGGAAGGCGGCTCCCTCGCCAACACAATATTGTGCCATCTCAACCCAGCCCATGACGATTTTGGCTACTTGGCGTCCCTAGGCACGCGGGGGGCCTTTCTCGAATTCGATATGATCGGGATGGACTACTACTACGCCGACCAAGGCGTGCAGTGCCCCAGTGATGAGGAGGTGGCCCGGGCCATCATGCGTCTTGTTGCAACGGGTTTCAGCAACAAAATCCTCCTCTCACAGGACGTGTTCTTGAAAATGATGCTGAGCCGCTACGGCGGCAACGGCTACGCTTTTGTGCTCAACCATTTCTTGCCACGCCTCAAACGCCTCGGGCTCGACCCGGCGCTGGAGACAGTCTTCATGGTCGATAATCCAAGGCGCGCGCTCACGCCCTACCAACTGGTTTAGCGCCTCAGCTCCGATGAGGCGGTCTCACCCAAGATCGCCTCAACCTCTGCGCGCCCCGGGAGCGAGGCAAACGCTCCCGGACGGGAAACGGTGAGCGCGGCGGCAGCCGCCCCGTGGTGCAGCGCAAGCGCATCAAAGGCATGGCGGCTGATGGCAGAGGCCAGCATAGCCCCCAAGAACGTATCGCCAGCGCCTGTGGTGTCGACAGGCGACGCGGCGACAGCACCCGCCGAGATAACCCCCTCTGATGACTTGAGGATCGCCCCCTCTGACCCAAGCGTGATGATGACCTTTCCGGCGCCTTGGTCGCAGAGGGCGTCGAGCGCGGCCCGGCCCCCAACACCTGTCAACGCTTCAGCTTCTTTGGCGTTTGCCACCACGAGATCGCACAAGGGCAAAAGCTCGCAAAATGTTGGGCGGACGGGGGATGGGTTGAAGACCGTCATCGCGCCTTGAGCTTGGGCTTTGGTAAACACCGCGCGGGTGACCTTATCGGTGAGGTTGCCTTGAAGGAGCACCACATCGCCCGCGCGCGCTGTCTCAATGGCGTCAGCAGCGTGTTGGGCGGGGAACCCCTCGGCCGCCTGCGCTGTGGTGACGATGAGGTTTTCACCCGACGGCGCCCTTAAGATGATGGAGCGATCGGTGGTGCGGCCAGCAATGACCACAAAGGTGGTGCTGAGCCGCTCGGCCGTCAGCACCCGTTTAACTTCGCCGGCAGCGTCATCGGCGCCGATGGGCGCTGTCAGGTGCACATCCATCCCGCAGCGGGAGAGGACCACCGCTTGATTGGCCCCCTTGCCGCCCAAGTCCGACCCGGCGGGAACGGCGAGGATGGACGCGCCGGGCGCTGGAAATGCATCCACAGAGAGCGTTTCATCAATCGCCACATTGCCGACTACAAAGATCGTCATCAGGCGCCTTGCGGCCCCCCGGTGTCTTGTGTGAGCGCGCACTTTTGCAAAGCGGTCCCACGAGGCTTGGATAAGATCCGCCACATGCGCGGCCGAACCCGATGAGGAAAAGACATGACGCTTTCTGACCAGATACTGCATTAAAACGCCGCTGTCTTTTCTCAGATGCTCAACCATCGATTTGTCATCGATGTGGCAAGCGACAGCCTTCGCCACCCTGTGTTTGAGCGCTACCTCCACTTTGAGGGCGGGTTTGTGGAAACGGCCATCGAGATTGTCTCGCTCGCGGTCGCCAAAGCACCAACGCTTTCAGACAAGCGCCATCTCATCGGCGTGCTGGACAGTCTTGCCAACACGCAAATGGACTATTTTGAACGCACCCTCAGCGCCCTTGCATCAAAGGGCGATGGCGCGCGGGCGGCCAGCGCCGCCTCCCCCAAGGTTCCGCACGATGTGGCAGCGTTTGTGGATGGAATGCGCACCCTGGCCGCGGAGGGAACGTATCTTGATATCATCGCATCAATGTTTGCTGCAGAGTGGATGTATGCCACCTGGTGCAAGCGCGCTGCTGAAAGCCCCATATCGGACCCCGTTTTGAAAGAATGGGTCGCGCTCCACACCACCGACGACTTTCTATCCGGGGCTAAGTGGCTGAAGGACGAGCTGGATCGCCATGGCGAAAGTCCTGACACCACAACGCGCCGGCGCCTGTCAGCGATTTTTGCCCTCGTGATGCGCCTTGAGATTGACTTTCACAGCGCCGCCTACGCTGGCTGAATGGGGGTTTGGCCTCATCAATCCTGCCCAGACAGATAGCTCAAGACATTGAGCCACAGCGTCTTATAGCCCGGCCAATCCACAAACGGTTGGGGGAGCCAGTGGGGCCCGATATCAGACGTCCAGACCATGGTGCGGCCCTTGCCATACTGGCCCGTCACCAACAAAGGATGCCCACCTTCTGATGCGGGAAGACGGGCCAGGACCCGCACATCGCCACGCTCGCGCACCACGACTTCGTTGGCGCCCAAGAGCTTGGGCCATTCCCCCTCAAGGCCGGCAAGCACAGGGTGATCGCTGGGACCCACAAGGTCCGGCGTAAACCCCTCCGGCACTTCAATGCGGTCATCATAGGGCAGGCACTCCACCGGCAGCGCTTCTTCCACCGGCGTGCGCCGCCAACGCGCCTTCCCATCGATCCCTTGGAAGCTGAAATAGCCGCCCACCATGATGAGGCCGCCGCCCGCCTCGGTCCAATCGCGGATCAGTTTCAGCCGGTTGGGTACGGTCTTGCCGTGCAGCCAGACGTCGGGCGGCAGCAGAAGGGAGTTGGCGCCAATATCGGACAGCATGATGACATCAAAGTCGGCAAGACCTTCGGCGCTGAACGGGAACTCCTCCACCGCGGCGTGGGCGATCATATAGGTGAGGTCAAATTCGGTATCTTTGAGCGCTGCGACCAAAGGGTCAGCCCCGCGATGGAAGGTAACGCTGCCGAACTGGTCAAAGCCCTTGTAGTGCGTGGCTGAACTCACCCAGCTTTCACCAACGAGGAGTACCTTTTTCGCCATGTCCTATCCTCCTTCAGATCGTGCTCGCGACAACCGTATGACGCTGAGCGGCAGCGAAGCGTTTCTCTCGCCTTAGGCCGGTTTTGCGGCAGGCTCTGCGGTGGGCACCACCTCATTTGCTGCAGCGGTCGCTGCTTCCAGCTCTTCTGGGGTGAGTGGCTCATCGTCATGGTCGGGCCGCGCTACGGTCACCTTCACTTCGCGCCGGGCAAAGGCAATGCCGTTGGCCTCGAAGGCTGCCTTCACACGCAAGTATATCTCCTTGCGTAAGGTGAATTGCGTGCCGGGCTTGGCGGCAAACTTCCCGCGCAAGACCATGCCCACATCATCAATATCGAAGACACCCTGGCTCTTGAACGGCTGTAAAAAGTTGGGCCCATGCTCAGGGTCGGCCGCAAGATCTGCGCCGATGCGCTTGAAGATCTTCTTCACCAGATTGGGGTCGGTATCGAACGGAACGGTGAACTTCATCTTTAAGATCACCCAGTCTCGGCTAAAGTTGGTGATCTTTTGCATCTCTCCATAGGGGATGGTGTGAACGGCCCCCTCGTGGTGGCGCAGCTGAATGGAGCGGATGGAGATGCGCTCAACTGTGCCGAAGGTGCCCGCAACCTCTAAGTATTCGCCGGTACGAAAGGCATCATCAAGCAGGAAGAACACGCCTGACACGACGTCAGCCACAAGCTTTTGGGCGCCAAAGCCAATGGCAAGGCCAGCAATACCAGCGCCCGCCAACAGCGGGGCAATATTCACCCCAAGCTCCCCCAGTGCAAGAAGCACAGCCACCACAAGGATGGCAATCTTGATGGCAGCGCGCGCCAGAGGCAGCACGGTGGACAGCCGCGACCCGCCTGCACCACCGCCTTCTCCCCCATCATCGTGCTCGGATGTGGTGGCAGATGCTGTGCGCTCGGCAGCGAGCTTGGCGTTGATCCAAAGCGAGGTTAGCTCCCAGACGATGTAGGCGACCGTCCCGGTCAGCAGCGCCTGGATGGTGCCTGCTGCCGCCCGTTGCCCCACGCCTGCT
>JBCDLN010000087.1:0-13192 GCA_038745295.1 Pseudomonadota bacterium | reverse complement strand
GTGGCTTGGCGCACAGGAGGTGCTGTCGGGCACCTTGTCCGCCGGCGCCCTTGGTCAATTCGTCCTTTATGCCGTGTTTGCAGCGGGCGCTTTGGGGGAACTTAGCCAGGTGTGGGGTGAGGTGGCGCAAACGGCGGGCGCTGCTGAGCGGCTATCAGCCCTTTCATCTGAAGAGCCTGAGATCCAAAGCCCCGCATCGCCCAAGCCGCTCCCAATACCTGCAAAGGGCGCGCTTGCTCTGAAGCATGTGTCTTTCCGCTATCCCGTGGGCGGGGGCGGCGAGGTTTTAAGAAACCTCACCCTCGATGTGCCGCCTGGCCGCACGGTGGCCTTGGTGGGCGCGTCGGGCGCTGGCAAGACCACGGTCTTCCAGCTGATCACCCGCAGCTATGATGTGATGAGCGGTTCTGTCGAGGTGGACGGCGTTGATGTGCGGCGCGTCGACCTCTCTCAGCTGCGCAAGCGGATCGCCCTCGTCCCCCAGGACACCACGATATTGGCCACATCCATTGCAGAGAACATCCGCATCGGCTGCCCTGATGCCAGCGATGACGCGGTGAGAGCTGCAGGTGAAGCAGCCCGCGTGCGGCCCTTCGTGGACAAGCTGCCCGACGGCTACGGCACGATCGTAGGCGAGCGGGGTGTGACCTTGTCAGGGGGACAACGCCAGCGCGTTGCCATTGCCCGCGCGATTTTGAAGGACGCGCCCATCCTCCTCCTCGACGAGGCCACCTCAAGCCTTGATGCCCAAAGCGAAGCGGACGTTCAGGCCGCGCTTGAGCGTTTGATGGTCGGCCGCACCACGCTTGTTATCGCCCACCGTCTGGCAACGGTTGTGGGCGCTGATTGCATTTTGGTGCTCGACGGTGGTGAGATCGTGCAATCGGGCACCCACGCCGAACTCATCAAGCGGGACGGGATTTACGCAACCCTTGCCGCCCTCCAGTTTGGCGAAGTCGGTTCCCAAATCGCCACCCCAAACGCCGCGTAACCCGGCAGCACCCCCCCAAAAGCGCCCATCATGTTCCTTTGGTGAACCGGAAAAAACCATGTTCCTCCGGCCGTTCCTTCGGAGCCACCATGCAGCTTGAAGGGCCCGGTGGGCTGACCGGGTCATCCGAAGGACCGGAACGCACGTGGAGGAACCGCGCAGCGGTTTGACGCGGTCAGCCCACCGGGCCAGGCTCGTGCATGGCTGGGTCGGAGTTTGGCAACGCGGACGATTGACTGCCGAACCGGGTTTCAGCGTTGCGTGATCTTCAGCTCGATCCGCCTGTTGCGGTCAAAAGCTTCCTGGGTGTCATCATTGACGAGCGGCTGAAACTCTCCAAATCCAGCCGCCACCAGCCGATCCGGTGAGACGCCCTCTTCGATGAGATACTGAACGACCGAAATTGCCCGCGCGGCCGACAAATCCCAGTTGGACCGAAACCGGCCTTCGCCGGACAAAGGCCGCGCGTCGGTATGGCCATCAACACGCAAAACCCAGTCGATATCGTCGGGGATCTCTGCTTCAAGGCCAATGAGCTCTGCGGCGAGCTTGCCGAGCTCTTCCTGTCCTTCCGGGTTGAGCGCATCGGAACCGGAGGGAAACAGCACTTCTGATTGGAACAAGAAGCGGTCGCCCACCACCTCCACACCCGATCGTTCAGCCAAAATATCGCGCAGCCGCCCAAAGAAGTCGGAGCGAAAGCGGTTGAGGATTTCCACCCGCTGGGCAAGGGCGACGTTGAGCCTACGGCCAAGATCGGCAAGTTGGGCTTGGCTTTCCCGGCCGCGCGATTCTGAAGCGTCGAGTGCGTCTTCCAAAGACGCCATCTGACGGCGCAGCGCGCGCAGCTGCTGATTGAGGAGGGTGACGCGGGACATGGCGTCGGCGCCAATGCGCTGCTCATTCTCAAGCTCGGCACGGAGGTCCTCCACCTCTTGGCTTTGTTCACCCCGTGCATCCTCTTCGCCGGCCAGGCGGCCTTGGAGCGTCTCGCGCTGGGCCCTTAAAGCATCAAGGCTTTGGCTGAGGGCAAGCACCTCATCTTCCTGTTGGTTGTTGCCAGCCCGCTCCAGCGCCAAGAGTTCAGAGAGTTCGGCAATCTGTGCGTTGAGACGCTGCAACGCGCTTTCCCGCCCCGTCAGCTCTTGGCTGAGGAAAAACTGGGCCAGCATGAAGAGGGACAGCAAGAAGATGATGACCAGAAGGAGCGTTGCCATGGCATCCACAAAGCCTGGCCAATAGTCGGCCCGCACTTCGCGGCGGCGCGCGCCAAGGGCCATCGTTACGCCCGCTCGTCCTGTTCAAGGGCGTTGTTGAGGCGGATCAAAAGCTCTTCGATCCGGTCGTTTTGTGCCCCCTGGGCCTCGGCCCAATCGATCAAGACTTTCTGTTCCCGGCGCATGTTCTTCACAATCGCCTGGATGCCCTCAGCAAGGCTTGCCATGGCTTTGGCGGTTTGGCGGTCGCTGGGCATCGTGCGGCTCCCAGCAGCCCCCTCCTCAAGGAGCGTGGCAAGCCGGTCCACCGACATTTGAAGGTCGACCGTGGCCTGTGCAGCGCCCGCCACCTCAAGATCGTCCACAATGTCGGTGAGGGTGGAGAGCCAGTCCTCAAGCTCTGTGTAGAAGCGGTTTTGCGCCTGGCCGGCCTGAAGGTCGAGGAAGCCCACAATCAATGAGCCCGTCAGCCCGAAGAGTGAGGAGGAAAACGCCGTTCCCATCCCCGAAAGGGGCGCTTGAAGCCCAGCCTTCAGGTCTTGGAAGATGACTGCGCTGTCCCCTGAGGAAACATCGAGCGACTGAATGGTGTCACCCACCGATGTGATGGTCTGGAGGAGGCCGTAAAACGTGCCCAGCAACCCCAAAAACACCAAGAGGCCAATGAGATAGCGCAATATGTCGCGCTGTTCATCAAGCCGTGTGCCAATGGTGTCGAGGATGGAGCGCATGGTCACTGCGCTCATGATGGTGTCGTCCACCCCGTCGCGCAGGAGCGTTGCCATGGGTGCCAGGAGCACCGGTGGGCGGCGGGGCGGCGCGCTTCCGACGCGGAAGCGATTCACCCAGCTAATCTCACGGAACAACCGCGCCACCTGCAAGATCGACAGGATCACGCCGATGATGCCCACAGCGATAATCAGCCCATTCAGGATGGGGTTGGCCATAAACGAGGTGGAGATGGTCTGCACCTGAATGAAGACCAGGAAGCCCACCAAGATCACGAACAGAACCATGCGCCACAGGTAGATCTGCGGCGAACTCAGCTTGTAAGGGTCCTTTCGCGCCATAGCGTCACGATCACCAGCTCAACGGGCCTGCACCATACACGCCCGACCTCAGCATAAGATGCCGCACCGATCTGAACGGCTCACTAACGCGCCCGTGCAGACAGTATATTCTTGAGAAGCGCCTTTTGCATGAACTCATTGCCGGCGACGATCGACCCTTTTTTGAGCACCTCTTGGCCGCCATCGGTGTCGGATACGAACCCGCCCGCCTCGCGCACGAGGATCACCCCGGCGGCAATGTCCCACGCATTGAGATCATGCTCCCAAAAGCCATCGTAGCGGCCCGCAGCGGTCCAGGCGAGGTCAAGCGCAGCAGAGCCGCCGCGGCGGATGCCGGCGATCTTTCCCATCAGCGGTTGCAGCTCTGACAGGAAGCGCAGTTGGTCACCATGGCCTAAGAACGGCACGCCGCAGGCAAACATGGCTTGCGACAAATCCTGCCGCGCACCCACCCTCAGCCGACGGTCATTCAAGAACGCGCCCCGGCCTTTCTCGGCCACAAAAAGCTCGTCCGACACTGGGTTATACACAAGGCCCGCGATCAGCTCGTCATTGCGCGTGAGGGCAATTGAGACAGCAAAAAGCGGTATGCCGTGGAGAAAGTTGGAGGTCCCGTCCAGCGGATCGACAATCCAAGAGTGCTGGCCATCTTTGGCGGCGACGTTGGTGCCTTCTTCCCCCACAAAGCCGTAGTCGGGCCGGGCACGGGAGAGTTCGGCGTGGACAATCTCTTCAGCGCGCATATCGGCGCGGGAGACAAAGTCCGCCGGCCCCTTTTTGGAGACTTGGAGGTTCTCCACCTCGCCAAAATCGCGTGAAAGGCTTCGGCCCGCTTTTTCGGCAGCGCCCACCATCACATTGAGAATTGCCGAGCGCGCCATCAGTCGGCGCGGCGCACGTAGGTGATTTCGGTGGTGTCGACAACAATCCTTTCGCCTGCCGCAATGAACGGCGGCACCATCACCTTGATCCCGTTTTCAAGCACGGCGGGCTTATAGGATGAGGAGGCGGTTTGCCCTTTCACCACAGCGTCCGCCTCGCTGATTTCGAGCGTAACGTGTTGGGGCAGCGTAATGCCGATGGGGCGTTCTTCATACATCTCAACGGTCACCACGATGCCGTCCTGCAAAAACGCGGCACGTTCGCCAACAAAGTCGGTCGCCAGCTCAAGCTGTTCGTAGGTCGTTTGGTCCATGAAGATGAGGTCATCGCCCTGGGCATAGAGAAATTGGTAGTCTTTTTGTTCAAGGCGCACGCGCTCGACGGTATCGGCTGAGCGAAAGCGCTCGTTGAGCTTGCGCCCATCGATCAGATTTTTCAGTTCCACCTGGGCGAACGCGCCGCCTTTACCGGGCTTGACGTGTTGGACCTTCACAGCAGCCCAAAGTGTATCTTGATGCTCCAGCACATTTCCGGGGCGAATTTCGTTGCCGTTAATTTTCATGATCGGTCCAAGGCGTGGTTGTCATGTGGGGGATAGCGACCAGCACCCCCTTGTCCCGCGTGTGGAACCACAGCCCTTTGCGAAGAGCAAGGGAGCCAGGGACCTTTGGCCGGCGCCACCTTGCGCGGACCTCGCGACCGGGTTAGGCACGCGCTTCTCCTGTCAGCAAGGGTGGCATCAGGTGATGGTTGAAGCGCGAGCCGGCGTCCGCTCATGACGCACAATAGCCCCCTGCCATCTGAGTCCCCGGCCGAAAACCCGCGCGACCTCACTGCCTTCGTCGGCGTCGACACGTGGATTTTCGATCTCGACAACACCCTCTACCCCTCGCACGTGAACCTTTTTGCGCAAGTGGACGACCGGATGGGCCAATATGTGGCCGACCTTCTCAATCTTGAGCGTGCCGCCGCCCACAAGCTCCAAAAGGACTATTACCGCCGCTACGGCACCACATTGAGGGGCTTGATGGTGGAGCATGGGCTGAACCCCGACGGGTTTTTGGAGTTCGTCCACGATATCGACCATTCCCATCTCGCCCCCGACCCGCGGCTCGGCGATGCCATTGCCGGCCTACCGGGGCGCAAATTCATCATGACCAACGGTACCACCGACCACGCCTCCAAGGTGACGGCGCGCCTTGGGATCGACAGCCACTTTGAAGACATCTTCGACATTGTCGCCGCCGACCTTGTGCCCAAGCCTGCTGAAGAAACGTATGCGCGGTTCTGGAACCAGCACGGCATCAACCCCGCGCAGGCCGCCATGTTTGAGGATCTGTCGCGCAATCTTGTGGTGCCGGCGGCCCACGGGATGCACACCGTGCTGGTGGTGCCTGAGGGAACCCGGGAGGTGTTTCGGGAAGACTGGGAGCTTGAGGGGCAGGCCGCGCCCCATGTGCACTATGTGACGGATGACCTGACCGGCTTCTTGGAGCGGCTCCCGCCCGGCTAAGCGTTGCTTTCCCCCCTCGTCCTTTTGGGGATGAGCCTCTATATCGTGTCAAAACCTGTCGGACTTTTATGCACATCAACCAAGCTGAGCGCGAGCGGCTCGCCGCTACCATCGACGCCGCGTTTGAAGAGCGCGCAACCATCACAACGCGCACCACGGGCCGCGTGCGCGATGCTGTGGACAAGGCGCTCGGCCTGCTGGGGCGCGGCGTTGTCCGGGTCAGCGAACCGTTGGACGACGGCAGCGGCTGGCGGGTGAATGAGTGGTTAAAAAAGGCGGTGCTTCTGTCTTTCCGCCTCAATCCTATGGAAGCCATCGAAGGCGGCCCTGGCGACGCACGCTGGTGGGACAAGGTGTCCTCTAAGTTTGACGGCTGGTCGGCCATTGACTTTGAGCAGGCAGGCTTTCGCGCGGTTCCTGGGGCAATTGTCCGTCGGTCGGCGTTTATCGCGCCGGGCGTGGTGCTGATGCCCTCTTTCGTGAACCTTGGTGCTTACGTTGATGAAGGCACCATGGTGGACACCTGGGCGACAGTGGGCTCATGCGCGCAGATCGGCAAAAACTGCCATATTTCCGGGGGCGCGGGGATTGGCGGCGTGTTGGAGCCGCTCCAGGCGAGCCCTGTCATCATCGAGGATGATTGCTTCATCGGCGCGCGCTCTGAGGTAGCCGAAGGCGTGCGGATCGGCAAAGGCGCGGTCTTGTCGATGGGTGTGTTCATCGGCGCTTCCACCAAAATTATCGATCGCGCCACTGGCGAAATTTTCCGCGGGGAGGTGCCGCCCTATTCGGTGGTGGTCCCCGGTAACCTTGCCACAGAAGGCGGCATGCCGGGTCTGTCGCTGTCGGCTGCGGTGATTGTGAAGCGGGTTGATGAACGCACCCGCGCGAAAACCTCCATCAACGAGCTGTTGCGGGATTAGCTATGGCTGCCCCTCGCCCGCCGACTTTGGTCTGGGCGCTCATCGGCCTTGATGGGCGCGTCAATCGCGAGGTGTTCTGGCTCGGCACGTTCGGCTGCAGCTTTTTGACGATCGTGCTGACCATGCCCACCCTTGATCCGGCGACCGGCGCGCTTCACATGGCACCCCTGTCACCGTTTCTGTTGGCGGCGCTTTTTTGGACCCAGGTCGCACTATCGGTGAAGCGGCTTCACGACCGCGGGCTGACGGGCTGGTTCGCTTTGGTGTGTGTGATCCCGTTTGCGGGCATCGTGGCATTCTTGGTGATCGGGCTGATGCCGGGGGATGCCGGTGCAAATGCTTTTGCGCCGGCGACCAACATGCGCGGGCCAGTTTAGGCGCCCAGTGATCGCCCGTGCGCTTGGGGCTGTGATGATCGCCCAGGTGATCCGTCGCGATGATGATCGCGCTTTCGGGCTGGCCTTATGGTGATCGCGCGGGCGATGCTTCGCCACGGTGATTGCGCCCGTTGCCTGTCGTTATGGTGACGAGGGGCACGCTTTGTCGTCTTGGCGACGGTGTCGCACTGCCGATAGGGCGGCATAATTCGGGTTTGGGGCGAAGGAACGCGGCGGTGAATGTTGTTGAATTGGCCCGCGCGCTCATCCGCGCTGAAAGCGTCACCCCCGCCGGTGCTCCTGTCTTTGATATCGTTGACGAGGCCCTCACCGCTGCCGGTTTTTCAGTCACTCGGTTGACCTTCGGGGAAGACGGGACAAGCGTGGACAACCTCTTTGCCACAAAGGGGGAAGGTGGACGCCACATCGCGCTCGCAGGCCATGTGGATGTTGTTCCCCCTGGCAATCCGGCTGACTGGCGCCACCCGCCTTTTGCGGCGGCGGTGGACGGCGACACGCTCTACGGCCGCGGTGCGCAGGACATGAAGGGTGCGGTGGCTGCGATGATTGTCGCCGGCACTGAATGGGCTGGCGGTGAAATGGGCGGACAGATCTCGTTTCTCATCACGGGAGACGAGGAAGGGCCTGCCATCCACGGCACGAAGCCGCTGGTGGCATGGGCGGCAGAACGCGTTGAGGTGGATGCTTGTATCGTGGGCGAGCCCACATCGCGTGAGGTGCTGGGCGATACCATCAAAATAGGCCGCCGCGGGTCGACATCGGGTGAGATCGTGGTCACAGGCAAGCAGGGCCACGTTGCCTACCAAGCGCTTGCGCACAACCCGATCCCGACGCTCCTTGCCATTGGCGAAGCTTTAAACGCGCCCCTTGATGAGGGCAGTGACACCTTCGACCCCTCAAACCTTGAGATCGTGTCGGTGGATGTGAGCAACCCCGCTTTTAACGTGATCCCGGCGGAGGCGCGGCTGCGGTTCAATGTGCGCGCCAACGACCTCTGGACCACCGACACGCTGAAGGAGGCGCTGTCGGCGCGGGTGCGCCATGCGGCCCCTAAGGCCGATATCACCATCACCTGGCAGGAGGGGGCCAGCGAGGCGTTTGTGACCCGAGACCCCGTGTTCATTCAGTCGGTGTCGGACGCGATCGAGCGACAAACGGGCGTGCGTCCCACCCCGACCACAGGGGGCGGCACATCCGACGCGCGCTTTATCAAGGACCACTTTCCGGTGATTGAATTCGGGGCTGTGGGCTCCACCATGCACCAGGTGGATGAACGCACCTCGCTCAGCGAGCTGGAGCGGCTGAAGAACTGCTATTTGGCCATCATCGACAGTGTGTTGACCGGCTGATGGGGGCCAACGCGCGATGCTGAGCATTGCTGAAATCATCGCCTCACTCAAAGGGGCGGCGGCGCTGTTTCTGGGGCGGCCCCAAGGCCTCGATGCGCTTGACCGCAGCGTCGAGGGGTTTTGGCGCTCGTTCCAAGTCATCCTTTTGCTTTTGCCCATTAACGCGTTAGCCGTCTTTTCCATCACCCGCACCGGCGCGGTCAACACAACGTTCTCGGAGATGTTTTTTGGCCAGCTCCCCATTATCGCGCTCGACTGGGTGGCGTTTCCAGCAATCCTAGCGCTCGCCGCAAAACCGCTTGGCATTGCAGCGCACTATGTAAGCTATGTGGTGGCGCGCAATTGGGCCGCACCCATCGCCTCCTCCATCATGACTGTGCCGCTCTTATTGGAGGGGGCAGGGTGGGTGCCACCCGTCGGGGGGAGCCTCTTGTTCTTGGTGGGGCTCATCGTGATTTTGCGCTACCACTACATGATCGTGCGCATCTCATTGGGGACGCCGGTGGGCTTTTCAGTGGGTTTGGTGGCGGCGGATCTTTTGCTCACGCTCCTTTTCTCGAGCCTATTAAGCTGATGGTTCTGACCGTCAGCGAGTCAAAGCGCCGCACAGCGCGTACCTTGGCCTGTTGGGGTTGGTCCAAGCCGCCTGGCGTCGGATGGTGCTGGACGCTGAAACGCTCACCTTTCAGGCATCGACCTTAAAAATCGTCGCGCGCCATGGTCTGTGGCGCTACACCACGCCTTACCGCCCACAACGCCGAAAAAACTCCATGTCCCACGCGGCACGCGACCACGAGCCCGACCTGATTGCCGTCATTCGAATCCCAAAGTGCGCCAGCACGTCGTTGTGGCGGCTGTCAGAAGCGGCGTGGCCAGATCAGCAGCATTTTTCCATCCCCAGCACCTTTCGCCCCGAGATGCAGGTGAACCGTTGGGAGCACTGGCGGATGGAGCGCGCCAGGCGGCGCAGGTCAAGGTCCGACTATGGCACTCCGCGGTGGGAGGGTGTGGTGGCGCGCATCAAAAACGAGGCGCGCGACGGTGATGTCCTGGGCGGTGGTCACAACGACCTTCGCCATTTGCGGCAAATATCCACCCGGTTGCGACCCATCACGGTCCTGCGCGATCCGGCTGATAGATTGATGTCGGTCTGGGCCTATGGGCGGGAGGGGATGGCGCGGCTCCCGTGGCTCCTTCGTTTTGACAAGGCCTACAGCAAGAAGGCGGCTTTGGGTGACTTTGATACCTTCGTATCGCGCTTGTTGGAGCATCGGGCTGCGTTCGAAAATCCGTTTGCCCAGTATCTTGGGATTGCCTCCCAAGCTGAGATTGCCCCGCGCCTCAAAGACGATATTTGGCTGGCGGGGGTGAGCGAGGCGTTTGACGCATTCCGCATCGCGCTTGAGGAGCGCGTTGGCCGCAAGTTGCCAGAGCGCAAAGACAACGTGACCGCTTCACGCGCGCCAATGGCGGTGTCGGCAGCCACGCAGCGGAAGATTGAAGCGTTGTGCGCGCTTGACTATGAGATTTATGAGGCGGTGCGCTCGTCCGTCTAAGTGCATAGCGTTCGCGATGTATTGTTGCGCTAGCGGATTTCGCGCCGCATGCGGTGCAAGAAAAAAACGCGCGCCCCTTTGAAAAGCGGGCGGTTTTTCCAATCAAACGATTCCGTTTGATGGGGAACCGCCCTAGCCCTGCTGCCAGGCCACCTTTTTAGGGCAGCTACAGTTGAGATGAGCGGCTGCAGATCCTCTTTTCGATGGTCTATCAATAAATATCCAAATCATTACTGTATTAGAAGTCATATATATTTGTGTGAGACGCAAAATCCGATGACAGCACCCCTTTGGGGTATTGGATTCGTTTCACGACGCGAAGCATTGCGTGCGTGGCGTGGCAATGCGCGATCGCGGTTCACCGTGGGGGTGCGTTGGCCGGAAACGTCGGGGGTTTGGGAAGTGGCGCGCTCGAGGGCAAGCGAGCCCTCCGTTCCAGACCGGACATCTGGCAATCCCTGGCCTCATCTGATGCAAACATACGGCGTTTTGTAGCCGGCCGCACTTTCACGCCCGATGTCTTTGAGCCGTTTCGCTTGGGTGGCGTCAAACCGTGTTGGGCTCCCTGGGGGGCAGCGAAGCTCATACCTCACGGAGCGCGCTACCGCCCCAACTCCTTAAGAGGAGGCGGCGGCACGCTCGCCCCATGCCTTGATATAGCGCCTGGGCTGACATCCAATTCAAGGTGCCTTTGCTCTCGGCGGCGTTCATCAGGTCTCGCGACTGGCGGTCGCCTGGTTTTGAAACTCAGCCCGCGTGCCGAGCGGGCAAATGATGCTCAAACCGAACACCTCTCAGCCCGTGGGCAATTGCTGAACGCCTTACCTAGACAATCACAAGAGGTGCTGCCCATCGTTATTCCTGGCAGGAAATATCGAACTCGCTGATCCTGACCCCATCGTCACCTTGAAACCAACGCACTGTGCCGCGCGCGCCAGCATAGTCACCGGTTCCACCCACGATTGGGACGATGATTTCAGAAGGAGGCGTATCCGAGCGGGTTGGATCAGCCATATCGTATGTACCGCTCCAATGGATCGTCCCGTTGGAAAAGATGTAATCGCCTTGGCCGATCAGGCTGAGTTTTTCTTGTTGATGGCTCGGAACGACATGCGAGCGGAACGGCAAGTGGATAGGACCTTCATGGCCCTCGCCGGCAAACGTCACGACACCGGTCCGGATATCCCCAACCCCAAGACCGGGCTCCGCGATGTCGACGAGGTCAATCTTTGCATCGACGACTGAGATTTTGAATGGCCCACAGTGCGGGGCTTCCGCCGCAAGAGCCTGCGATGAAACCGCTGCGAGAGAAATCGCGCAGAGTTGGCATACCCAACCTGCTTTCAGACGTTTGACACGATGGGCGCCTGTCTCGGAACTTAAAAGATGATTGAGCATGCTATGCGTTTCCCATTCGGGTTTTTGGGGCTGTTGTGGCGCATTGATGCAATTAGGTTAGGCGGGTTTGGAGCGCGAGGCTAGGGCTCATTGCTGCGGTCCCGAAGCTTCGTGGTGGCGCCGGCCTGGCCGGGCGGCGAGCAAGCCCCCCCAGGGCAAAAAAGAATTCTCTGAGCTGCGCCGCCAGCTCACCAGACGATTGCGTTCTGCACGGCTTAAGCAAATCTCGGATATCGCCGTTGCTTGGAGAAGCCTTTTTTAGGAGCGCAAATTCGATCGATCTGCGGCCAGAGTGTCGTCATTGTGGCGCATGATTTGAACGCGACTACCACACCGCTGTGGCAACTCGGGCGGTTCAGTGGGAGGCGGACGTCTCACGACATCGACGTGCAAAACTGAAGCCGGGCGGTGTGAAAACTTGCCAGAAAAAACGGATGAGTGATTGAGGTGAGTGGCACGCCCTAGGGGAATCGAACCCCTCTTTCCAGATTGAAAATCTGGCGTCCTAACCGATAGACGAAGGGCGCGTGTCGCAGTAGGTCGGGTTATAGGCAGCCATTCGGGGTGAGACAAGCGTGGCAAGCGAAGGAAATGTCACATGGTACGGGGATCACCCGGATTTTCCGCCACAGGAGGCGAGGGGGCCAACCCCTGGTATCCGCATTCAAGGCCTCACCAAACGCTTTGGACGGGCCACAGCGCTGGACCACGTCTCGCTCGATATCGCAGCGGGCGAGTTCTTTGTGGTCCTTGGACCATCCGGGTGCGGCAAGAGCACCCTGTTGCGGCTTATTGCTGGGCTTGAACAAGCCGATTATGGCGAGATCCACCTTGGCGACACCTGTGTTGCCGGGGAGACGATTGACCTTCCGCCTGAAGCCCGCCGGGTGGCGGTGGTGTTCCAATCCTATGCGCTGTGGCCGCACTTGAGCGTGCGCAAGAACGTTGCCTTCCCGGCAGAAGCGGCTGGCAAATCGAGCGATGATGTGGACCGGATTGTGGGGGGAGCGCTCAGTGCCGTGGCGCTTGACGCATTTAGCGGGCGCCGGCCTGCCTCGCTGTCAGGCGGTCAGCAGCAGCGGGTTGCGCTTGCACGCTGCCTCGCATCTGAGGCTGAGACGGTGCTGATGGACGAACCTCTTGCCAACCTTGACGTGCACCTGCGCGCGGCGATGGAAGAGGAACTGATGCGGGTCCACAAGGCCTCTGGCGCCACAACGCTCTACATCACCCACGATCAGCGAGAGGCGATGGCGCTTGCCACTCGCGTTGCGGTGATGCAGGCGGGCCGGATCCTCCAGGTGGCTCCGCCGCGCACACTTTATGATTGCCCGGCGAACGCGGAGGTGGCCGGCTTCATCGGCAGGGCGACGCTGCTTGACTGTGTGGTGGAGGCTGTTGCGGGTGAGACCGCACGGGTCACCGTTGGTGAACACGTCCTCACCGCGCGCTGCGCGGCCACAACCAAGACAGGACCGGCCCGGTTGGTGGTGCGTCCGTCCGATGTGGTGCTCGATCCTCACGGGCGCTTCATCGCAACATCATGGCGGACAGCCTATCGCGGGGGCCATTTTGAGCTTGAGCTGGAGGTGGCTGGACTGCCTGGGATTGTCGCCCAGTCTCATGCGCCGCCGAGCGGTGTGGCACGCTTCGACATTGGTGGCGGCTGGGTGCTGCCTCCGCCGGGTGCTGCACCGTCCCACTAGCGCATGTCTTGCTCGATCTGAATGAGATCGAGCGAAGAAAACGTGCTCTAGGTGTCGTTTCCATCAACGTTGTTCATGGCGGAACCGCCATAGGGGGCCGTGCCTTACTGCTCCCGCCTAGCGTCAATTGTCCCGCCGTGGGCCTGATGCATCAACCCACGCTTCGCTCAGCCGGCACAGTTGCCGGCC
>JBCDLN010000086.1:0-13231 GCA_038745295.1 Pseudomonadota bacterium | reverse complement strand
CACCAAACAGTCCGAACTGACGGCGCTGCGCGCCACCATGAGCGATAACTCACCGCGCGTCGTCTATGTGCGCAACCAAATTGATGCGCTTGAGCGCCAAATCGATGCAGAGCGGGTGAGTGTGGCCGTTGCCGAGCCAGGGCAGAGCCAGCCAGTGCTGACCGAACGCCTGTCCCGCTACGAGGAGCTGTTGGCCGAACGCGAGTTTGCCAGCCAAGCCTACACCTCCGCGTTGGCTGCGCTAGAATCGGCGCGTGTCGAAGCGCTCAAGCAGGAGCGCTATCTCGCCGTGTTCGTGGCGGGTGCGGCGCCTGATACGGCAACTTATCCGCGCGGTCTTCGCTGGACGCTCATTGTGTGCGGCGCATTCTTTCTGGCATGGGGGCTTTTTGCTCTGATCGCCGCAGCCGTGCGAGATCGGATCGTCTAGCAAACGCGATCGTCAGCCTCCAAATCGCCAGCCTCAAAATCGCCAGCCTCCAAATCGTCAGTCTCTGCGGCGTGTATGGGGGCTGCCAACCTTGAAACACAGCACGTCAGGCACGGACCGAATCGGTCCTGGCATCCGTTCGATTGGCGTGCGCTCCATGGCTGCAAGAGATCTTCCCCATAGGAGCGGTGTCGCTGCCTTAGACGTTCGATTAATTGACGTAGAGGCAGAAACAGCAAAAATCTTCATTGAATCAACGGGCTAGGCCGAGGGTTGAGCGCTGCTCCCTTCCCCAGCGTGTGTTCTCCATGCAACGGGTCGGCTCCCAAACGCGACAGGTACAGCGTTCCTGCTCCCCTGAGAGCGCCCGTAATGTTACACAATCGCCGACGCAAACGTGTGGAAGGTTTGTCCGATGCTCCTGAGAGGCGCGGCAATTTTGGCGATGATGGTCGCGCTTGGCGGCTGCCTGCCTTCCGGCGGCCCACTGGTCAAAGATATCGACGTCGTCAACAGCCCCAATTATCCAAAGCCCCCGCATCTGGTGGTGGAGATCGACGAAAAGGTCACCAACATCACCGGTCAGTACCGGCCGGCGATCTTTTCCTCGTTCTTCAAGGTGCAAGGACCTCCCCCGTCCATCAATCTGGCTGTAGGCGACAAGATCGGCATCAACATTTTTGAAGCCGGTGCTGACGGTCTGTTCTCATCATCCACCGCCAAAGCCACGCAGATCGAGGCGGTGATTGACGAGAACGGGCAAATCTTCGTGCCCTACGTGGGGGCAGTTCAAGCGGCGGGCAGCTCCCCCAACGCGTTGAGGGCAACCATTGAAGCCTCTTTAGAGGATAAGGCAATCCAGCCACAGGTTCAGGTGCTGGTCGCTGAGAGTAGGGCCAACTCGGTGACGGTCCTTGGTAAGGTCACCACTCCGGGCCAGATCCCCGTCACCGTAGCGGGCGCTCGGATCCTGGATCTGATTTCCCAAGCCGGCGGCACGGAAGGAGACACATTCTCCTCTATGATCACCCTGCGCCGTGGCAATCAGGTCGCCTCGGCGAACTTGGAAGACCTCTTTGATACGCCTGAAAACAATGTCCCCGTGAAGCCGGGTGACGTGGTGCTGGTGAGTGATGCAACACGCACCTTCTCGGTGCTGGGTGCCACCAATACCGCGCAAGAGTTTAAGTTTGAGGCCCGTAAGGTCACCCTCGCCGAAGGCCTTGCCCGTGCCGGCGGGCTTAACGATGCGCTTGCCGATGCGCGTGGCGTTTTCCTTTTCCGGTTTGAACCGGACTATATCGCCAAAGCCATCGACAAGCGTGCTGAACCCGCTGTCGAAGGTTCGCTGGTGCCGGTCATTTACAGGATCAACCTCAAAGATCCAAAGGCGTTCTTCCTGATGCAGCTGTTCGAGCTGCGCAACGAAGATCTTATCTACGTGTCCAACCACCCCTCCGCACAGCTCGGCAAATTCTTAGAGATTGTGTCGCCCCTCATCAGCACAGCTGTCACCGTGGCAACGCTTACCACGCGGTTCTCCGACTGACGCGCACCGTTTGGGATGCCGGTCGGTGTGAGGACCGGCTGACATAAAGCGACAGACCCGCTTGCGACGGGGTGCGCCACCCGGCCAACCAACAAACGCAGACCCCTGGGCCCGAGAGCTCAGGGGTTGTGTGTTTGGGTGTGATGTCAGTTTGGGAGCGGTGGATGGATATCCAAGCGGTGAGTTGACCTTATGAGCTTGGCAGGGCTGGCCGTCACGGGAGGGCTGCCCTCACCCCAGCAATCACACCGGCAAACATCTCTGCGGTGAGGACACCTGTGTTCACGTTATAGCGAGAGGGGTGGTAGCTATCGAAGAGGGCGATCGAGCCCGTCTCGTGTCGAGCGCCGTGCTTGAAGGGATGGCGGGCAAGGACCAGGCCGAGGGTTCGCAAGGTGGCGTCATGGGCGATACGGCCGAGAGCAAGAATCACCTTGAGCCGGGGCATGGCCTCAATGGTGGTGACCAGAAACGGTCGGCAGGCGTTAATCTCCGCACCAACGGGTTTGTTTTGCGGCGGAACGCACCGCACCGCGTTGGTCACGGCTAGATCAACAAGGCGCAACCCGTCATCGGGCCGGGCATCGAAGGTGCCGTCGGCAAATCCATACGTGGTGAGCGTTTGGTAAAGGAGATCCCCTGCGTAGTCGCCGGTGAACGGCCGCCCGGTGCGGTTGGCGCCCGCGACGCCGGGGGCAAGGCCCACCACCAGAACAGACGCTGACTGAACGTCGCCAAAGGTTGGGACAGGGGCGTTGTGCCAATCAGGATGCTTGGTGCGCTGCTCGTGACGGTAAGTGACGAGGCGCGGGCACAGGGGGCAGTCATGCGGCGGGTCAAGCGGTGGGGCACCGCTTTCCCGCGGCAAGGGGTCGAACCGTCAGTCGCCGACGGTGACCGGGCGCTCCTGGCGCTCGCGGACCGGGCGTTCGGATGGATCGCGCCCGACGGCATCTTGGAGTTCGCTCAGTTCAATAAAGTTGTCGGCTTGGCGGCGCAGATCGTCTGCAATCATAGGCGGCTGTGTTTGGAGGGTGGACACAACCGAGAATTTCTTCCCTTTGCGTTGCACCGCCTCTGCCAGCCTGCGGAAGTCCCCATCACCTGAGAAAAGAACGATATGGTCAACTTGGTCTGACAGCTCCATGGCATCGATAACCAGCTCGATGTCCATGTTGCCCTTCACTTTGCGGCGGCCTGATTGGTCGTAGAATTCTTTCAGCGGTTTGGTGACAACGGAGTAGCCGTTGTAATCAAGCCAGTCGATCAGCGGCCGAAGGGTTGAAAACTCCTGATCTTCAGCCAAAGCCGTGTAGTAGTATGCTCTAAGCAGATAACCTTTTTTGCCGAACTCTGCGAGAAGTCGCTTATAATCGATGTCAAATCCGAGGGAGCGGGCTGCGCTGTACAAGTTTGCGCCATCAATAAATAAAGCTATTTTTTCTCTAGGATCGAACATGAGGGGATCTACTTTCTGTATTGCATGCCGTGTGAAATATCATTCATTGTATCACGGCAACGCGTGCATTGCATTCAACAGCGTGCGACCTGTACGAACCCTGATGCTGGGCCTATGAATGTGTACATTGTGTGACGCTTGCGCCGAGCGCGCTTGATTGGTATCTACTCTCATCCTTGTCAACTTAAAAAAAAGTCGGAGGCTCTCGTGGCGCGAGTAACGGTCGAGGATTGTGTGGACAAGGTCGACAACCGATTTGAGCTGGTGCTGTTGGCCAGCCATCGGGCGCGCGTTATTTCCGGCGGTTCTCCCATTCAGGTGGACCGCGATAAGGACAAAAATCCTGTTGTGGCGCTGCGCGAAATTGCCGACCAGCGGATCCATCCTGATGATTTAAAGGAAGAGTTGATCCACTCCTTGCAAAAACACACTGAGGTGGATGAGCCAGAGCCCGAACCCGTGGTCTCGGTTGCGCAGGGCGGCATTCAAGAGGATGGTCTCGACACCACCTTCAATTCCATGTCGGAAGAGGAGCTGCTGCGGGCGATGGAGACCTTGGTGCCCCCTGAGCGCACCGAGGACGTTTAGCCGCACCTTACAGGACGGAATTCACACCGGCGCCAGCGGGCGCCGGACCTACCCGTCGGCACGTTTCCGGCAGAGGCTGAGCAATGAGCAACGCCGCAGGACAGATAGCCCCCGCGGCAGGTGGCACCGATGCAAACGGCCAGGCGGTTGCACCGGCGAGCCCCCGCCCCATGATGCGCCAGTACGAGTTGGTCGAACGCGTGGCGCATTATAATCCAGATACGGACGAAGCGCTCCTCAACCGCGCTTACGTCTACTCCATGAGCAAGCACGGGCACCAAACCCGTGCCTCAGGAGACCCCTATTTTTCCCATCCGTTGGAGGTGGCCGCGATCCTCACTGATATGAGGCTCGACGATGCCACCATTGCCACAGCCCTCCTCCACGATGTCATTGAAGACACAGACGCCACGCGCGCAGAGATCGATCAGCTGTTTGGCGCCCAAATCGGCAAGTTGGTGGATGGCCTCACCAAAATCGGCAAGCTCGACCTCGTCAGTCAGGAAGAAAAGCAGGGTGAGAACCTGCGCAAACTTTTGCTGGCGGTGGCAGACGATGTGCGCGTTCTCCTCGTCAAGCTGTCGGACCGGCTTCACAATATGCGCACCCTAAAGTGGGTGCCGGCAGACAAACGACGCAGGATAGCTCAAGAAACCATGGATGTTTATGCGCCGCTTGCGGGGCGTATGGGCATTCAATGGATGCGCGAAGAGCTAGAAGACTTGGCCTTCAAGGTGCTCGACGCCGATGACGCGGCGATGATTGAAAAGCAACTGGCCGGACGGCGGGGTGCCGTCGGTGATCTGCTTTCAGAAATCCAAAACGATCTTCACCAGAAATTAGAAGAAAACGGTGTCGTCGCGGACATTTCGGGTCGCGAGAAGCGGCCCTACTCGATCTACGCCAAAATGAAGCGCAAGCAGATCAACTTTGACAGTTTGTCTGACATTTATGGATTTCGGATCATCGTCGATGACGTTTTGGCCTGTTATCAGGCGCTGGGCGTGATCCATATGACGTACCAATTGGTGCCCAACAGGTTCAAAGACTACATCTCGACGCCCAAGCAGAACGACTATCGTTCACTGCATACAACAGTCATCGGTCCGCGAAAGCAGCGGGTCGAGCTGCAGATTCGGACCGCGGACATGCACGCAGTCGCCGAGTATGGGGTTGCCGCACACGCACTTCACAAAGACGGCGTGGCGCGCCATTCCAAAGAGCTTGCCCACGATTCACGGGTTTATGCCTGGTTGCGACAAACCATCGAGCAGCTGTCTCACGAGCAAAGCAGCTCTGAGTTTTTCACCAACACAAAGCTGGAGCTTTTCCAGGACCGCGTGTTTTGCTTCACCCCGCGCGGTAAGCTCATTGCGTTGCCACCCGGGGCCACACCCATCGACTTTGCCTATCAGGTCCATACCCAAATCGGTGACACGTGTATCGGGTGCCGTATCAACGGCCATCCCAAGCCCCTTGTGACGCCCCTTGTGAGCGGCGACGAGGTGGAGATTGTGTGCCAAGACGGGGCGACCCCGCCGTCGGCTTGGAAATCGCTTGCCGTCACCGGCAAAGCGCGCTCCGCCATTCGCAGGGCCAACCGCGAGCTCGATCGCCGTAAGTTCACCAAACTCGGCCAAGAGCTTATCGCCAACGAAGCCGCGCGGTGGCATGTGCGCGAGGCGTTGGACCTTTCTCATGCGGCCCAATTGATGCACTTTTCCGATGAGGAAACGCTGGCCCATGCAGTCGGGCGTGGCGAGCGCCCTGCAACTGCTGTCCTCTCCGCCCTTGGCTTTGACCCCATGGGCGATCAACCTGCGGTCACAAATGGCCATACCGTACCGATCCGTGGGGTTAGCGGGGATTTGCCTGTCATTTTCTCTGCTGAGCACGCTGTCGTGCCAGGCGATGGGATCGTGGGGATCTTGGACCCTGGCAAAGGCGTTACCATCTACCCGGTGCACGCTGATGAGGCGATGAGCCGTTATGGGGCTGAGCGGGAGCGCTGGCTCGACGTCAGTTGGGACTTTGACGGCCTCAAAGACACGCTCTTTCCCGTCGGCGTGACGGTGATGGTCAAAAATGTAAAGGGCGCGCTGGCTGACATTGCCTCGGCCATCGCTGCTGAGGACGCCAACATTGACGAAGTCTCCATCAGCGGCAAATCCGATATGTTCCATGAGATGGCGCTCCGGATCGAAGTGCGAGACAGGGGCCATCTCGCGACCATTTTGGAGCGGCTGCGTGGTCTTGAGATTGTGTCGGAGGCCTCCCGCGTGGGGCATTGATGAGGGGGCAACACGCGTGGGGCTCAACAAGACCCGCCCGAGTGAATGGCGCCGTGCTGTTTGATCGCCGCCAAGAGCCGCGGGCGATGGAAAAGGTCAGGGTGGCCCTTTGGCCACGCCGCTCGTTTTCCCGCTCGTTCCAGTACGTCAAGCACCGCATTTTACGGCTTCAAGGTTCGCCCCATGCCATCGCTGCCGGGGTGGCCGCGGGGGCGTTCGCCTCGTGCACACCGCTGGTGGGCTTTCACTTCCTGCTCGCCTTTGCCGTTGCCTATGTCATCGGCGGCTCGCTGATCGCAGCAGCGCTCGGCACGGCTGTGGGCAACCCGCTCACCTTCCCGCTCATTTGGGTGAGCTCGTTCCAGGTGGGCGAACTCATCCTCGGTGCGCCCAAAGGCGGGGCCGGCGGCACGCCGCTCGACCTTTCGTTTGACCTCATCTGGTCCTCGTTTTGGACCGTGTGGCCGACGCTGCAGGTGATGATTTTGGGCGGCGCGGTCATTGGCCTTGTGCTGGGAACGATCCTCTACTTCCTGGTGCGATCTGCTGTGATGATGTCCAAGTCAATGCGTGCCGAGCGGCTGGCGAAGCGGGCACGGGACAAGGCGCCGTGATTGTCGGCATCGGCTCTGATCTCATTGATATCAGGCGGATTGAGCGGACTTTGGAGCGCTTTGGCGAGCGCTTTATTAAACGGGTCTTTACACAAGAGGAGCGGGCGAAGGCGGACCGTCGCGGCGGGCAGCCAGCCACCTACGCCAAGCGTTTTGCAGCTAAGGAAGCGGTTTCCAAGGCGCTGGGATCGGGCATTCGCATGGGGGTGGCCTGGCGCGAGATGGGTGTGGTGAACCTTCCCAGCGGCCAGCCCACCATGGTGCTCACCGGTGGCGCGCGGCTGAGGCTCGATGCGCTGATCCCCGATGGGCATAGAGGCATCATCCACCTCACCATGACCGATGACCATCCTTGGGCCCAAGCCTTTGTGGTGATTGAAGCACGTGCCGACGTGCCACATTTTGAGCCCTTCATTGCGCGAGAGAGCGTCTGAGATTATGTGAGCGTGTCCGCGCCGAGCGGTCCGCATCAGGCGCACACGATCCGTTGCGCCGTCAACGAGGTGATGATGAGCGTGGCGAAGAAAAAAGCGGAACGTGAGGGCGGTCTGTACGAAACAATCAAAATCCTGTTTCAAGCGCTCGTCATTGCCATTGTCTTCAGGACTTTCCTTTTCCAGCCGTTCAACATTCCGTCAGCGTCCATGGTGGAGACGCTGCTTGTGGGCGACTATCTGTTCGTCTCCAAATTCTCTTACGGCTACTCCCGATACAGTTTTCCTTACGGGATCGTGCCTCTGCCTGGCCGGGTGCTCGCCTCAGAACCCAAACGCGGGGACATAGCTGTTTTCAAGCTTCCGCGTGACAACGCCACTGACTACATCAAACGTGTCGTCGGTCTTCCTGGTGACCGCATCCAGATGATTGATGGTGTGCTTCACATTAACGATGTGCCAGTCGATCGTGAGCAGATCGACGACTATGTGGATATCGGATTGAACGGCCGCGAAATCAGGATGCGTCGGTTTCGCGAGACGTTGCCCAATGGTGTTTCCTACGAAGTGCTGGATACTGAGGACAACGGCTTGTTTGACAACACCGGAGTCTATAATGTTCCGGCGAATCACTACTTCATGATGGGCGACAACCGAGACAACTCCACCGATAGTCGGGCACAAAACTTTGTGGGCTATGTTCCGTTCGAAAATTTCGTCGGTCGTGCCGAGATCATCTTCTTCTCGATACGTGAAGGCACACCGGTTTGGCAGGTCTGGCGCTGGCCGCAGGCTGTGCGGTGGGACCGTATTTTCGACGTGTTGTAGTCGCGCCGCGCGCAGGACGGCCTCTCAATCCACGGCGGCCGCTGCATCTTTTGGACGCCTCCCATGAGTATCGAGCCCCTCGCCAGGCTTGAGCGTGAACTCGGCCACCGTTTTGCGAACCGGGCATTGCTGGAGCAGGCTGTGCTTCACGCGAGCGCTTTGCCGCCCAGCGGTGGTGAAAGCTACCAACGGCTCGAGTTTCTCGGTGATAGGGTGCTCGGCCTGGTGATTGCGCACCAGCTTTATGAGCGCTTTCCTGACGCGGGTGAGGGTGAGCTTGCCCGCCGGCTCAATGCTCTTGTGCGGCGGGAAACCTGTGCTGATCGAGCCCGGGCGCTGGGGATCGATGGTGCGCTCAAGCTCGGCCACGCCGAAGCGCAGTCGGGTGGCCGCAACAAAGCCGCGATCCTCGCCGATGCGTGCGAGGCGGTCTTAGCTGCAGTCTACCTTGATGGCGGGTATGAGGCGGCAAAAGCCGTCATCGTGAAGGTTTGGGAACCTTTGGTGGAAGGGGTTGATGGCACAAAGCGCGATCCTAAGACAGCGCTTCAAGAGCATGTCCAAGCCCGGGGCGCTGGCCCGCCTGAATACGCGCTGGTGAGACGTTCAGGGCCCGACCACAAGCCGCACTTTATGATTGAAGTCCTGAGCGAAGGTGTGGTGCTTGCCAGCGGCGAGGGCGGCTCCAAGCGGGAGGCTGAGCAAAGCGCTGCACAAGCCGCCCTTGCTGCCCTTTCTCTAGACGAATGAGTGAAAATAAGGTGCCGCCCGCCGCGCCAGATGCGGCGCCGGCCGCCGCACCACCCACACGCTGTGGCTTTGTTGCTCTGATTGGCGCGCCCAACGCGGGCAAATCCACCCTTGTGAACGCTCTGGTGGGCGCCAAGGTCGCGATCGTCACCCACAAAGTGCAGACAACGCGCGCTGTTGTACGGGGGATTGCGATCACCGGCGGAGCGCAGATCGTGCTGGTGGATACCCCCGGCATCTTTGCCCCCAAGCGACGGCTTGACCGTGCCATGGTGAAGACCGCCTGGGCCTCCGCCTATGACGCTGATGTAGTGGCTCTCCTCATAGACGCCCGCCGCGGACTTAATGAGGAGACCGAAGCGATCCTGGAGGAGTTGACGCAAGTGCGCCTTCCCAAAGTGCTCCTCCTCACCAAGATCGACCTTATGGAGCGTTCAGACCTCTTGGCTTTGTCGGCCCGCGCCAACGAGGTCACCCGGTTTGACGCAACGTTTATGATCTCAGCGCTGAAGGGCGATGGCGTTGATGATGTGCGCAAGCACTTTGCTGCCAACGTGCCTGAAGGCCCTTGGCTTTATCCTGAAGATCAGATCTCAGATGTTCCCCAACGCCAGCTCGCCGCCGAGATCACTCGCGAGCAGCTCATGCTGCGCCTTCACGACGAACTGCCGTACCGTACCACTGTAGAAACGGAGACGTGGAAGACGCTGCGTGATGGGTCAGCGCGCATTGAACAGGTGGTCTACGTGGAGCGGGAGGGACATAAGAAGATCGTTCTAGGCGAAAAAGGCCGCACCATCCGTTCCATTTCCATGGCAGCGCGCGATGTCATCGCTGAGATGGTGGGGACTTCGGTCCATCTCTTCTTGTTTGTGAAGGTGCGCTCCCGTTGGGCCGATGATCCAGAGCGCTACCGCGAAATGGGGCTCGACTTTTCGCAGTGAGCGGCCTTTTGGTGGGCCTCAGAAAGGGGCGCGGTAGGTGGAGTGGCGCGATGAGGCGCTGATTTTATCGGCGCGGCCGTTTGGCGAAAATTCCAAGATTGTCGAGGTTTTGACGCCCAATGAGGGGCGTGCGGCGGGGATGGTGCGCGGCGCGCGTTCCAAGGCCATGCGGGCGCTGCTGCAGCCGGGCAACCTGGTGCACGCTAACTGGCGGGGCCGGCTCTCAGATCAGCTAGGCACTCTTTCGCTGGAACTCCTCCACGCCCGGGCCGGCTTGGTGATGGCATCCCCCTGGGGCGCATTTGGCCTTCAGTCGTTGGCCGCGCTTTTGGCGCTGTTACCCGAGCGCGATCCGCACCCGAGACTCTATGCGGCCTCGGTCGCCCTCATCGAAGCGTTTGCGATGGCTGAGGCGGCCGGCGAGGCGGGGGTGCGCTTCGAGTTGATCTTGTTGGAAGAGTTTGGCTTTGGGCTCGATCTTAGAGCCTGTGCCGTCACCGGTGAGGTGGATCAATTGACCCATGTTTCACCCAAATCGGGCCGGGCGGTGAGCGCTGCTGCAGCAACGCCCTACGCCGATAGGCTGTTGCGCCTGCCCGCATTTCTTGCCGATGATTCCCCTGTGGATGGGCCATCTCTCGTCGACGGATTTCACCTGACAGGCTACTTTCTCGACAAGCATGTTGCCACCTTGGCGGGCAAACGATTGCCCGATGCGCGTGAGCGTTTCATCAGAGCCACCGTCAAAGGGCTGCAATCGTCATGAGCCTGATCCGCGCCTGTTGTTGCGCCAGCGTGCGCTTTCACGATGACTGAGAAAGAGCCGCCCTCAGGCAAGGCCCCCCAGGGAGAAGCGCCCCCGCGCCGCGGCCTCGCGATGCGGCTTGGCATTGACCTTCAACAACGATCATCACGGCCTCCCCGCTTGGCTTTGGAGGCCGTGGCACGACCCTCCTGGCAGCGGAGCCTCCTGCGCTCGCTGCTGGGAACCGTCATTGCAACCGTTGCCGGCTGGCTATGCTGTGTTCTCCTGGCAGCGATTGTCTCGGTGGCCGCCATCGTGTTTGGCGGTCAGCATGGGCAGCCGTTCAATTTTGTCGTGATTGTGGGGATGTTTGGGGCAATTCTCGGGGTGCCTGTGGCCCTGCCGATCGGCGTCCCTGTATGGTTTGTGGCCGAACAAGCGGGATATCTGTCGATCCGAACAGGGGTGCTGTTCGGTGCATTGGTGGGCTTGGTCATTGGGCTTTTGATGCCGTTCTTGATTTTCTTGCTCCCACCGATTGGGGCACTTTCAGGCTTTCTTGCGGTGCGCTACACGAACCACTGGCTGCCTCCCACTGCCCGGCGCGCAAAAGAGACGCCATAATACCAAAATGCCCCATACCCCCCATTGAGGCGAACACGGAGGCTTGATGGCCGAACCCTCTTTTGACGATGCCGTTGACCTCAAGGAAGCGTTGGAAGAGCGCTACCTCGCCTACGCCTTGTCAACCATCATGCACCGGGCGCTGCCTGATGTGCGCGATGGTCTCAAACCCGTCCATCGCCGGCTGCTTTATGCCATGCGCCAGCTGCGGCTTGATCCTGGGCAGGCGTTTAAGAAATCGGCCCGTGTGGTGGGCGATGTGATCGGTAAGTTCCACCCCCATGGGGATACCGCTGTCTACGACGCCCTCGTCCGCCTCGCCCAAGATTTTGCTGTGCGGTACCCGTTGGTGGATGGGCAAGGCAACTTCGGCACCGTCGATGGCGATGGTGCCGCCGCCATGCGCTACACCGAAGCGCGCCTTACCGATGTGGCCAAGCTCCTTCTTGATGGGCTTGACGAGGACGCCGTCGACTTTCGCGAAACCTACGACGGGTCCGAGCGCGAGCCGGTCGTCCTCCCCGGTGGCTTTCCCAACCTCCTCGCCAATGGCGCGACGGGGATTGCGGTGGGCATGGCAACCAGCGTTCCGCCCCACAACGCGGCCGAGCTTGCCGACGCTGCCCTTCATCTCATCAAGCACCCTGATGCGCGCCTTGGCACGATCCTAGAGAAAGTGCCGGGCCCGGATTTTCCCACCGGCGGCATCATTGTGGAGCCGGCCGATTCCATTGCTGAGGCCTATCGCACAGGGCGCGGCGGCTTCAGAACACGGGCCCGGTGGGAGATTGAGGACGGCAACCGCGGGACCTGGCAGATTGTCGTCACCGAAATCCCTTACCAGGTGCAAAAGAGCCGGCTGATTGAGCGGATCGCTGAACTGATGGAGGCAAAGAAGCTGCCTCTGCTCGGCGATGTGCGCGACGAGAGCGCGGAGGATATTCGCGTTGTTTTAGAGCCCCGTGCCCGCACTGTGGATGCGCAACTCCTGATGGAGAGCCTCTTTAAAGTCACCGATCTTGAGGTGCGCATCCCCCTCAACATGAACGTGTTGATGGAAGGCCAGGTGCCGCGGGTGGTGGGCATTGTGGAGGTGATCCGCGCCTGGCTTGCCCATCTCAAAGAGGTGGCGGTGCGCCGCGCCGAGCACAGACTTGGCAAGGTGGTCCACCGGCTTGAGGTGCTCGACGGCTTCCTGGTGGTCTACCTCGACCTTGATACTGTGATCAAAATCATACGCGAGGCTGATGACGCGAAGGCCGAGCTGATCGAAGTCTTCACCCTCACCGACGTTCAGGCCGAAGCGATCCTCAACATGCGATTGCGGTCTTTGCGGAAGCTGGAGGAGATGGAAATCCGCCGTGAGCATGAGCGGCTGACAGCAGAGCGGGCCGAGCTGGAGGGCCTGCTCGCCGATGAGGGCAAACAGTGGGATAAGGTTGCTGCCTCCGTGCGCGACGTGAAGACCAAGTTTTCCAAATCCACCGCCCTCGGTGCCCGCCGCACCACCTTTGCCGACGCGCCCACCACCAACGCCGACATTGTCGCCGAAGCGATGATTGAGCGCGAACCTGTCACACTGGTGCTGTCTGAAAAGGGCTGGATACGTGCCCTCAAAGGCCACGTGAAAGAGCTCGACGGGCTCGCCTTCCGCCAAGATGATGGGTTGCGCAGGGCACTCCACGCGGAAACCACCGACAAACTCCTCGTCCTTACCACAGACGGTCGCGTCTACACGGTGGGGGTGGACAAACTGCCCGGTGGTCGCGGCCACGGTGAGCCCCTGCGGCTTCTTCTGGAGCTTGAAGGCGGTGTCGACGTGGCAACGCTCTTTCTCTACGAGGCGGGCACACAGTGGCTTTTCGCCACCAAGGTAGGGCGCGGCTTTATCGCCAAAGCTGAGGACCTATTTGCCACCACGAAGCGCGGCCGGCAGGTGGTCTCACCAGCCTCTGGCGACAGGGCGACCTTTGCT
>JBCDLN010000085.1:0-13311 GCA_038745295.1 Pseudomonadota bacterium | reverse complement strand
GCATGGCGCGCTCGATCTGGATCAGATCGAGCGAGGAGAACATGCGCTCTTCAGGGGCGATGACGTTTTCAACCGCTTAGCTTGAAACAAACTCAGCGGATCGCGCTCTAGGTGTAGCAGCTTTGAATGTTGTTCGCTCAAATCTCCGACAAAACTCAGAAGTCCCCCAAAGACCCCTTCACATGTTCCTTTGGTGGGACACCAAACAGCGACGTTCCTCCGGAGCCGACACCATCAGAATCCCGCGGTGGGCCTGATGGGTCAACCCCGAAGAGGCGAAGCCGTGGGTTGATGCATCAGGCTCACCGCGGGAGAATTGACGATAGGCGGGAGCAGTGAGGCACGGCCCCTTACGGCGGTTCGGCAATGAATAACGTTGATGGAAACGACAGCTGGGGGCCGATGATGGGCCGGAGGGCTTTCGATCGCACGGTCTGATGTGCTTAGGGTCGGGCCGCGTGATGATGGAGAGTGGCCGATGACAGAACGCCCCTGGCCCACCGAACTCAGGGTGCCGCCGGCACGCAATCAGGTGCGCGTCACCTATGATGACGGTCAACAGATTGAGCTGGGTGCCGAGTACTTGCGGGTTTTCACCCCCTCTGCTGAGCGCAAGGGCCACGGCGCGCGGCAGGTCATTGGGGGAAAGGCAGCGGTGACCATCAAGGAAATCGCCGCTGTGGGGCGCTATGCGGTGCGCATTGTCTTTGATGATGGGCATGCAACGGGGATCTATCCGCTTCACTCGCTGATGGACCTAGCCAAGGGCTATAGCACCAATTGGAGCGCCTATGAGAGGGAGTTGGCGGTCACCGGTCTCAGCCGCGACCGGCCAGGGACCGCGCCGGCGCCGGCGGGCGATGCTGTCGGGACGCCATCCTAAGAAGGGGAGCTGCTTTTCTTGGGGCGCGTGGGCAAGGAGAGAGCGGACCCGATGGTGAGGTGGCAAGTCCTCCAGATGCTTGCCTTTGATGGCTGAGTGTATTCGCCCGCTCATTTGGGGGGCCATTCGGTCAGTGATGGCCCCGCCAACACGTTGAGGCAACGCGCTGGTGGCTCGTGCCCCGTCCCCTTCACCTGCGGTTTTGCCGAACAACGGGACGGCGAACCCAGTGCCAGGCGTCGCCGGTTTATCTTAGTCCGCGTTGTTGGGTGAAGCCTGATGCATTCGTTGCAGCAATGTGGCCGGCCCGTTCCGTCAGGCACCTTTGCCGCACCACGTTGTAGCACATGCGGTAAATGCGGGGCTGCCGCAGCCATCGTTGCACATCGCTCCGATCTGTGTGGCGGAAATATTGATCGGCAATGTCGGGTGAGGCGAGGATGAGGCTGATGCTGGCTGGGATCGCGGGGTTGTTGGTCAAGCTCCACAGGACTTGGACAAACCCTTGGCGGTAGGTGCATTCGATCATGTCCGACAGGAGATCTTGCGCCAATTCCCGGTTTTGCTGCACGTCCCTTGAGATCATCCGGCTTGGGTTGTCGGGATAAGCCCAGCGGATAATCGCCAGTGATGCCTGCGCATCAAAGATCAGTTGTTTAGGGCGCCTTGGCTTCAACATGGATGTACGCCTTCCTCGTTGAAAACACGTGAAGTGGATCAGCTTTTGATTTGGAGGCTCTGTGTTCCCATGGAACGAACAATTTAAAGTCTTTGTCTTCGCGCCGCTCTTCCGCCGCGTGTTAGATGCGATGTGCTATCTTCCAAGCCTACCAAAGTAAGCGACAAGAATATGTGACCCGGGTCACATTCCTGCGGGGATTGGCTGCGCGGAAAGGGGGGCGCCAGCGTTCTTTGTTATGGGCGGTGGTCGGCGCAGCGTGCGCGCTCCGGGGCGGCGCCGACCAAAGAAAGGCAAATGAGTTTTCCCTTTGGCGGCTGGGTTAGACTGGCCGGTTGTCGGGAAACATGCTTAAGCGTCGCAAACGCATCCTGGGTGGCCGCAACCAGAGCCCTCCGGATGGCCATCCGCGCAGGCTGTACTACAGTAGTTCTTTTCGTCTTTCTTCACCGCATCATTGATATTGACGATACAAAGGCAGGTATCGCAGGCGCATTTTTGGTGAGTGACAGTTGGCATGACGTGTCTCCAATCACGTTTCGGTGGTGTCATCTTGGGCGTGGCCGAAAAGATGCTTGATCATGATATCGATGACGCTGTGCACGCAGGCGTCTGCCATGGTGTAGAACACCTGTTTACCGCGCCGTTCGGACTTTAGAATGCGCGCAGAGCGCAAGAGCCTGAGGTGATGGCTGGTGAGCGATGCGGACAAGCCCAGACTTTCAGCAATATCGCCCACGGAGCGCTTGTGTTCCATACACGCGATAACGATGGACAAGCGCGTGGGATCGGCGAGCAGGCCGAACGTTTCGGCGAGCTCTGTCGTTTGATCACGATGCAGTTCGTACCCTGACATACGCGACATATGAACAAGTGTTTTAATGTTTGCAAGAGGGGTAGGACTGTCTTTGCGCCGCATGCCAGCGAGGCAGGGGGCACATGGAGCCGCAAAAGCGTTTTGAGAGCGTCACGCCCATCGTGAAACCTCAACCTTTGGGCGGCGCTGGCGTTTGGCGGTGCAGGCGTTTGGTGGGGTGCGGGCAGGTGAAATCGTCGGCGGGCGCGGGCATCACACCTGGCTGTCTCGGGGGTCAGCGGTGGATGAGCGCCCCATGCGTCACTGATAGAAAGATCTTGGGATGTTGTAGGGGGTGATGATGTGCACGTCGCTGAGCAATCGGCCCTCCTGTTGGTTCGCCAAGCCATGGCGCGATGCCAGCGCTTGAAAACCCCGAGTCATATCGAGTTGAAGGTCGTGGTGGAGAACAAAGCTGATCTTGCCAGCTTCCAAAAGTGCAAGGTTATCTCTATCGAGATCGTGGGCAACAAAGTGTTGCGGCGCCAGCCCTTCTGCCCGGAGACTTTCTAAAATCGCCCGGTTGCCTCCGCCCATGGAATAGACGGCATCCACACGCTCTAACCCGCCAAACTCTTTGCTGAGGCGCTGTTTGGTCCCCCCTGACAGCCCAGCTCCGCCTGCTACAGCAACGACCTTATAGTCGGGGCGCAGCTGAGAAAAACAGGTGAGAAAATGCTCCAGTCGCTCGACTTCACCTTGGAAGTCTTCTTGGCTGCTTGATGTTAAGACTGTGCCCTTGGGCGTGGTGAGGACACTTGCCAAGAGATAGCCCGCAGTTTGTCCCGCCTTTGCGTTGTCTATCCCCACGTAAGCTGTGCGGTTGGTCTCGCCAATGTCGGTCACCAAGGTGACGACTGGGATCCCACCATCCTCCAAAGACTGCACTGCGGTACGGATGGAAGGGATATCGCGCGCTTTGAGGAGGACACCATGGCTCCCGCGCTTTTGAATGCGCTTCAGCGCTGCGGTGACGTCCCGCTCTGTCATCGTTTCTTGGAAGAGGAACCTGGGGCGAAGAACAGCGCCTGATATATCCGCCAAAGCGGCGGCGCATGCTGCTTCAATCTGAACACTGAACCGACGTGGCGCTTCCACAACCACGTCCACAAACATCCGCCGCCCCCGCGCGGCGAGCTGATGTTCTTGCGCCTCCAACTCACCCATTGCAGCGTGCACCCGGGCCCGGGTTTGCGGGCTGACGTGGGCGCGATTGTTCAAGACCCTGTCCACGGTCGCCGTTCCCAAGCCGGCCTGCTGCGCAATCTCTTTAATGGGAAAACGATGGGTCATTTGATGGTTTATTGATGTGTTATGGGGCACTTTCAACCCCCGTTCTCCTGTAGAGTTGGGGCAAAAGCGGGGAGGGATCATCATGAACACGCATTTTAGACTGACGTCGGACTACTTCACCACCGACGAATGCCGGCTTGAAGATCTTGCCTCGCTGGCCGAGCGGCGCCTTACCAAAGCTGATGTGCCCCTGGCGGCCGACATTCAAAAGAACATCCCCATTTATGATGTTCCAGCGCTTGCAGATGATCTTGCTGACCCTGCTGCCCGCCAAGCGCTGATGGGGGAGTGGGCGAGGGTTCTGCACAGTTCGGCGGGCGTGTTTGCCTTGAGTAAAGCGCAAGAAGACCAGGCCGCCATCGATGACGCGACGGCGATCTTCAATCGCATCATTAAAGAGGAAAAGGCGGCGGGTGGCGACGGCGCCGATCACTTTGCCGCCGCAGGGAGCAATGATCGGATTTGGAATTCGCTCCAAAAACTATGCTTCGCCTCGCCTGAAACCTATGTGCGATACTACGCGTGTCCGGCAGTGGATGCTGCTGCGGAAGCGTGGCTTGGCCCGAACTATCAGATGACGGTTCAAGTCAATCTCGTCTACCCTGGCGGAAAAGCTCAGCAACCTCATCGCGACTATCATTTGGGTTTCCAAACCGCGGAAGTGTGCGCCCACTACCCAGCCCATGTGCACGATTTGTCGCCGCTCCTCACCCTTCAAGGGGGCATTGCGCACTGTGATGTGCCGGTCGACGGCGGTCCGACCAAGTTGCTGCCTTTTTCGCAGCTCTACCGCCCCGGCTATGTGGCCTGGCGGCGGGACGACTTTCGCCAGTATTTTGAAGATCACTTTGTCCAATTGCCGCTGAAGAAGGGGGATGCGATGTTCTTTAATCCCGCGCTCCTTCATGCGGCCGGCGACAACCGCACCCCGGATCTTCATCGCTTGATGAATTTGATGCAGATCTCTTCGCCGTTCGGCAGGGCTATGGAAAGCGTGGACCGGGTGCGCATGTGTAAGACTGTCTATGGCGCGCTTCAGAACGCATGGGCGGACGGTAGGTTATCGCAAGCTCAGCTCCATGCTGTGGTGGCGTCGACGGCGGAGGGGTATTCGTTCCCCTCAAACCTTGACAACGATCCGCCTACGGGTGCGCTGGCGGCCGAGACACAGGCGGCCCATCTGAAGCATGCCATCACATCAAATATGCCGGTCGATGAGTTTGCGCGCCTGCTTGACCAACGGGAGGCTGTGAAGCGCCCTTGATCTTACTCAGCGCCTGGCCATTCCGATCGACCGCGCTGGCCAGGCGTGCTAGCCGCGCCTCTCAGCGTCTTTTCTTTGGCCAATCCGGTGCGCACTCACGCCGCGCTGAGTTTGCGGTTGAGGAGCTCGAACTGTTTCATCGTGGCGTCAAACCCGCGTATCGCCTGCTCGGCGAGAGGGAACTGCCGGTGGACGTCAGATAGTATTTCCACACCGTAGGGCCCTTGGTAACCGGCATCATGGAGAGCGTGCAGAAAACCCACCACATCGAATGAGCCATCTCCCGGCAACTCGCGGCAGTGAATTGTATCGTAAAACAAAGAGTTTTGGACTTCAGGCAGAGCATCGTTCAGCTCGACCCAAGTAATGGCTTCCTTTGGCATGCGCCGAATTTGGTCATAGTCGATCCCGCCCCGTTCCATGTGCCATATATCGAGAAGGATCCCTCCATTGGTGGCGGACACACCATTGATGAGCGCCAGGCCTTGATCGATTGTTGCCAGATTGGCAAATGGCAAAATTTCTAAGGAAAGCCGGGTCCCTGCGTCTGCGGCTTGCTTGCACAGGACTTCAAATTCTTGAACCATGTGCTCCATCGGCCAATAATTCTTGCCATCGTTGTCAACATCTCCGCCGATCTTGATGTGCCATGCCCCGAGCTTCTCAGCGGCATTGAGAAGCTCAAAGCGCTTGATGTCGGCGCGCTTTCGCCTCTCACCGCGCATGAACCAATCAGTGATCATCTCCACTTCGACGTATTTCATGCCGTTGTCGTCAAGAATAGTTTTCATGGCCGGAAAACCGATCCGCTGGGAGACGGCCATAAGGTCGGCGTGGAGGAAGCCGATGCCGCTATAGCCCACTTTGTTTGCCATCTCGACCCGCGCTTGGAAGTCGACCGGGCTGACTTCGCTGGGAGCGCCAGGATAACAGTCGCCAATCATCGACCAATAGGTGGCGACAAGCTCGACTGGGTTGGCCATGGGTTTTTCCTTCTTATTGGGCAGTGCTGGCAGCCATTGGTCAACGATGCGTTTTTGTTGTGCGCTGTGGGTTTTATACTGGGTGGACGTGTTGACCGTCCACCAACCTACCTTGGTGAAGGCCCCCCTGTCTGTTGGCGGAGTGTGAGCTTGGGGGTTGCGGAAGGGAGCCCGTCCCCGCAGAGGGTCACCGAACCCGTTAAGGAGCAAGGGCCTCTTCCGCGTCGCTCTTGAACCCTGGACAGTTGCTTGGGACATCCGATCCTGCACGACATGGACAGGATCTCCACCATGCTACGCACCGTCATCGGCTGTGATCTCTCTCGCGCCACCCTCGACCGTGCCATTCGACAGCTCATCAAGTCGGACCACACTCTCTCTTCGCAAGCCCGGCTTCTGCGCGCTGTCCCAGGCATTGGCCCAACCGTGCTTGCAACCTTTCTCAGTGAACTTCCCAAACTCGGCACGTTCGACCGGCGCCGGATCGCCTCACTCGCCGGCCTTGCGCCACACGCAAGCCAGAGCGCGACATGGCGAGGCGCTCTACATCGCAGCCCTCACAGCCTCGCGACGCGTTCCCAGCTTCGTCGCCATGCGCGATCGAATGCGCCAAACGGGCAAGGCACCCAAGACCATCCTCATCGCCGTTGCCCGCCAGCTCTTTGTCATGATCAACGCGATGCTGCGCACCAACACACCCTTTACCGCATGACCCAACAACACAGTTGCCTCCCGGCGACCAGAACGGCGGCTGCCATCGGCAAAAGCGGTGTCATGAAAGGGAAGGGGGACGCCTTGCCGTATCCGGCTGTCCTCCATCGCACTTTAAGCCGAACCGATGAGCCGGCGTGGGGTGGCTTCGCCCAAGGGTTGACGTGGAGCGGGGGGTTGAAAAAGGGAGCCGCGACAGTGTGCTCGCTGGGCGTGCCCCTCTTTCGGCGCTCAGAGGGGTTGGAATGGATGGAATGATGGGAGCGTTGTCCTATACTTTGGTGTAAGACTTACGCGGACATCATCCCCCGCTTGCGGCCGACCCAGGCCGCAGGGGGCGTAACCCTGATGTGAGGCAGGTGCGCCATGGATCACCGGACAAAGCACGCCACCGTACAGCAGCGGCTTGAGAAGATGCTGGAGCTGGAGGGGGTGGACCGCCAGCGGCGCGCGGCGTTGTGGGTGACGGTGGCATTGGTGCTGATTGCCCCGCTCATTGTTGTCCTCGCAGGGTTTCCAGACGCGCTCTACTATCACGTCCTCCTACTGCTTTTCGTGACCTTGGCGTGGACGCAGTACCTTCTGGCCCGCCGATGGCCCACGGCCGAGTGGATCGACTATGTGTTTGTGGCGCTTATTTTTGCGCTTTTGGCATTCACTCTCATATCACCCAACCCGCTGTCTGATCTTGGCCAATATGAGTACGGCGTCTCGGTGGGGTTGCGCTCCAACAACTTCATTTACTTCTTCCTGTTTCTTGCCACGCTCACCTTCAGCTTTTCGCCGTGGCTGTTGGTGTGGGGCGGCGTGTGCGGTGCACTCATGTGGAGCCTTGGCCGGTTGTGGGTGATCAGCCAGCCCGGCATAGAGCTCTTCAGCCATAAAGAAGCCGCTGAGACTGAAGCGACTTTCGCTGCCGTGGTGGAGGCCTCCCAACACCCCCGCTACGTGGACCTTGGTATTTGGATACAAGAAGTCATCGTTCTTTTCATTGTGGCGGTGGTCTTGGCGCTGGTGGTGAACGGCTCGCGCGAACTGTTGCTGCGGCGGGCGCTGGAGGAGCGGCGAGGCGCAAACTTGTCGCGCTACCTGCCTGCGCCCATTGCACAGCAGATCGCTGAAGCCGATACACCCTTCCTCAATGTGCGCGAGGCTGAGGCTGCTGTCCTCTTCACCGACATGGTGGGCTTTACTCGCTGGGCCCAGCATCGCTCCCCGCAGGAGGTGGTCGCGCTGTTGCGCGATTTGCACGGGCTTGTGGCCGAAGAGGTGTTCCGCGCGGAGGGGGTTCTGGACAAGTTCATTGGCGATGGCGCCATGGCCACCTTCGGCGTCGCCGACACCACCATTGCGCCCGCCGCCCGTGCCATGGAGTGCGTGGATGCCATTTTGCGCCGCATGGATGCCTACAACGATGAAAGGCTATCGCGGGGGGAAGAGCCGGTGCTGCTCTCCATGGGTGCCCACCACGGGAGGGTCACCGTGGGTGATGTGGGCACAGAAGAGCGCCTTGAGATGGCCGTCATCGGTGATGCGGTGAATGTGGCAAGCCGGCTTGAGGAATTGACCCGGACGCTTGATGTGGCCGCCGTCGTATCTGATGACCTGATTGCTGCCGCCGGTGGGCCTCCGGCAGGGTGGACGGCGCAGGGGACGAAAACCTTGCCAGGACGGGCGGGCCTTGTGGGTATTTGGGTGAGATCATGCGGGCCCGGCGACGTTTCTTCGGACGCTGTGCCAGCCTCATCGGCACTCAATCTGCAGACGGTTCGGGTCTCAAAGCGCAACCTCCCATGACAGCTGCTGACGAAACGGCCACCACTCCAAAGCCCGACGCGGAGCCCGTCCTATGAGCGACACGCTATCCACACTCATCGTTTACGGGTCTGTCCGGCGTGACAGGCAGGGCATCGGCCTTGCCCGTTTCATTGCCTCAAGCTTATCGGCCCGCAACTGCGCGGTGGACCTTATCGATCCGCTGGAAAGCCCACTTCCGCTTCTCGACAAGATGTATAAAGAATATCCCAAGGGCGAAGCGCCCGATGTGATGGAAAGTCTTGCCAACAAAATCAAAGCAGCCGATGGCGTCGTCATCGTCTCAGGCGAGTATAATCACGGCATTCCACCAGCCCTCAAAAACCTTCTCGATCACTATCTTGAAGAGTGGTTTTTCAAGCCGTGCGGGATCGCATGTTATTCGGCGGGGCGCTACGGCGGGGTGCGCGCTGCCATGCAGCTGAGAATGACGCTGGCTGAACTTGGAATGCCCACCATTTCATCGCTCCTTGCCGTGCCTACGGTGAGCAAGATCGTCACCGCTGATGGCGACCTCGAAGAGGAGTGGCTCCATAAACCCGCCGGGCGCTTCTTTGATGAGTTGATGTGGTGGATGGATGCGGCCCATGCGAAGAAAGCCAAGGCCGGCACTCCGTTTTAGGTCAAACGATTGCCTGGGGCGCCCCACGCGGGCGGAGTGGGGGAGCCGGCCTGCGCCAACGCCATAGATCCCGGTCGATGCTGCCTGCGCTGCGGGGACACATAAACCCAGTCGCAGCCGTCCTTGCCGCAGTACCTAGCTGATCCCGCGCTCTGGGTGTTTCCATTGAATGATTGGCGCAACTGTGGAATGCACTGAAAAGGCACGTGACACGCTGGCGAGAGTTCGGCGGCAAACCGGTGGGGACATCACTATGCATCACGTTACGCAGGGGCTTGTGGCCATCGTGATGATGTGGGGGGCCGGGTCAGCGTTGGCGCAGGGTGCAGCGCCTTTGCCAGGTGTAGGCTTTGTGGTGGCGCAAGAGCGCGATGTGACGCCCTCGGTGGACTTCGTGGGGCGGATCGAAGCGGTGTCAAAGGTGGACCTTCGCGCGCGCGTCACGGGCTTTTTGGAAGAGCAAAAGTTTGAAGACGGCGCGTCCGTCGAAAAGGGCGAACTCCTATATGTGATTGAGCAGCCGCCGTTTGCTGCTGCCGTCAAGCAGGCGCAGGCCAACCTTGCCGCCGCCAAAGCCACCGCTGAAAATGCCGCCATTGCGCTAACACGGGCTGAAGAGCTCTTGAAGCGGGAGACTGTGGCCCAAGTCACCGTCGATGACCGGGGGGCGGAAAAGCGGGTTGCCGATGCGTCTGTGCTCCAGAGTGAAGCCGCGCTCGACGAAGCGAACATTACCTATTCGTACACGGAAATTATCGCCCCCATTGCCGGGCAGATCGGGCGCTCAAGCGTTAAACCCGGCAACCTTGTCTCACCAGATTCTGGCGTTCTCACCACCCTTGTGCAGCAGGACCCGGTCTATGTGATCTTTAACGTGACGGAGCGCATGGCGCTCACCGTGCGCCGCGCGCTCGCCCAGTCCGATGAAGACTTCGGCGCGGTGACGGAGGCGGTCAAAATCCGCCTGCGCTTGTCAGACGGGACGATGTACGACGAGGTGGGTTCCATCGATTTTTCCGATGTGCAGGTGAACCCTGGTACCGACACCATTGTCTTCCGCGGTGTTGTTCCCAATCCTGATGGGATTTTGGTGGACCAGCAGTTCATTGTTGCTGTGGTGGAGACAGCCGAGCCTGAGCGCCGCGTTGTGATCCCTGAAGCGGCCTTGAGTGTGGACCAAAGGGGCCGGTTTGTCCTGGTGGTCAACGATCAGAACGAGGTGGAGGAGCGCTTTGTGGACGTGGGCGATGCCGTTGAGGGCGGCGTCGCTGTGACCAGTGGGCTCGACGCTGGGGCCAAAGTCATTGTCGACGGTTTGATGAAGGTGCGCCCCGGCATGAAGGTGGACGCGGTGCCAGCAGAGAATAACGAAGCGTAACGGTCCGATGTTTTCTGCGATTTTCGTCCGCCGGCCGCGGCTTGCTTTTGTCATCTCCATCGTCATCACCATTGCCGGGCTGATTGCACAGATGGCCCTTCCGGTGGAGCAATTCCCCGATATTGTTCCCCCTCAGGTGCAAGTCTCCGGCGTTTACCCGGGCGCCAACGCAGAAGTGGTGGAACAGTCGGTCGCCCAGCCTGTGGAATCGCAGGTGAACGGCGTCGACGACATGATCTACATGAAGTCCACCAGCGGCAACGACGGCACCTTTACGCTCAACGTGAGCTTTGCGGTGGGCACCGATCCTGACATTGCCACCGTGAACACCCAAAACCGTGTGGCCCTTGCCGAGCCGCAGCTGCCCGAAGAGGTTCAGCGCCAAGGCCTGCGCACGCGCAAGCAATCCACCGCACTCCTCCAGGTGATCTCGCTGTTTTCGGCCGATAACCAATACGACACCCTGTTCCTCAACAACTACGCCACCATCAACATCATGGACACGCTGGCCCGCGTCCCTGGGGTGGGGCAGGTGCAGCTTTTCGGCCTTCAAGACTATTCGATGCGGGTCTGGTTCTTCACCGACCGATTGACCGCGCTGGAACTGACACCGGCGGACGTGGCGGCCGCCATCCAGTCCCAAAACGTCCAGGCCGCTGTGGGCCGGATTGGCGCTCAGCCCATCAGCGACGACGTCTCGCTCCAATTTAACCTCACCACACAAGGTCGCCTGTCGCAGGCCGAGGAATTTGAAAACATCATCGTGCGCGCCAACCTGGACGGGTCCACGGTGCGGGTCAAAGATGTGGCGCGGGTGGAGCTGGGGGCCAAAAACTCAGACACATTCACCCGTTTGAATGGCGCAGAGTCGGCCGGCATTGCGATTTATGGCGCCCCGGGGTCCAACGCGATCGCCACGGCCGAAGCGGTGATTGCCGAGGTGGAGCGGCTCGCAGAGCGCTTCCCATCGGGCCTTGAGTGGTCGGTCACCTACGACACGACACTCTTTGTGAAGGCGAGTATCCAAAACGTCTACATCTCGCTCATCGTCGCCTTTATCCTTGTCGTGCTGGTGACGTTTGTTTTCTTGGGGTCCGTGCGGGCGACCATTGTGCCTGCCGTTGCCATCCCCGTCTCGTTGATTGGCACCTTTGCGGCTATGGCGATGATGGGGATGACGCTCAACACCGTCTCCCTCCTTGCTTTGGTGCTGGCCATTGGCGTGGTGGTGGATGATGCCATCGTGGTGGTGGAAGGCGTCTTGCGCATCATGGAAGAGGAGGGGCTTGAGGCCAAAGAGGCCACCATCAAGGCGATGCAACAGCTGACGGCGCCGGTGATCGCCACCACGCTTGTCCTCTTGTCCGTCTTTGTGCCCGTTGCGTTCATCCCGGGGATAGTGGGCGCGCTCTTCCAGCAATTCGCCGTCTGTATCTCGTTTGCGGTGATTATCTCATCGCTCAACGCACTGACACTTTCGCCAGCGCTCTGCTCGCTTTTGTTGAAGACCGGCCAAACCCCCAAAGGCCCCATCAAGTGGATGCTGCGGGGGATCGATGGGATCACCGGCGGCTACTCCTTCCTTGTGTCACGCATCTTGCGGGCCTCTTTCCTTGGCGCGGCCGCTGTTGCAGCGCTGATGGCGGGAACCGTCTTCCTCTTTCAAGCCACCCCGTCTGGGTTTTTGCCGTCTGAGGATCAGGGCCTCTTCATGGGTGAGATCCAGCTTCCCGATGGGGCCAGCGTGTCGCGCACCTCCGCTGTGGTGAGCGAGGTGGAAGCGATTGTGAGCGCTGACCCTGCGGTCGAAGAAGTCTTCACCGTGATCGGCTACAGCCTTCTCAACGGGCTTTCCCAATCCAACAGCGGCATTGTGATCGGGAAGCTGAAGTCCTTTGAAGAGCGGACCGCACCAGAGCTCAGCGTTGAGCCCACCATTGCGCGCCTTCAGACCCAGGTTCTGGCCCTCCCGAGCGCCACGGTGACCCTCTTCAACCTCCCACCCATTTCGGGTCTTGGGAACGCCGGTGGGTTTGAATACGAGCTTCAAGACCTTGCCGGCCGCCCCACCAATGAGCTGGCACAGGTGCTGCGGGGCCTTCTTATCAACGCCAACCAACAGCCTGAACTCACCTCTGTCTTCACGCTCTGGTCCAACAATACGCCGGTGGTCTATCTCGATATCGACCGGACGCGCGCACGCACCCTCGGCGTTGAAATCAACGACATTTTCCTCGGCCTCCAGGCAACGCTGGGGAGCCTTTATGTGAATGACTTCAACCGCTTCGGCCGGGTCTGGCAGGTCAACATCCAAGGGGAGGGGATTGACCGGGATTCCATCGAAGACATTGGCCGGATCCACGTGCGCAACGCCACCGGCGAAATGGTACCGCTTCAAAGCTTGGTGAGGGCCGATCTTGTCACAGGGCCCCAAGCCATTAGCCGGTTCAACAACCAAAGGAGCGTCACCATCAATGGCGGCCCGGCGCCGGGCTTCAGCTCCGGGCAGGCGCTCGACACCATGGAAAGACTTTCGGCTGAAACGCTGCCTGATGGGTATGGTTTTGAATGGTCTGGCACCGCCTTCCAGGAAAAACTTGCCGGTGGCCAAACGGTGTTGGCGATTATCCTGGCGGTGGTCTTTGGCTACCTCTTTCTCGTGGGCCTTTATGAGAGTTGGAGTATGCCGGCGGTGGTGATCTTGTCGGTGGTGGTCGCCATCACCGGAGCGCTGCTATCGCTATGGCTCACAAGCCTTCCCAACGATGTTTATGCGCAGATCGGGATTGTCCTTCTCATTGGGCTTGCGTCGAAGAACGCCATCCTG
>JBCDLN010000084.1:0-13510 GCA_038745295.1 Pseudomonadota bacterium | reverse complement strand
GGGTTGATGCGTCAGGCCCACCGCGGGAGAATTGACCCTAGGCGGGAGCAGTAAGGCACGGCCCCTACGGCGGTTCCGCCATGAACAACGTTGATGGAAACGACATCGAGCCACTGCCAAGCCGCTGAAAACAATAGTAAGTTCTAGCTTCTGGTTGCGTTTTAGGAGCAGATTTAACAAGACCGTAAGGTTTGTGACGCTGGTCACGTGAGGTTCAAGCAGCTCCCCCCATCTTGAGTGTGTCGGCGGCACCCACCGCCCCACCAACACCCAGGAGAGAGCCATGACCATCAAATCCAGCATCATCGGCGCCACCACCGCTTTCGCCATCGCCGCCGGTTCGATCGCCTTCCCCGCCACCGCTTCTGCGGCCTCCCCCTTCGGCGCTATGAAAACCGCGCAAATCGAAACCTCCGCCACCGGGGTTGAGGAAGTCAAAAAGCGGCGCCGTGGTAAGCGCTACGGCAAGCGTTACCGTCGCGGTCGCGGCATCAACCCGGGCGCTGCTGCTGCCATCGGTGTGGGCGCCGTTGCCCTTGGCATCCTCGCGGCCACCGCCGCGCAGTCCGCCCCCCGCTGCCGCATTGTGGAACGCGAGCGCTGGAGCAACCGCTACAACGGCTACGTGATTGTCCGCGAACGGGTCTGCTAACAGCTCACCCCGCACCATCCCAAAGGTTCACCCGGCGCCCGTCTCCTGAGAAGGAGGCGGGCGTTTCGGTTTTGCGGCCCCCGTTAGGCGGGGACTGAATAGCGCATCATGGCATCTGTGAGCGTGCGGTGGACGTGGGCCACATCAGGGTCAAGGCTCGCCCCGTCCCACCCCGAGGCCGTATCCTCCGGGCGCTTTTGAAAGGCCCCCCAACGCCTCGCGATCAGCCAACGACCGTCCACCTTCTTGAGCTGATCGGTGTAGCTGCCCGCCATGGCGATCCTGAACCCCCGTTCCGTGGCGACCGTGACGACGGTGCTCGCGTTGCCGGTCGCCGTCAGCCCATCATCGGCGATCTCGTAGACGGGGGCGCATGTGATGTGACGGGTGCCGAACTGCGTGTGGACCTTGCCGTAGGCTTTGATCTTCTCCCGGCCGATGAGAGCGCGCCCTTCTGCCCCAAACACCCCATCTTCGGTGAAGCAACTGACCCAGGCGTCAATGTCATGGTCGTCGATGGTGAGGCAGTAGCGGCCGAGGAGATCGAGGATTTCCATTTTCTCGACAGTGCGTTGGATGGGGTCCATGGGCGGCCTCCCTCTGTGTCATGTGTGATCTGCGCGGGGCGCAAGCGTGCTGCGGGCGGCACGATAGCTCTTTTTGCCCAAACGCATGGCGTTCGCCTGAAGCAAGATCGCGGGTGTAGCCGTTGGTGAACCGTGGACGCAGCCGGCGCGAAGGAGTTTCAACGGTGGCGATGAAATGGACAGTTGTGGGAGCCCTTGTTGTGGCGGTGGGCGTCCTATTGCCGGGGACGGGCGCGGCCGCGCCTATGTCCGCCATGGCGATGGCACCTTCAGCGGCAACGCTGGGCGATGCTGGGATTGAATGGGTCCAGGGGCGGCGCGGCTATGGCCGGTCGCCTGCCTCCGCGCGGCGCGCCTATAGGGCACCGCCTCCGCCGGGCCGTGTTGGCCGGGTTGGCCGCGTTCCGCCGCCGCCAGCGCGGGTCGGCCAGTTGCCGCCGCCCACGCGGGTTGGGCGGGTGCCGCCGCCAGGTCGCATTGGCCCCCCGCCACCGCCTGCAGGCCGGATCGGTCCGCCCCCACCGCCTGGCCGGGTTGGACCGCCGCCACCACCGCCAGGGCCTTATCACCGGCGGTGGCCCTACTACGGCATCGGCGCCGTCGCAGCGGGCACGGCCGCGGCGGTCACCGCGTCCGACCTTGCTCCCCGCTGCGACTATGTTCCGGTTCAACGCTGGAGCCCGCAGTACGGGACTTACGTGACCGAACAACAGCTTGAGTGTGAGTGAGTCTGTCGCGCCGCCGGTCTACTGCGGCGGCGCAGGCTCTGTCTCAGGCTCCGGCGCAGCATCGGTCTCCGTGGATCCGGAGGTTTCCACGACAGGCGCTTCTGGCGCCGCAGGCTCAGGGGCCGGCGGAAACGGCTCGTTGTTGAACGCGTAAAGCAGCTCGCCATCGCGGGCCGTCACCGCCACGTGCTCCAACGTCTCGTCGTTGAGGGTGCGGACCAAGAACGCGCGCGAGATGGTGGGCAATATCGAGTTGGTGATGATCCTGTCGATCATTCGGCCGCCTGCGCCAGGGTCATTGCAGCGGCTCACCACGTGTTCCACCAGCGCATCGTCATACTCAAACACGGCCGACTGATTGGTGCGCACGGTTTTCGCCACCCGGTCAAGCTGAAGCCGGACGATGCCGCCCAGAACATCATCGCTCAGTGGGAAGTAGGGGATCACCACCATCCGCCCAAGCAGCGCCGGGGGAAAGACCTTGATCAGCTCCGACTGGAGTTCTGTCGCCAGCTCATCAGGGTTTTCGCGGAAATGAGGATCGCGCGCGAGGCCGGTGATGAGATCCGTGCCGACGTTTGAGGTGAGCACAATCAGCGTGTTCTTAAAGTCGATGATGCGGCCTGTGCCGTCTTCCATCACCCCTTTGTCGAAGACTTGGAAGAAGACTTCGTGCACATCGGGGTGCGCCTTTTCCACCTCGTCGAGCAGAACAACGCTGAAGGGTTTGCGGCGCACAGCTTCCGTCAGCCGCCCCCCCTCGCCATAGCCCACATAGCCCGGCGGCGCCCCTTTGAGCGCGGAGACCGTATGCGCCTCTTGGAACTCACTCATGTTGATGGTGATGACGTTTTGCTCGCCGCCATAAAGTTGCTCGGCAATGGCAAGGGCCGTCTCCGTCTTGCCGACACCTGATGGGCCGCACAGCATAAAAACGCCAATGGGCTTGTTGGGATTGTCGAGCTTGGCGCGGCTTGTTTCGACGCGCCGGGCAATCATCTCCAGCCCGTGAGATTGGCCGATGACGCGGGCGGCCAAATGGTCCGACAGGTTGAGCACCATCTCCACTTCGCTCTGCACCATCCGCCCGACGGGGATCCCTGTCCAATCTGAGACCACCGCCGCCACGGCTTCGGCGTCCACATGGGCGTGGAGCTGGCGTCGCTCTGGGTCGAGGGCGTTCAGCGCAGTTAGCGCTTCGCCGAGGGCCGGGCGATCCTCGTCGTTCTCGATCACCTTATCGCGCAGCGCGAGGACGCTTTTGACGAGCTCGGCCTCCTTCGTCCAATCTGCCTCCAGAGCGTTCCGCCGCTCGGTCAGGCGGGCGATTTCGTCCTTGAGGTCTTTGCGGCGGTCCGTGGCGTCAATGCCAAGGTTTTCGTCAGCCGACAGCGCTTCCAGCTCCCGCTCTGCGGCGTTGAGAGCGGATTCCGTATCGCTCAGCGCCGCAGGGCAGGTGGCCTGGCTGATGGCAACCCGGGCGCAGGCGGTGTCGAGAAGGCTGACAGCCTTATCGGGCAACTGACGCGCAGGGATATAGCGTTTGGAAAGGGCAACGGCCGATGTGACCGCCTCGTCGGCAATTTTGACCTTGTGGTGCGCCTCCATGGGGCCGACGAGACCGCGGACCATGGTGTTGCAACGCGCTTCGTCCGGCTCGTCGACGGCAACGGGCTGGAACCGTCTGGTGAGGGCCGGGTCCTTTTCGAAGTATTGGCGGTACTCGCTCCAGGTGGTGGCGGCGATGGTGCGCAAGGTGCCGCGGGCGAGGGCCGGTTTTAGAAGGTTCGCCGCGTCGCCAGTGCCGGCTTGACCGCCTGCCCCGATCAAAGTGTGGGCTTCGTCGATGAAGAGGATGATGGGGGTCTCGGAGCCCTGCACCTCGTCGATGACGGAGCGTAACCGCTGCTCGAACTCACCCTTCATGGAGGCGCCAGCCTGAAGAAGGCCGATATCGAGCGCCAGAACCTTCACCCCCTTCAGTGCATTGGGGACGTTGCCGGCCACCACCTGCTGCGCAAAGCCTTCCACCACGGCGGTTTTGCCCACCCCCGCCTCGCCGGTGAGGATGGGGTTGTTCTGCCGCCGGCGCATCAAAACGTCGACGATTTGGCGAATTTCCGTGTCCCGCCCCACAATGGGGTCCATCTTGCCGGAAGAGGCCTCCGCGGTGAGGTCTGTGGTGAAGCGGTCGAGTGTGCCTGTGCCCACCCGGCGGCCAGCTTCGCCCCCCTCAGCCTCAGCGCCGGTGGCAAAGCTTGAGCCGTCCACCGGCCCCAGTGTTTCTTCGTCCGACCCGCTCCACACGCTGCGCGCCCCGAGGACGCCTTCCTCGGTCACCATGCGGCGGATGGTTTTGGAGCTGCCAGCAATCTCACGCCGAAGACGATCTTCCCGCAGCACCGCCACCAACAGATGGCCTGAGCGCAGCTGCGGCTCCCCGAACATCAGCGTGGCAATGTACCAAGCCTCCCGCAGCAGCTGGTAAAAGCTGTCAGACAGCTGCGGGCTGGTGCTGCGGTTGCGCGGAAAGTCGGCGATGGCGGCCAACAACTCTGAGGTGACCTCGCCCCGCTCCACCTTGAGCGCGTCAAGGGTGAGGGCAATGTCGGACCCCTCCACACTCACCAGCTGATAAAGCCAGTGCACCAGCTCCACGTTGGCGTGGCCATCCTTGTTCGCCTGATGGAAGGCGCGAACGAGGGCTTGGTTGCAAACACTGTTCAGCTTGCCCGTGATGACTTCGTAATTCACGTCCAGCATGGGACTCTCCGGTTTGCTCTTATTGTTGTTGCTGCGCTTGTGGGGCGGGTGGCTTGAAACGGGCGTCGGCGAGGAGGGTGGCGGTTTGGCCCGGGTGTTGCGGGGTCATCCACCCGGTCCACCCCAGCTGACCTGCAACGCCCAAAGTGGCGGCAGGGGCAAGGGCGGTGGGGAGCGCAAGCTCCACATCCCAGTCGAGTTCATCGCCAAGATAAAAGAAAACGGCATCGGCCAATCGGACCGCGTTGGGGCCTGAGGGCAAAAACGATTGATAGTCGGCAAGGGAGGAGACGGTGATCCGAATGCGGATCTTTTCGTCGAACGTGAGAACTTGGCTCCCCACCATCAGGTCGACGCCCAGCGCACTGTTGGCAGCGCCCAGGCGCGACTGATCCTCTTCTGCCAGCGTGAGCGCTGTGGGGACAAACTCCTCCACCTCGATCTCCACATCAAAAAGGCCAGCGAGGAACGCCCGCAGCCGCGATGCTGACTTCACCCGCGCCGACAAGAGCCCGGCAAAGCCAGCCTTTGCAATGGCCGGCACCGCGCCAGGCGGCATCTGGTCGTCCACCGCAAGGCCCACCACCGCGCCCACGTAGGACAAGAACCGATCCGTCTGCGGCCGGTCATGGTGGGTGATGGGACGCGCATCGGCCCAAGCGCGGAAGAAGAGCTGGATGAAGCGGTTGTTGAAAATGTCGAGGAAGCGGGCGAACGCATCGTCCTCAGCAAGGGACCAAAAGTGCGCTTCTTCGGTGAGGGAGAGGGGCAGCGCACCATGGGGCCCGAGGAGGCCGAGGAATTTCACTGCAATATCAAGCCGGTCACCCTTATCCTCAATCCGGCCGACGTTCGATGCAGGAAACGCTAAGAACGGGTCCTGCATCAGGTGCACCAGATCGTCTCCGCGGCGCTGTGCGGTCCCGATCCGCGGGGCGCCTGCCGCCTCACGCTCCATAGCCCGTAGGAGCACGAAGAGGTTGTAGCGCCAGGGTTCTTCTGTGTTGATCCCACCGGTCATAGGGACGGCCTTTGACCGAAGACGGGGGCCCAGCGTTCCACCTCGCCCCGCTCCACAGAGCGCAGCACCGTTTGGGTAAAGCGGTTGATGGAAACGTATTCAGCAAAGAAGATGTTGAGGATGGTCCCCAAAAGGTAAGCACCGCTTCCTTCAAAAGCGGCCTCTTCTACGGTGACCGTCACCTCCAGCCCGCGCGCAGCGCCAAAGCCGCCGCTCGAGCGAATCCTGCGCACAATGGGCCGGCTTGTGACGCTGCGGATGGCGGCAATACGGCGCCGGGCAGCCGCGTCCGACGGATCGGCAAAAAGGGTCAACAGATCGCGCAAGGTTTTCGCGCCCGCCTTCGGGTCATCATCTGAAAGGCCCAGCTGGTTAAGGCTCATGATGTTGATGAGCCGCCAGGCAACACTTCCCACATGGAGGACGTCATCACCGCTTTCCCGGTAAGCCACCACCGGCGGCCGAGGGACCGTGGGGCCCGCCGCACAGCGGATGGCAAGGTCGGTGTTGGTGATGAGCGTGAAATCAACGCCTCCCTCGCCCACAGGAAGCTGCTCGGTGAGATGGCGGTTTGAGCACAACCCCTTCAGGCTGATTTGGGAGATTTCTGAGCCGATCCCTTCGCCGCCCGGTTCTGTCAGCGCGATGAAAAGCTCTGTCCCCGCGTAGCTGGACGCGCGCCCGCGGCTGGCTTCGGCCGATGAGCGCTTTCGCGGAAGGCGCCGGAGCGTATAAAACAGCCCCTCGTCCACATCCTCCGCCCGCCCGCTTGCGGAATAAAGGGGGCGCATGGGTGCCTTGGACTTTCCGCCGACGAAATGGGCGTCCACCTCGGTGATTTTATAGGGCTCAAAGTCGAGCGGATGACTGCGATCGGGGACCACATGGTATTCGTGCCGGTTCGGGGTGACGGCAACCCGGTCCATCGACTTTTCGAACAAGTTGACGGCGGGCGCCGCGTAAAGGGCAAACATATCCTTGCGGATGATCTGCGGCAGCCGTGCATTGGCTTCGCCAAACGCCAATACGATATCGAAGGTGTTGGTTTCCACATAGTGGAGCGCGCGCTGCAGCCCGCTGATGGTAAAGCCTAAGAATTTGCGGGAAAACCAAAAGTATTCCCGCAGATACCGAAAGCCCCTGAAAATGCGTGGATCCTCTGGGATCAGCGAGTTGGCAGGGTCTAGCCCGATGGGAGAGACAGAGCCAGGCGGCAGAGCGATGGCCATCGGGTCGCCGTGCTTATCAAGAAAGCGCACAAAGGCGCCTTGAAGACGGGCAAAGACTTGTTCGTAGAGGATCACGCTGTCGGCCTCAGCCCCCACAAGATGAAAGCTTAGGCTGTCAGCCGCGCAGGCTTTGGCCCACTGGTCAGGTTGATCGGGCTCTTTGGGTTCGTCTTTGGCAAGATTGGCTGTGCGCATCTGAAGGCTGAGCGCCAGCCCGCACGGTGCGCGGCCGTTGGGGCTCACACCCAGCGCATGGAGCGCGGCCTCAGAGGGGAGATATTGCGCGTCCGTCAGTTCAAACGGCCATAGCGTAATGGGGGCACGCAGCTGGTAGCGGCAGGCAATCTTGCGCTGTCGCTCCACATAGGCGGCGTCGATCAAAGCACCGCGCTCAATGATTTGGCCTTCATTGAGGGCAGCATCGCCGTAGGACGGGCGGAACTGAGCCAGAAGCGCTGAGGGCGTCGGCGCCAAGTATTCGGGCGCCAGTTGCTCAAGGTAGTTTGAGGTAAACTCGTGGAACTCGTGTTTGAGTTTCAATTGCACGCGGGCAGCAAGAAATGCAGCCCCTTCCAGAAGCCCCGTGATAAGCGGGTCTTGGGCATCGCGCGTCAGCCCCCCTAAGCGTTCGGCGATGCCGGGAAACTCTTTTGCAAACTCCTCAGCATGGTCGTGAAGATAGCGGAGCTCTTGATTGTAGAGGCTTAAGAACTCGCGATCCATAACCTAACGTCTTTCAATGCGGAACTTGGCGAACTCACTGTCCACCTCTGCCACGTACTCCACTGGGATGTTGAGCGGTTCACCCCACAGCTCAGCATACACCACAAAGCGAATCGCGAGCGAGGCATCATCCACATCAGTATCGCGCTCAGCTTGGATGCTGGCGGGGTTCACCCGCGGCTCATACTTGATGAGCGCGGTGCGAATTTCAGCGGCAATATTGTTGATCTTGGTATCATCAATGGTCAAACGCGAAAGGTCTGGAAAACCGTAGTTGAGGATCGATTTTTCCACCTCGGGCACGGCGGAAAGATCTTCGCTCGCTTCAAGGTGGACGGTGTTGAGCATGGCCGCAAGGTTGCCGGATACTTCATTGCGCAGCACTTGCTCATCCACCGGGAAGCGCCCCATCCCGCGCCGACCTGACACAATTCGGTCGCCGTGCTCGTCCCGCAAGTCGAGAGGCCTTCTGGCATCTCCTGCAGCATGGGCTTGCGCAAAGACATAGTGGAGTGGCGGTAAAAGGCGCGCCGATTTTGAAGTGGCCACCTGGCGTCTGTCCTTCATCAAACATTAAAAGGGGGCGGCGCCACGAGCACCACCCCCTTTATGCGCTGTCCTATGCTTACGACCAGGTTTGGTCTTGGGCGTTGAACATCATTTTTTCGTCTTTGTCGGCAGCACCAGAAGCGGCCTGCGTGAAGTACTGATACTCAACCTTTGCAAAGTTAAGTGAGAGGCTTTCGATGATCCTGTCATCACCGCTCGACCCACCTGTTTGGTAGGAGGAGATCAGCACGTCCGTGAGCTTGATCTTCATGTATTCGAGCGGCTTATCACCAGCCTTGCGAACCACGAGGTTGGCTTCTTTGATGTGTTTACCGCTGGCGCAGAAGCGGGCAATCACAGGGGACGAAAGGTCGACATATTTTGTCGCCGAGATGTCTTGGCAGTTGGCTTTACCAGCGCCAGAACCACCGCCGAGGTGCACGTTGCCCTGCTGAGTGAGACCCCAAGACCAGGCGAGAAGGTCAATCTCGTCCTTGTGTTTGGAATCTTTCGACTCACCTTTAATGCCGTCCAGTTTCAAGAAAAAATCTACAGCCATTGTTTGCTTCCCTTAAGTTGCGTGATGATTGTCACGCTAGTGATGTTGATCGCAGACAGAGTGACGTCTGCCTGCTTTTTTTGGGGTGCCGCGGCAGTGTTATTCCGCGTTACACTTAGTTAGTTGTTGGCAGCCTAGAAACAAGACTTAATCCGATGTCCATTGCTTCTAATTGATAGTGCGGACGCAAATAAAACCGCGCCGAATAGTATCCTGGATTCTCTTCGTCGGGCACAACAGTGACCGTTGCGTCAGCGAGCGGCTTCTCAGCTTTCTGACGCTCTGACGCAATGGATGGGTTCGCAAGAACGTAGCGGTTGATCCATGACTGAAGCCATGTCTGCAACTCATCATGCTCTTTGCTTGAGCCGATCTGGTCGCGCACCATGCACTTGAGATAATGGGCAAACCGCGACGTCGCGAAAATATAAGGCAGCCGCGACGAGAGGTTGTCAGATGCTGTGGCCTCCACTTTGTCGTACTTCTTGGGCTTGTATATTGACTGACCGCCGATGAACGCAGCCTTATCGCTGTTCTTACGGTGGACAATCGGCAAGAAGCCCGCTTTGGACAATTCCCCTTCCCGCCGGTCGCTGATGGCAATTTCTGTGGGACACTTCATGTCCGTGCCATCGTCGGTGGGGAAGGTGTGGATGGGAAGGTTGAGCACCTCACCGCCGGAGTTGACGCCGCGGATGCGGGTCGACCAGCCGTACTCTTTTTGCGAGCGGTTGACGTTGACCGCCATCGCATAGGCCGCGTTCATCCAGGCATACTTGTCGCCCTGATGACCGTCGGTCTCTTCTTCGAACGCAAACTCTTCGACCGGCTCAGACTTTGCGCCATAGGGAAGGCGCGACAGCACCCGCGGCATACAAAGGCCAAGATAGCGCGTGTCGCTCTCATCCCTTAGACCGCGCCATGCGGCGTATTCGGGCGTATCGAAAATCTTGCCAAGGTCGCGCGGATTGGCAAGTTCGCGCCAGCTGTCCATCCCCAACATGTTAGGGTCGACGCCCGCCAGGAACGGAGCGTGAGCCGCGCTGGCGATTTTCGACATGGACCGCATGATCGATACGTCTTGCGGCTGTTGGCTGAAGTAGTAGTCCCCCACCAGCGCGCCGTAGGGATGACCGCCGAGCTGACCAAACTCTTGCTCGTAGACTTGTTTAAACAGCGGACTTTGGTCCCAACGCGCGCCGGGATATTCCCTGAACATCCCCGCAAGCTCTGTTTTGGAGATGTTGAGCACTTTGATCTGCAGCGCAGAGTCAGTCTCTGAATTGAAGATCAAGTGGTGAAGGCCGCGCCAAGCGCTCTCCAGCTCTTGAAATTCTGGCGCGTGGATAATCTCGTTGACCTGCTCGCTCAGCTTCTTGTCGAGCTTGGCGATCATGTCATCGATGGTGTCGAGCACATCCTCTTGGATCACGCTCGAGTCCGACAACGCTTCACTCACCAAGGTGGCGACCGCGTTCTCCACATCGGACTGGGCTTGTGGTGTGCGCGGTCTGAAGCTTTGCTTCAACAGATCGGAGAATTCATCCGCGCTTTGCTCGGTGACGGCACCGCCTGCTGACGGTTCTGCCGCTTGATCTACGTTCGACATGCGCTCTCCCCGCGTTTTAAGCTTTGTTCTCGTTGTCGGTGTCGTCGCCAGTGGTGTCGGCGCCGGTGTCATCACGATCTTTTAGCGCCTTCATCAACTCAGGATTATTGAGGAGCGCTTTGATCTGGCTCGATGCCGCCGCTTTCCCGTCCATGTACCGCAGGAGGTTTTGGAGCTGTTCGCGCGCTTCCAAAAGCTTCGCCGTCGATGGGACAGCCCGCGCCACGGCGGCCGGGGAGAAGTCTTCAATTTTGTTGAAGTTGAGCTTCACCATCAGCTTTTCAGCTGAATCAGGGTCAAGCTTGTTGGCCACGGCCATGGCAACACCTGGGTCAATGGACGCCATGAACTGGTTGAAGTTGTCCATGTCCACTTTGGAGAAGGTGCGATCTCCCACCTCAGCCTTTTCTTTGCCGGCAGCATTGCCCGACAAATCAGCCAAAACGCCCATGACAAACGGCAGCTCCACCAGCTGCTCGGCATCATAGGGATCTTCATAAGTAATATGGACCCGAGGCGGTCGATTGCGGCCAATGAAACCTTGCCCTCCGCTTGGCATGGTTCTTCCCTCCAATAAGGTTTGCGATAGCATACATAGCAGATAGCACGTGGTGAAATCCACCAGGCGATGGTCTCAAGCAGCCCTGCACTGTGCTGTGAGATTTATCGTTGGAGGATACCACGTCTTGGGCTGATTTAAGCGACCACCATCGCCATTTGAAGGGCAAGCGCGACCCCGAAAAAACGCAAAACGCCGAGAAACCAAGGAAATTCAGATGTCTGAGCAGAGTGTTCCGCATAACGGTGACGCAGATCACAGCGATGAGGTGGTCGTCACACTCGACAATGCCTTGCCGATGGCCATGGAATTTCACCAAAACGGCCGCTGGGATGATGCTGAGAAGATTTACCTTGCGCTTCTGGCGCACCAACCTGAAAACTCAGATGCGCTGCAGTTCTTGGGCGTCCTGCGCCACAACCAGGGCCGCAATGAAGACGCCATAAATCTTCTCAAACAGGCAAGCGCGCTCGATCCTGATAATCCAGGCCTCCTCCTCAACATGGGCAACGTGATGATTGAGGCTGGAGATGCCGACGAGGCTGTATCAGTTTACCAAGATGTTTTAAAACTTGCGCCTAAAAGCGCAGAGGCCTGGAGCAATGCCGGGGTGTTGTTGCGCACCGTCGGCCAGTTGGACCTTGCCGAAGAAGCGCTGCGCAAGTCCATCGAACTCAACCCTGAAGAGGCCGCACCCTGGCACAACCTTGGCAACTTGCTCATCAGCGTCGACCGGGTGGAAGAGGCCGTCCAATGTGCCCTGCGCGCCACCACATATCTGCCCCAAAGCCGGGTTGGCCGCAAACTCCTTGCCACCGCCTATGCCTATCTGGGCGAGACTGAAAAGGCCAAGGAAGTCTTGCGTGAGTGGCTTGAAGAGATCCCGGGCGACCCGTCGGCAGAGCACCATCTGGCGGCCCTTGAAAACCGCATGCCGGACCGCGCATCCGATGCGTATGTGGAAACGGTTTTCGACAATTTTGCGCTGACGTTCGATTCCCGCCTCGAAAATCTTGAGTATAGGGCACCTGAATTGGTGCAAGGCGCTGTTGCTCAAATACTTGCTGGCACCGATCCCATCGATATACTTGATCTTGGCTGCGGCACAGGGCTGTGCGGCCCCCTTGTCCGCCCCCATGCCAAAACCTTGGTGGGGATCGATCTATCCCAAAAAATGCTTGACCGCGCGCACACGCGAAAATCCTACGACACGCTGGAGAAGGCAGAATTCATTGCGTATCTGAAGACCGTCCCAGGCGGCTTTGGGATGGTCATTGCCGCAGATGCGCTGTGCTATGTGGGCCGCATGGAAGAGTTTTCGCAAAACTGCTTTAGAGCTTTGGAGCCGGGCGGCACCCTCATCGCCACGTTCGAGGCTGACCCCAATGGGCAGGACATCTCACTGCCGCACACGGGACGCTATACTCACGGCGATGACTATTTGCGCCGCACGTTCCAAGAGGCAGGGTTTGAGATCACCGCCTTGTCGTCAGAGGTGCTGCGCATGGAAACGGCCGCTCCGGTGAACGGCTGGCTCTTGATTGCAACGCGCCCGGCTTAATCGAGTGCAGCGGCCGCGCGGCTTGAGGTTTGAAGGGCCGCCGCGCACGCCGCCGCCTCCAACGGCTCGCAGGACAGCACATCGTTGACGTAGACGCTGCCGATGGCATTGCAGCTGAGGTTGAAGTCAAACGACACAATCCGCATTCGTGTGCCCACCGGACCAAATGGCAGGGCAAGGCGCTGTAAGATGATCGCGTCGCGGTCGAACAAGAACGTGTCCAGCTCAAGATTGGCCACATCTTGGCCTGTTTGGTTGCGCGCGATGAAGTATGCGCGGCAGATCCCATCAGCCTCTTCAAGCTTGTTGAGTTCAAGGCTCAAGGGTGTGGAGGCGGCGGCAGTATCCTGCGCGGCCGCCGGAAGTGCCAGGCCGGATAGGCAAGCGGCAAGCGGCAACAATAATCGCCATGACATGAGTGAGGCCCCCTGGTCGTGATGGGCGGTTCTGATCTGCCGCCCTTGATCGAAAAGAGCGGTTCTTTCAGCCCGCCCTCGGTTGACGCGGGCGGTTCTTTCAGCCCGCCCTTGGTTGACGCGGGCGGTTCTTTCAGCCCGCCCTCGGTTGACGCGGGCGGTTCTTTCAGCCCGCCCTCGGTTGACGCGGGCGGTTCTTTCAGCCCGCCCTCGGTTGACGCGGGCGGTTCTTTCAGCCCGCCCTTAGGCCTATACTGGCATGATGACACCTGCGTGGCCACTCGCTGACGGGCGGCAACGGCTGTTACGGCCGCGTGGCGGCAGGCAGCGCGCGTGGCTTTTTGTGTGCGCGGTGCTGGCGGTGCTGATCCATGGAGGGGCGCTGGGCCTCCTCCTCACATCCAAACCGCCTGAAACAGCACAGCTCGCCGCGCGAGATGACGCGCTCCAAGTGGACCTCATCACCCAGGAAGAGTTCGACCAGGCCGCGGGCGCGGTGCTGCCTCAAGGCCCCAACCTCCCGCCGCTCACTGATGCCGCCCCCAGTGCCATCC
>JBCDLN010000083.1:0-13560 GCA_038745295.1 Pseudomonadota bacterium | reverse complement strand
TCCGCCGGCGGTGCCAACGCCGTCACGTCGGGCGTGATAGCCGGCTGCGCAGCGCGCCGCTTAAGGAGGGCAAGGTTCGCCACGTGCCTAGCTCTGGCACTCGCTGGCGATGCGGTTGGTCCCCGCCGTTACCCCTGACAAGGAGAAGGTGTAGGTGGTGGCTGTCCCCCGCGCTGAGCGGCCCTTCACCGTCATGGAGCGACCCGCCTTCATGGCTGCCACCAAGCTCTGCTCATCCGCCGGCGCTTCCACCCAAGCACCATCATCCTTGGTGAAGAGGTTGAACGTCTTACCGTCCACATCCACCGTCACAGTGCTTTCCGGGGCGAAGGGCTAGCCCACACGCACGCTCACCTCATTGAACACATTTTCAGAGGGGCGCGAGGTGAGAAAGAAAAACACATCGCCATGATTGCGGTTCTGGGGCGCAAGCGTTTTGGGCTTGGAAAGGATGTAACACGTCCTCTGGCCGCTACCGTCGTAGCGGTAGGCCTCCCAGTCGCGGTACTGCTCCAGGAGGGTCGGCGCCGTTTGCGCCAAGGCCGAGAGGGGCAAGAGGATAGCAAAGAGTGTCGCGATGGTTCGCATGCCAAATTCCTGGTGTCCGACGAAGCCTAGCCAACTCATTTCGGGACCCGCGCTGTGCGGTCAAGCCCTGCTGTAGGGCAAAGTGTAGCGGCTCATTCAACACCCACCCTCATCAACAGGCTTTGACACACTAGAGCTGAAGAGCAGGTGAATCGCCGTCATTCTGCCGCAAGCGCGGCAGGATGAATGTCGCCCGTGCCCTTTGCCCACACTTCGCGCACAACGGCGGCGAGCTTTTGCGCCAGCACTGCCTTTGGCCCATTGGAGACGTAGAGCGCAACCTTAATTTGTGGCAAGTCGGGCAGATGGCCAACGTGGTCAATCACCTCATAGCGCTTCTGGACGGTGAAGCTAATGGCAGCGTGGATGGCAAAGTCTGCCGAAATGCTCGCATCAATGGTGCGTATGGAGAATGAATCCACCGCCATCACCCAGGGGATACCCGCCTGATCCAACGCCTTTTGGACCCAGGGGCGGAAGATGCAACCGCTTTCAAACGCGAGCGGCAGCGGCCGTTGACGCCATGCCAGGCCGCTCGGCGCACCGATCCAAACCAGCGGGCTTTCTTGCAAAGTCTCTGAGCCTGGCCCCGGGCTTGTCTCGGTGGTGAGGATCACATCCACCTCACCACGGTCGAACTGCTCCTTCAACTTATGTGTGTAGGAGGAGTGAAGCGCGATGCGCACCCTCGGGTACTCGCGCGCGAACCGGCGCAAGACATCGGGGATGTAGGGGTAAATGACATCATGGGGGGCGCCGAGGGTGAGTTCGCCCTCGTAGGTGCGCTCCGTCATGCGCGACCACACCTCATCGTTAAGGGCCAGCATGCGCGTGGCATAGCTCATCAACTCTTCGCCGTGGGTGGTGAGCGTCATGGTGCGCTTATCACGGTCGAACAGCGGTTGGCCCAACGCCAGCTCCAAGCGTTTGAGCTGCATGGACACGGCCGATTGCGTCAAATTGAGGCGCTTTGCCGCACGCGTCACACCGCCGGCGTCAGCGATTTCAACAAAGCTCCTCAACGCTCCAAGGTCGAGTGTGCGGGCCACGATCAATCTCTGTGATGAGTGTGATGACGACGTTTCGTTTCACTTATCGGCTGAAAGCCCCCAGTTCAAGGTGCATTCCAAGCGTAGGAGGGTATCAATGCAAACCGTTCTGAAGCAAAGTTACGCCCGCACCGCCACGCCGCAAACCATTTGGACCCGCATTCGCATTTGGCTCGACCTTTGGTCCGAGCGCAGGTCCCTTGCGAGCCTTGACCGCAGGATGCTGGCCGACATCGGCATTGAAGAGAGCGCAGCGCGGCTCGAATCCCGCCGTTCCGTATTCGATATCCCGCATGAGCGGGATTTTGGAGGTCGGTATGGGCCAGATGTTTGATTTTTTCGTCAACGGTCTGACCGGCATGATCAACGGTATGGGGATAGCCGGCGGGCTTGACCCAAACCATCATGCTGACCGCCCTCAAACAGCCCCCAAGCCGCGCCGAACCCCCCTTCGCGCCAACCGGTAAATCCGCATGTGGTGCATGCATCAACACAGTTGATTTAGCATATATACTAAAAATGCCGGTCACTCAGTGGCCGGCATTTTCTGTCTCAAGTACAGACTGAGAACCATCAAGAGACGCGAATTGAACCGGCGGCCGCAAGTTCCCTGCCAACTTTTGTCGACGCCTAGGTCTGCAACGCGTCTCGCGCACGATCACGATGACGCTCGGTGATGTGGGTGGCGACCATGGCAATGGCTGTCAGCAAAACCGTGGCATCATCGGCAAAGCCCACACCCACCAGAAAGTCCGGTATGGCGTCGATAGGCGCCACAAAATAGGCAAGCGCTGCAAGGAGCGTTGCGCGCACCCGTAGCGGGACTGCTGGGTCCATTGCGCAATAATAGGCCGCCACAAGGTCGTGACTGAACGGGATCTGGCGCACGGCCCGTTTGAACGTTTTCCAAAAGCCGGCGCGAACGGTGCGCTCGTCCTCCTCAACGCTTTGACCTGTCTCACCGCTCTGCTCGGGCGGCAAAACCTCACCATCAATGGGGGCTGGGCTCACGGGCTCGCCTCATCAATCGCACTGGCAAGGGCGACGTCTTTTTGGGTTAGGCCGCCTGCATCATGTGTGGTGAGGCGAATACTCACCTTATTGTAAACATTGGACCATTCAGGGTGGTGATCCATTTTTTCCGCAGCAATCGCGATTTTGGTCATGAACGCGAATGCAGCGGTAAAATCAGCGAATTTGATGTCCCGCATGATTGCCTTGCCGCCCGGCTCCAAGGTCCACAGCGGACGCGTGGCGATGACGTCTTCGCCTTTCATCACGGTCATAAGCTCCTCCTACTCGGCGGTGATTTTAGTGCCTTGAAAGGTGTACTGCGCTTGTCCTTCAAACGGGGTGCTGTGGGCGAGCGGATCTGCCTGAATGGGATAGAAGAACACCTCGGTCGTGCCCTCCAACACCCCCGTTGTAGGATCGAGCCTGGCAGACGTTGCAACGCGCACAATCTTTTGCGCCGGCTCCTGCGCGGTGCCATGGGTGAAGTCCACCATCACAGCGCGCATGGCAATTTGACCATCGCTAACCCCCTCACACACCCAAGCACCGCGCGCGGTGGTGAAGGGCTGGTAGCCGGCAATCCCACCTTGAGCGGCATCGTCCATGAACGCTTGCCCACCGGCTGTGAGCGACATGAGCGTGGCGCCAGGATCACCATCACCCGGGTTTGCTTTGCGCGACAGATAGGTCCCCACCAAAGGCGCACAGGCCGGGTCCATGGGAGCAACACTTTGGGCTTGAAGCGGCCCCGCAGCGGGCAGCGTCGCGAGCGCGCCCAAGACGAGGGCGCAGGCAGTGAGATGACGCATGGACAGGCTCCAATCCAATCAACGCATGGGGTCGACCATGGACGGCGCGCGCGACCCGAACGGAGGATAGCGCACTTAAGGCGATAAAGTTGATGCCTCTCTCGCCGCAACGGCGTGTGGCGGCTCAGTCTACCCGCCGGCGCCAGGGGCGGCTCAGCATTCTTCGTTCTGATGTCAGCCTCGCCGGGCAGGCGGGAGGCGACTGGCGCGCGGTTTGCCGGAGCGCACTCACGTCCCCCCTGAACGGGCCGTCAGAAAGGCAGCTTACGCGGTACCGCCATCGCCAAAGCGGTTGGCGACGTAGTCTTCAACAATGGCCTTGAACTCGTCAGCAATGCCCGCACCGCGCAAGGTCATCGCCTTTTTGCCGTCAATGAACACCGGGGCGGACGGTTGCTCGCCCGTGCCAGGCAAGGAAATCCCGATATCAGCGTGCTTGCTTTCGCCCGGGCCATTCACGATGCACCCCATGACGGCTACCTTCATACGCTCCACGCCCGGATAACGCGCTTTCCAAACCGGCATGCGGGTGCCGATGTGGCCTTCAATATCCTTGGCAAGTTCTTGAAAGACGGTGGACGTGGTGCGCCCACAGCCAGGACAGGCCGAGACCACAGGCAAAAACGCCCGAAAACCCATGGTCTGCAACAGCTCCTGGGCGACTTTGACTTCCTGTGTCCGGTCGCCGCCAGGCTCTGGCGTGAGGGAGATGCGGATGGTGTCGCCGATCCCTTCTTGGAGGAGAACGCCCAGCGCCGCAGCCGACGCAACAATTCCCTTAGAGCCCATCCCCGCTTCCGTGAGTCCCAGATGGAGGGCATAGCGGCAGCGCGCAGCAAGGTCCCGGTAGACCGCGATCAGCTCCTGAACATCGCTGACCTTGGCGGAGATGATGATTTTGTCTGCGCCCAGGCCCAGCTCTTCAGCCCGCTCGGCCGAGGTGATGCCTGAGACCACCATCGCCTCGCGCAGCACCGCAGCGGCGGAAATGGGGGTGGAGGATTTGGCATTCTCATCCATCAAGTGGGTGAGAAGCTCTTGGTCGAGCGAGCCCCAGTTGACGCCAATGCGCACAGGCTTGTCGTAGCGAATTGCGGTGTCGATGATCGCGGAAAACTGGGTGTCGCGCTTGGCCTTATAGCCGACGTTGCCGGGGTTGATCCGGTACTTCGCCAGAGCTTCGGCGCAGGCGGGATGATCGGCAAGGAGCTTGTGGCCAATATAGTGAAAGTCCCCCACCAAGGGCACGAAGACGCCGCGGGCGGCGAGCGCATCGCGAATTTTGGGAACAGCGGCGGCCGATTCGTCGCGATCGACCGTGACACGCACCACCTCAGACCCTGCCGCGGCGAGCGCTGCCACCTGTGAGACGGTGGCGGCAATATCAGCCGTGTCGGTGTTGGTCATCGACTGGACCATGATGGGGGCGCCGCCACCCACTTTGACCCCGTCGATATCGACACCCAACGAGCGCCGCCTCTCCGAAGGACCGCTTGTCACCCGCACCGGCGCATTCATGCAAAAGCCTCCCAACCCGCTGCGGAATCTATAGTGTTCAACACGGCGAAGAACAACGATGCTCTGTTGCCAAGCGGCGCCTTAAGCGGCGCTCAGCCCTGCCGACTGCAAGAACCCTTGGGCCGCGCGGGCAATGACCCGCTCTTCATCGGTGGGGATCGCCATGACGGTGACCGCGCTATCGGCTGTAGAAATTACTCGCTCGCCGCGCGCATTGGCCGCTTCATCGACGGCAAGGCCCAGCCAGCCGCCGTCGGCGCAAACCCTTGCTCGAATATCCGCGTCATGCTCGCCGATCCCCCCGGTGAAGACGAGACCATCAAGCCCTGAGAGCACAGCCGCCATCGCCCCCAGCTCCCGGCGGATGCGAAAAACAAAATAGTCGATCGCTTCTTTTGCCGCTTGGGTGCCCGCCTCCTGCAGGGTGCGCATGTCGTTGGAAAGACCCGAAAGGCCCAGAAGCCCGGACTGGCGGTAGAGAACGTCCGTCACCTCTTTGGTGGTGAGACCTTCGTGCTCCATCAGGTAGAGGACGACACCAGGGTCGAGCTGGCCGCAGCGCGTCCCCATGGGAAGCCCGTCCATTGCTGAAAAGCCCATGGAAGAGCCGATGGACTGGCCACCCTTTATGGCGCACATGGAGGCGCCGTTTCCCAAATGGGCCACCACCACTTTGCCGGCGTGAAGGTCGGGCATCGTTTTGCTGAGGTGATCGGCAATAAAGGTGTAGCTGAGGCCGTGGAAGCCGTAGCGGCGCACGCCTTTATCGTAGTAGCGGCGCGGCAGGGCGAAAACATCGTTGACGAACGGATGCGCGCGGTGAAAGGCGGTGTCGAAACAGGCAATCTCGATGGCGCCAGGAAAGGCCGCTTTGGCCGCCAAGATACCTGCAATGTTGTGGGGCTGGTGAAGGGGCGCAAAGGGCTCAAATTCTCTGAGCGATGCGATGATGGCATCGGTGACTTCGACCGGTTCGCCATAAAGATGCGCACCGTGGACAACGCGGTGGCCCACTGCCGCCATCTCCGCCCCCGGCCGCTCGCTTTCCACCACGCGCAAGATTTCGGCAAGGGCGCCGTGGTGGTTGGCGGGTGTGCCGGCGCCAAACGGGTGATCGGCCACCGTGTCGCCAGCGGGGTAGCGGGCGATGAAGCGGGCCTCCCCGCCAAGACGCTCCGCCTGCCCGGCGAGGATGAGCTCTGGCTCGCCCCCTGCACGAGGCTCATAAAGCGCGAACTTGAGCGAGGATGAGCCGGCGTTGAGGGTGAGGATCAGCCCGCTCATGGGGCCGCCGCAGCCCGCGTGCGGCCCGTCTGCCGTGCGTGGTGAAGCGCGGCCACTGCGCAAGACGCAAGCCGCGACTTATCGCTATCGGCGCGGGAGTTGAGGATGATGGGGACGCTCGCCCCCAGCACAATCCCAGCCCCATCCGCCCGCCCCACAAAGATGAGCTGCTTGGCGAGCATGTTGCCCGCATCAAGGTTCGGCACCACCAAGACTTCCGCGCGCCCCGCCACGGGCGAGGTAATCCCTTTAATCCGCGCGGCCGCAAGGTCGACAGCATTATCCATCGCGAGCGGTCCATCGACGATGCCGCCGGTGATCTGCCCGCGTTCGGCCATCTTGGACAGGAGCGCCCCATCGATGGAGGAGGGGATTTGGGCGTTCACCGTCTCGACTGCGGAGAGGACGCCCACCTTGGGCTGATCAATCCCGATGGCGTGGGCAACGTCGATGGCGTTTTGGACAATATCGACCTTGGTCAGAAGATCGGGCGCGATGTTAATCGCCGCATCCGACACGATGATGGGATGGGAAACGCCAGGCACATCCATTACAAAACTATGGGTGAGGCGGCGCCCGGTTCTGAGCCCATTCTCTTTGCGCAGACACGCCTTCAACAGCTCATTGGTGTGGAGGTGGCCCTTCATCACCGCACGGGCCTTCCCTTGATCGACGAGATCAACACCAAAGTGGGCTGCATCCTTCGACGTATCGGCTTCCACAATCTCGATGCCGTCGAGCGAGGCGTCGATCTCTTTGGCCGCCGCTGCGATCTTTTCCGGATCGCCAATCAGGATGGGGGTGATGATGGTGTGGCGGTGGGCGAGCAGCGCGCCGCCTAAGGAGTTGGCATCTTCAGGCGCGATGACGGCTGTGGGGATGGGGTCGAGCGGCTCTGCCAGTTTGATGAGCGCATCGAAATGGCGGTGGCTTTGGACGACCAGCCCCGGCACATCCTGCTCATGGGTCTCAACGGCACGGTCGGGAGCGACCACAACCGCCTCCCCCACCACCAGACGCGCATTGTCGGCACGGCGGTGGACGGCGGTCTCCAGCACCACCTCTCTGGCAGCGCCTTTCGCCAACACCTTGGCTGAGATCAAAAGTTCGTCGCCCGCTTTGGCATGGCCTTCGAACTTCAGATGCTGGCTCTTGTAGATGGTGCCTGCGCCCGGCAGCATGTTGCCCAACACAGCCGAGATCAGCGAGCCGATCCACATGGCAGGCGCGATGGGCTCCCGCGGCTCATCGCCGGCCTCGTCGGTCGCCACAAGATGCATTGGGTTATAGTTGCCCGATGCTGTGGCAAACACGATGAAGTCGTCCTGCGTGCAGACCCGGACCAGCTCAGCCGAATCGCCGACCTTGAGCTGATCGTAGGGCGTGTTGGCAACAACGCTCATTCTGCGGCGGGATCCAAAACTTGGAACCACGGCCCGTCATTGGGGTCGCGCAACGGATCCTCCAGCACATCGTCGGAGGCGGGCGGAAGGCTGAGCGCTGAGCGAATGCGCTGCAGCATCGTGAGCGTCTCTGGTGACATCTCGCCGATGGGGCCCGCGATATACTGGACGGCCGCACACGCTCGTTGCCGTGTCTCCTCGTCGGTCAGGAGGTTCTGCAGGGTCTCAACGGCCTGCGCCCCAGCAAAGGTGACGATGATGGTCTGCTCGTGAATGATGCGCGCACGCTCTTCCATGGAAAGTTCGCGGAAGGGCTTGTCTTGCGTCAGGACGCGTGAAGCGCGCTCCAGCCGGTCGCGGCGCACAGTGCCTCTGCTATCGGCCAGCATGATGAGCATCCGCACGACAGCGTCTTCAAAGCCGCCATCGTCGATGTGGAGAAGGGCAAGCTTCACCTCAGGCAGGCCGCGCAGCTCATCCTTATGTTTCAGCACCCGCTTGGCCGCGTTGGGTTTGCCATAGGCTTGTGCCCACGGCGCGCCCCAAGCGGCATAAAAGCTCATCTCGTAAACGGAGTCCCGCCAGTCGCGGTACATGTCGAGAGACTGCTCATAAAGGTCAGCATAGACCGTTTCCATGAGCTTGAAGGGGTTGTCCGCGGCAAGGTCTTTGTCGCGATTTTCAAGCATTCCCGCGGCGGCCTTATAGGGCTGCAAAAACGGGTTGAGCGAAGAGAACATCCAGTGCCCAACGCGCATGGGGTGCATCATGCGCATGGCGTGCGCCGTCGGCTCCTGGACGGCCGCTTGCACGAAGGGGCGCGCAAACGCGTCGTAGAGTTCGGCCTGAAGCTCGCTGGCGCGGGCGACGGCGGCGAACGCGGTTTCATCGTCGCGCCCATCGTCGACGGCGCGAATATCGTCGAACGTGCGTTCGGCAAAGCTCACAAAGTAGCGGCGGTCGTGGCCATGGCCTTCCACCGAATCCACCTTCATCTCGTAAAGGCCGGGGGCCAACGCCTCGATGGTCTTCATGGTCGAGGCGACTTCGGTGTGCTCTTTCTTGGCAATGCGGGACGACACAAAGATACCAAGATGGCCAATATCGGGGTGGATCATGTAGACGATCCGCTGGCCGCGAATCTTGATTTCGTCGACATCGCTATAGGTGTCGATGATCCAGTTGAGCGCCTGTTGCGGCGGGGTGATATTGTCTCCGTGGCTGGTGAAGACAATGATCGGCGCTTGAATGCCTTTCAGATCAATGGGGTGGCCGGGCTCCAACTGCGCTTCGTTGCGCACCAACTTGTTGCCCACAAAGAGCTGAGACACGATCCACCGAATCTCCGGCTCGTTCAGCAAGAAATAGCCGCCCCACCAGCGCTCAAAGGACAAGAAGCGCTCGCGCATATCGTCAACTTTGGCGTAAAGATCGTAGTATTTTTTGAAAAAATTGCGGCTTGGGTTGAGCAGCGTGAAGTTCATCACAAGGTTCGCGCCATCGAAGACGCCGCCGCCGAGGTCCGACAGCAGCATCGGCACCCACGTTCCGCCAAGCACACCGGCATTGTAGCGCATCGGGTTCTTGCCGATCTCGCCCGACCACGGCGCCACAGGCGCACCATTGAGCACGATGGGACCGGTGAGATCAGTGTGCGTGGCGTTGGTGACGAGAACGCCCCACCCGCCTTGGCAGTTGCCGGCCATCACGGGGCGCGGGCTATTGGGATGAAGCTCCATCACCTTGCGGACAAATGTGGCCTCGGCGTGGGTGACGTCCGCAAGGGTTTGTGTGGGCTCGGGGTCTCTGCGGAAGGCAACGAAGTAGACCGGGTGGCCATCGTGGAAGGCAACGCCCACCTGGCTGTCGGGCTTGAACCCACCGATGCCGGCGCCGTGGCCCGCCCGCGGATCGACGATGATGTAGGGGCGCTTGCGCTCCAGCACCGTGACGCCTTTGGGCGGGATGATCCGCAAGAGCTGGTAGTTGCAGGGGCGCGGCAGATCGCGCCCGTCCACGACCACCTCGTAGTCGTAGGCGAGGACGGGGGGGCAACCTGCAGCCTCATGTTCCAGGAAGTTGTCACCACGCTCGCGCATCACGTCGACGACGAGGATGGAGCGCTCCATGGCATCGCGCATATAGGCGCTCGCATGGTCGGTGATGGTCGCGTTAGCGACCGAGGCGTTGAGCGCGCGCACCGCCTCGGCGAAGCGTTCCATCGTCGACTTGGTACGCTCGTTATGGGTGTGCGAGATCGCCTCGGCGTGGCTCGTCAACGAGCGGAGCATCAAGTCGCCAGCGGCCATGGTCTCGGCAAGCGCCGTCACCGAGGCGCCCAGCGGTTTGGATGGCAGCGCAGCATATTCTGCCGCGATGGTGCTTGTTTCGAACGGTGCAGTCAGTGCGGGCAGCGTGCTCATGGCGACGGATCTCCCCTTCCGCGATGATAAGTGGCGTTAGCCGATGATGCTCAAACCACCATCGATCATGTGAACACCGCCGGTAATGTTGGCGGCAGGCCGGCTGGCGAGGAACGCTGCATAGGCGCCCACGTCATCGGCTGTGACGAGTTGATGGGTCGGCGTCCGCTGAGCGGCTTCATTGAGAAGCTCATCGAACTCGGCAATCCCAGATGCCGCCCGGGTTTTGAGTGGCCCTGGCGACAGGGCGTGCACCGAGATCCCCTTCGGCCCCAGCTCGGCCGCCGCATACCGCACCGACGCTTCGAGTGCGGCTTTGACAGGCCCCATAATGTTATAGTGCGGCACAACCCGCGTGGCGCCCAAGAATGAGACCGTCATTACCGTGCCGCCCTTTGGCATCAGCGGCTCGGCCCGCTTGATAATGCGCAAGAACGAGTGGACGGAAATGTCCATCGCCAGCGCAAAACCTTCCGCCGAACTGTCGATGACGCGGCCATGAAGGTCGTCGCGCGGGGCAAAGGCGATGGAGTGGACGATGGTGTCGAGCTGACCCCAAGTGTCTGTGATGGCAGCAAAAAGGGCATCTGCCTCAGCTTCGTCGCGCACATCGTAGGGCATGATGATGGGGGCGTTGATGCTTTCCGCCAGCGGCCGCACGTAGGGCTCTGCTTTGGCGTTGAGGTAGGTGACGGCCACTTCGGCGCCGAGGCTATGGAGCGCCTTGGCGCAGCCCCACGCAATGGACTGGTCGTTGGCAATCCCAATGACCAGCGCTTTTTGCCCGTTGAGTTGAAGCATCCACCGAACTCAATTGAAATGACGCAATATTGGTGGCCGGGGCGCGGTCTGTCGCCGGTTACCCGATGGTCGCGCAAGCATGATGGGTGCCACACGGATGTGTCGCTTTGGTGAAACTCATCGTGAAAGCGTGGTTTGCAGGCCCGCCGGGCACCGGCACTTCAGCCTGCGCCCGGGGGGATATAAGGCCTTTATCTCAAACGTCGAGATTGGCGACTTGAAGCGCGTTGTCTTGGATGAACTCGCGGCGGGGGTCCACAGCATCGCCCATGAGGCGGGTGAAGACGCTGTCAGCGTCATCCGCTTCTGAAATGCGCACTTGGAGCAAAGTGCGTGCGTTGGGGTCGAGTGTCGTTTCCCAAAGCTGATCGGCGTTCATCTCACCAAGGCCCTTGTAGCGCTGGACGGTGAGACCTTTCCGCCCTGCCGCAAAGACGTTACCCGCCAAATCGCGTGGGCCGAAAATGGTGATGGGTTTGTCTTTGCGCACCAAGGTGGCGGGACCCGCATAAGTCTCTTGAAGATGGGTGGCAAACGCGGAAAGGCGTTTGGCATCGGATGAGCCTAAGAGCGCCCCATCCACCTCCACATGCTCCTTCACGCCGCGGACCATTCGCTCAAAGGCAAGGCCGCCAGCGTCAGTCGCAGTGCCGCTCCACCCCTTCTCAAAATCTTCCGCCAAACTGTCGAGCCGCACGGCAATCCTGCCTGCAAGGGCGGCGGCCGCCTCAGCATCGGCAAGGGTTTCCGGCGAGAACGCGCCCTCAATAGCCGCCTGCTCCACAACTGTGCGGTCGTAGCGCGAATGCATCCCGTCCAAAATGTCGGATACTAGGCGGGCTTTTTGGGTCACGGCAGCAAGGTCAGGGCCCACCAGCACCTCGCCAGAAGACAGAGTGAGTGCGGTGTCTTCAAGGCCAGCGCCTGCCAGGTAGTCTTCCAGCGCCCCGTCGTCGTGGAGGTATTGCTCAGAGTTGCCGCGACGCACCTTGTAGAGCGGCGGCTGGGCAATGAAGAGGTGGCCGCGCTCGATGAGTTCGGGCATCTGGCGGTAGAAGAAGGTGAGGAGGAGCGTTCGGATGTGGGCGCCGTCCACGTCCGCATCCGTCATGATGATGATCTTGTGGTAGCGCAGCTTGTCGGGCTGGAACTCATCCTTGCCGATCCCTGTGCCGAGCGCTGTGATGAGGGTGCCGATCTCGTTGGAGGAGAGCATCCGGTCAAACCGGGCCCGCTCCACGTTGAGGATCTTACCGCGCAGCGGGAGCACCGCCTGGTTGGCGCGGTGGCGGCCTTGCTTGGCTGAGCCCCCTGCCGAATCGCCCTCCACCAGGAAGAGTTCGGCCTTCGCAGGGTCGCGCTCCTGACAATCGGCAAGCTTGCCGGGGAGCGATGCAATGTCGAGCGCGCCCTTGCGGCGGGTGAGCTCGCGCGCCTTTCGCGCCGCTTCCCGCGCCGAGGCTGCCTCAACCACCTTCCCCACAATGATCTTGGCCTCTTGGGGATGCTCTTCAAGCCAGGTCGAGAGCCCCTGGTTGACGAGCCCCTCAACGACGGGACGCACTTCCGACGAGACGAGCTTGTCTTTGGTTTGGGACGAAAACTTAGGGTCTGGCACTTTGACGGAGAGGACGCAGGTCAGCCCCTCGCGGCAGTCTTCCCCGGTGAGGGAGACTTTGTCTTTCTTCGTCGTGCCAACGCTTTCAGCATAGTGCGTGATCTGGCGGGTGAGGCCGGCGCGAAAGCCCGCCAGGTGGGTGCCGCCATCGCGCTGAGGGATGTTGTTGGTGAAGGTGAGCACGTTCTCGTGGTAGGTATCGTTCCACCACAAAGCCGCCTCAACAGTGACGCCGTCGCGCTCGTCGGAGAAGGTGACAGGCGCCGAGATCAGCGGCGTTTTCGCCCTGTCGAGGTACTCAACAAACGCGCTGAGCCCGCCGTCATAGACCATTGTCTCTGTGCGCGGCTCGACACCGCGGTTATCGCTTAGCGTGATGGCAACGCCTGAGTTGAGGAAGGCCAATTCCCTGAGGCGGCGCTCCAGAACGGCGAACTCGAAGGTAATGTTGGAGAAGGTTTCTTCTGAGGGAAGGAACCGGACCTCTGTGCCGGAGCGGCCCTCAGCATCCCCGACATCGGCCAGAGGCGCATCGGCCACCCCATGGGTGAAGGCCATTTGGTGTGTGCGCCCACCACGGCGGATGGTGAGCGATAATTCCGACGAGAGCGCATTCACGACAGAGACGCCCACACCGTGTAGACCGCCTGAAACTTTATAGGAATTCTGGTCGAACTTCCCGCCCGCATGGAGCTGGGTCATGATCACTTCGGCGGCGGAAATCCCCTCATCGGGGTGAATGTCGGTTGGAATGCCGCGGCCATTGTCAGTGACGGTGACAGAGCCATCGGCATTGAGACAAACGGTGACCGTGTCGGCATGACCGGCGAGCGCCTCGTCAATGGCGTTATCCACCACCTCGTAGACCATGTGGTGAAGGCCCGAGCCATCATCGGTGTCGCCAATATACATGCCTGGGCGCTTGCGCACCGCATCAAGGCCTTTGAGCACCTTGATGGAGCCCGCGCCATAGTCATCGTCCGGGAGGGGGGTCGCGTCCATTTTTGTCCAGTGATTTGCCGCGTTCGAGCCTTGCATAAGGTCAGCCACGCG
>JBCDLN010000082.1:0-13702 GCA_038745295.1 Pseudomonadota bacterium | reverse complement strand
CTCATCGGTCACGGCCATCCACGCCATAGGGAAGCTATTGCCCGCGCGCTCGACAGTGGCATTCTCCACACCGGTACTCGGCTGCCCTCTCCAGAGCGTGCAGCCCTCTACCACGCTCTCAGCAAGGTCCTGCCGGTTGACCGCCAGACAATCCACCTCGCCAATTCCGGTGCGGAAGCCGTCGAAACGGCCATTAAAGCGGCAATGTTTGCTACAGGTCGCCGGCGCATCATTGCGTTCGAAGGTGGCTACCATGGCCGCACACTTGGCGCCCTGTGCGCCACGCACGCACCCCACTTGCGCGAACCCTTCGTGCCGGCATCCAACCCATGGGTCACCTTCTGCCCCTACGCCACCCGCGACGATGAGGCGGCATTTGCTCTGCAAATCTTCAAAAACACGTTGGCCGCAGCGAGCGATATTGCCATGGTCATCGTGGAGGCTGTCCAGGGCGTGTCGGGGGTTCGCGGTCCTTCGCCGGTGTTTTTGCAAGGTGTCGCACAGGCGGCGCACGACTGCGGCGCGCTGGTTATTGCCGATGAGATCTGGTCCGGCCTCGGGCGCTCTGGCCGTTGGTTTGCTTTTGAGCATGCAGGCCTGGCCTTCAAACCTGACATCATCGTCTTGGGCAAAGGGCTCTCAGCGAGCCTACCGCTCTCGGCAGTCGCTGCCTCTAACGACGTACTTGGCCGTTGGCCGCCAGGGCTCCATACAAGCACCTTTCAGGGCAACCCGCTGGCGTGTGCGGCCGCTGTGGCGACACTCAGTACATTGCGCGACGAATGCCTGCCGGACCGCGCTCAGAACGTTCTTGCTCCGCTCATGAGGCGGGCGCTTGAGCCTCTGGTGGGGCAAGGCATTTGCCGCCAAGTGAAAGTTGTAGGCGCGCAGGCCGCCATCGACGTTGGCAACGCCGCAACGGCCCAAAGTATCCAGCGTGCAGCCCTCGACCAGCAGCTTCTCGTCTATGGTGGTGGATGTGAGGGAGAGTGCGTCATGCTCCTCCCGCCGCTCAACATTGACACCACCCTTCTGCAGGACGCGCTCAACATCGTTGTCGGCCTCGTCACTGCCGCGTCAGAGTGAGTTCAGGGCCTCCAACAGGATTGCCATGGCGCGGTCGATCTCACGCGGGCTTACGGTGAGGGGCGGAACAAGCCCGATGGCCTCGCCTTTAACCCCACAGCCCCATGTGATGAGACCGCGCTCAAGCGCATGCGCGCGCACAGTGCGAGCGGCCTCCCCGTCGCGCATCTCCACAGCACCAAAAGCACCCGCCACCCGCGTTGCTGTCACGCCTTGCCGCCCAGACACAGTCTCAAGGTGGGCAGAAAGCTGAACGCCAATGGTTTGGGCCCGCTCGACAAGGGATTGGCGTTCAAGGGTTTCAATAAATGCCAGCGCCGCTTGGGCGGCCAGGGGGTGAAGCTGAAACGTTGCGCTTTGGGCCCCTTGCGGCCATCCGGTGAGCATACGGTGCGTTCCCGCAAGCAGGCCTGCAGGACTGCCACCGCCCAATGACTTGCCCAAAAGCACAAGGTCCGGCGCCAGCCCAACGCGTTCAAAGTCAAACCAACGTCCGGTCCTACCAAAGCCTGTAAAAACCTCATCAACAATGAGTGGCGCACCCACCGACTGGGCGGCGGCGGCAATCGCTTTAAGGCCATCCGGGTCGGCGACCCGCAGGCCGGCAGTCGCCTGGACTGTCTCGATGATCACACCGGCAAGCGGCTCAACCATTGCTTCAATGGCCGCTGCTGCCGCTTCACCCAAATGCTTTGCTCGAGGAAAGGGCAGGACGGTAACCGGCGGCTCAAATGGGGCGAGAGCGGCATTGGCACCGCGCTCGGCCGAAAGCGCGAGTGCGCCCAGAGACCGGCCGTGATAGCTCCCATCAAAGGCGACGAAACGTCGAGCACCGGTGACATGCATGGCAGCCTTAATGGCCGCCTCGGTGGCTTCGGCGCCTGAAACACAGGGGTGAAAATGCGTCAGATGATCCGGCAAAATCCCGCCAAGCCTCTCGTAGAGCAAAGCCTGCGCGGGGGTATTGAAGTGCGGACCAACATGGGTGACACCGCTGGCGATTTGGGCAGTCACCGCACGCTCTATCGCTGGGTGTCCATGACCAAGGGACGTCGTCCCTGAACCGCACGCAAAGTCGAGGTAGCGTCGACCATCCTCGGCGATGAGATAGGCTCCCGATCCGCTTACAAAGACTGGCGGTGATGGACCAAGCGCAAACGTCTTCGTGGCCCGTGATTGGCGCCGGGCGACAACGTCAATACTCGCTGTCGCGACAGGCTGATAGAGCGCACCAAGACCCGCCCGCCGCGGATCAACGCCGGCAGCTGTTGCCGCCGCAAACACAAGGGCGCCTGGTCCGGTGACAATGGGCCGCCCGAGAACCGCTTCCGCCATCACAATGGCACCAGCAAACCGAACACCCCCACCCGCCAGAAGCACACAATCAGTGCTCTGCAGACCGCACCCTGATGCCCAGTCTATTATTTCATTTGCCCACCACTTGGCCGAGCGAGGGCCGATCTCCTCCTCAGACGCCGCGCCCATTACGAGGCGGGATTGAACCATGAGCCCGCTTTCCACCAAGAAGGCTTCTAACCGCGCCGTGATCTCTTCTGAGTACGGCGAGACAAGCGCAATCCGGTACGCCCCTAATCGGCGTATCGCCTCGACCGCCGCGCCGCCCATGGTGACGGCATTGGGCCCCATGGCCGCCCTTAGCGCATTCTCGCCGTCGATGCCCCGCATGATGCTGCCGGCATGGTCCCCGCACGCGATTACATCAGGGTGGGCGGGCGCTAAAAGTGCGGCGGCACGCGCCAGAACGGCAGGATCTGCGTACTGATCAAGTCCGTTGCGGGTGAGTGTCTCCTCCTCGGCGCCAGCAGTGTAGCGCGCGGTCAACCACAACACGTTTGGGGGGAGGAAGCGCCAAAACTCATCATCATTGAGACCATCGGCCGGGAACAAGAAGCCGATCCGGGGGACTGTCTCGCTCACAACGCGAACCTGGCCTCAAGGTGGCGGGAGAGGAGCATCAGAATGCCGACGATCACCAAGTATAGAAGGGTCAGTTCAATCAACACTTCGACCACCACGAAATGAACGAAGATCAAGTCGTTCGCAACCTTGGTAAGCTCGTTCACCGAAATCACGGAAAGGAGCGAGGAGGCCTTAATGATGTTGGCGAGCTCGTTGGTGAGGGGTGGCAGCGAGCGGCGTATGGCTTGGGGCAACAACACCAAACGAAAGGAAAGCTTCGGCGGCAACCCCAGCGCGCGGGCCGCTTCGGTTTGGCCTGCCGAAATGGAGATTATCGACGCGCGAAAGATCTCAACAGCGTATCCGCCGCCAATAAGGGCAAGCGCGACGACGCCCGTCCAGAATTCGTTGATCAAAAGGCCCGCTTCGGGGAGCAAAAAGTAAATGATGGCGATGTGCACCAACGGTGGCACCCCACGCGTAAACTCGACGAATGCAATGACCGTCCAACGCGCCCATCGTGCTCCCAACATGCGCACGCCCGTGAACAACGCCCCAATTACCACGGAGGCAGCCACTGCGATCACGCTGATTGCAACGGTTACCAGCAGTGCCCGAGCCATCTTTGGTGCAATATCGATCATAAATGTTAGATCAAGCACGGCGGATGGTCAGTGCTTGGTTGTCATCGGATTGACAGATCGGCAGTCATGCTCGCCCCAGAGCGACGATGCATGCGCCGCTCCAAGAAGCCGGCAAGCTGCGTCAGCGCCAGCACAAATGCAAGGTAAAGCACCGCCTGCGCTGCGAGCATCTCGAGAAACTTGAAGCTTTGGGAAATAATCGCGTTGGCCGCTTTGTGGAGTTCGAATATGGCCAGAACGGACAAGACCGACGAGGCTTTCACCAAGTGGGACGCTTCGTTTGCAAGGGGCGGCAGCATGCGCGGCACCGCTTGAGGGAAAATAACGAAGCGCAGAGTTGCCCACCGTGTCAGGCCAAGCGCTGCAGCGCCGTCGCCCTGACCATGGTCCACCGAAATGAAGGCCCCGCGCGCGATTTCAATTTGGTATCCAGCGCTGTTGAAAACGAGCGCAACAATCCCGACCCAAAACGGATCAAGCTTGATCCCGGCCATGGGAAGAAGGAAATGCGCTGCGTAAATCTGAACAAGGATGGGCGTGCCGCGCACCAGGAAGACATAACTGTCCAGAGCACGCCCAGTAATACCGTTGCCAAGCTCTGCCCGCAGCACACCAAGTGGCAGGCCGATCGCCATGGCAATCACAAGTGCCGTGAGGCATAGCTTGATCGTGAGGATGAGCCCCGGCCAAAGCCGAGGCATCGCCTCAACAATAAAGCCAAGATCCACGAAGGATCTACCTATTCAAATGTGGGCGCTTTGTTTGGCAAGATGTCGACGAAAGACTGACCGAACCACTTCTCCTGCAAGGCAGCGAGCGTCCCATCGTCTTTCATCTCCACAATGATCTCATTGATTGCACCCTGCAGATCTTCGTCCTCCTTGCGGAAGGCCATTGCAGTATATTCAGCGTCCCATTTGTTGGAGGTGAAGGGGATAACGGTCACGCTGTCATCGGTTTGTGCGTAGGCAAGCAGGCTGACAAGCGTGGACGCGTACGCATCAATCCGGCCCGCGTTCATGGCTGCATAAGCAACGGTATCGGCATCGTATGTCTTGGTGGCCCCATTATAAGAGATGCCGTTTTCTTCGGCAGCAAGTTCCAACTGCTTGATTTGCGGAGTGCCAGCACCGGCACCAACAGATTTGCCGGCAAGATCCGCCGGGCTCGTGATGCCAGAATCCTTTTTGACGAGAAGGCCCGAACTCGCATCCATATAGGGGTATGAGAAGTTGACGCGTTTATACCGTTCCGCAGTGGCGGTCATTCCCCCTAAGATGAGATCGAAGTCGCCATTATAAAGCGACTGGATGACGGTGGACCAGTTTGTGTCGATAGGATCGGGAGCAACATCGCCGAGGCGTTTGCCGATCTCTGTTGCGACGTCGATGTCATAGCCGATGATCTCGTTGTTCTCATCGCGAAACTCAAAAGGCTTATACTGAGCTTCCAGCCCAAATGTCATTTTGCCTTCTGACTTGATGTGATCGAGTGTGCTTGACGTTGCAACGCCCGGAAGAGCGAGAAGTGCGCACAGTGTAGCAACAAGAACGCGCATGTGACCGTGTCTCCTATCTGATGGTTGTTTCAGTGGCCCGCCTTAAAAGCCCGTCGATGTCGGGCGTGGGACGGGCAAGTTCAGGATCGCCTGCAAAGGCGAGCTCCAGACTATGAGCAACGTCGAGCAGGTAACCGTCTTGCCGGTTCGGGCCCACGATCTGCAGTCCAAATGGAAGGCCGGAGGGATCGAGACCACACGGAATGACGACGGCCGGATGTTGCGTCAACGTGATCCCCCACGCGATGGCCTCCCAGCGGAGGTAGCCGCCCATCGGTTCTCCATCGATAGCGGCAGGATAGTCATCTTCGTGGGCAAACGGGGGAACCGAAGCCGCCGGTGTGATCAACACATCGTAGTCTTCGAAAAAGTCGAGGGCAGCCCGAAAGACCCGTGTGTGTTCTAAGTGCGCAGCGCCAATCTCCTCTGCCGTGAGAGCGCGGGCGCGCTTCAGTTCGTCAAGCACGACCGGACCAAGCAAGTGGCCAAACTCGCTCTCCATAGGGCTGAAGTCGGCAACGAACCCGACACCTCTTAAGGCAAAGAACGTGCGTTCCGCCGCTCCAAGATCTGGAGTGGCCGCCTCAAGTTCGCGAAAAAGCTGTTTGAAACGGGCAAGCTTATCGCGAAACGTGGCCCTCACCGACCTTGCCACCGGCGCAAAGCCGATGTCCTCGGACACTGCGACCCGAAGCCCGCCAAGGTCGACCGGAGTGGCAGGCTTTCCAAGCCTTTCGTGGGGCGACGCGCTGAGTGGGTCGCCCGGATCGCCTCGGGCCATTGCTGCAAGCAAGAGCTTGCAGTCAGCAGCGCATCGCGCCATCGGTCCTTCAACGTCAAAGGCGCTCCACGCCATGCCCCTTCGGCGTGTACCCACAACTCCGTTAGAAGGGCGCAGCCCTGTCAGCCCGCAGAACGATGCGGGCGTGCGCAGGGATCCGGCGAAATCAGAGCCAGTGGCCAGCGGCGCCATCCCCGAAGCCAACGCGACAGCACCGCCACCTGTGGATGCTCCTGCGCTTCGTGCCAGGTCAAACGGATTGCGGGCTGGGCCAAATAGCGGGCTTGTGGTGGTGGCGCCAAACCCGTGCTCTGGTACGTTGGTCTTGCCAAACAGCACGGCGCCAGCGGCTCTGAGGTTTGCAACAACATCGTCATCTGCAGTTGCGATATTGTCTTTAAAAAGGGGTGATCCGAAGGTGGTGGGCGCTCCGGCAATATCATTGAGATCCTTGATGGCAACGGGCAGGCCGGCCAGAGGTCCCAGCGGTTCCCCTTTTCGTTTGGCACGGTCGATAGCTTCGGCACTGGCACGGACTTCCCCCGGCTCCTGCCAGACCATCGCGCCCAGGTGTTTGAGTGCGGCAGACCGCTCCAAGCAACTTTCGGCGATTTCAGCCGCGCTCACCGCACCAATCGCGAATTGCTCGCGCAACTGGTGGGCAGGCATGTTGCACAGACTTGTCATCGCAACTCAAAGCCCTTTTTTACGTTTTTTCTCTCCCCGCACTTTCGAGGAGCATAATGCGTGCCAAGCCGGTCATCCCATCATGTCCAAACAAGAGTGCACTCTTCTGCCAGCATTGAAAAATCGCATTGAACTGAAAAGAACTGTGTTGATAGGTGAGATCAGCAAGAATTGGCGATGAAATAAAACGTACACTTTTCTCGGTCGTAGGTGCGGGCGATATGTGAAGTTAATATTATATCTTGCAAAGGCTAAATCATGGAGTTGCATTCCATTATGCCCGTAGTGGTGAAGGGACAGTCTCTATGAACCATCGCATGGCCAACACTAGCGATACCGTGTTGCTCAATCCTGCTGCGAGGGAGTGGTTTTGGGCCGAAGAGCAGTAAAACGAAGCGGTGGTTGCAGTCACCCTTGCCGTGCAACATCGTTTATTTCTACGACGCGGTCAGAACGGGACTTCCAATCGGAGTGATCCACCGTAGATCGTGTCATCGCGCGACAAACGCGTGAACGTGCCAGCCCGCAGAACCGCGTAATCCTTAGCGAAAACGTCAACACCGCCAGAAAGGTCGACGAAGGTCGTCGCGACATCCGTACTTGCGTCAAAACCATCCACCACCGTGCCGGCTTCGGCAAATCTTGCGGTAAGACTCGGACCTGGGTTATTTATATACTGGGTTATCCCGACCGTCATGTTCGGACGAAAACGCATACCGTCAAACGCAGTTACCTCGCCGCCAAATTTTACTGCTGGCGTGAGGCTGACATAAGTCTCATCGTCCGTGTCCACCAGGAGGCGCGTCCCGGTAGGGCCGCTCTCACTGAAGCTCGACCCGAACACGTGGTCGACCCCCAGGTCGACGCGCGGCTCGATGAAGACCGTCTCGGATCCGAACACATACGCTGCTCGAACTCGCCCGCCCAGCGACCAGACGTTTTGATCTGCCTCAACACTCGCCCCCGGAAGGGGCTGGCGATCAATGTCGTAAGCGCCGTACCCGAGGCTCGAGGATGCGCCAAACTCCAGTGCACCGAAATGGCGCTTCACTGAGACACCCGCGAAGACGGACTGGCCGTCGCTAGAGGCAGACGCGCCCGAGACATCAAGCTGGCGCCACTCGTAACCGAGCGCCCCGCCGATGGTCCAATCTTCACCAACGGCAAACTGTCCGCCCCCAGACACCGACCAAGAGCTGCCGGAAAAGCCCAAATTGTCCGACGTGCCATCGCGTTTAAAACCGGCGCCGCGGGTGCTTGCAAAAACGCACTGCCCATCGTCGAGGAAACGCAGCGCACCTGGTCCAGAGGCATCGGCGCAGCTTAAAAGCTGCTTCTGAAAGGCATGAAAGGCCTGGACAGCAGCGATCTGGTTGTCGAGCGCTACTTCTGCGCTCATGTTGTTCACAAAGCGGGCGTAGTCTTGCGCATCCTCGAGTGCGACGAGATCCTGCGCGAGATCTGTGTCGATCAATCCAACCTCATATAGATCTTGCAAGTAACCGGCAATATTCGTCTGGTTATCGTTGATCTTGGACGTCGCCTCATCATTGGCAAAGTCGATATCGAACCCAACTACAAGCCTGTTCGCTTCTTCGATAAGACGGTAGCGCGCGACAATGGATTGGGTAACCGCAAGGCTTTCCTCCACCGTGAGGCCCTCTTGCGCGCTCAAGATCGTTTGGCGGTGCTCGCCGAGCATTGGGGTATCAAATCCCGACAGCGAGACCTCCACCGTGCCATCGACTTTGGCTTTACCGGTGACGCCGACCCGATCGATCGCACCATCTTGCGCGCTCACGTCAATCGCGAGCGTGCCCGCCCGCGTTTGCTTAAAGTTCCCGTCAATGACGGTGGGCGCGGCAACACCGTCGCCGCCTGGCGAGAAACGACCAGCGTTGGTGAATTCAGTCGTGTCGACCCGCGCCCCGGCGTTCACGACGCCGCCCCGCCCGTTGACGAACGTGATTGACCCGGTCGTTGCGGCCGCCGTCACCAAGAAGGCCGCGTCGAAGTCAGAGGTGTCCAAGCTGGTCCGGGCGCTCTGATCACTATCGCACGGTGTGAGGCCGCTGCTGGTCACGTTGATGACGCAGCCTGTGACCGTGCCGCTCTGGTTGTTGACGCCCAGGCTCGCTGAGCCGTCATAGGTGATTGCAACGCCCGACGTGCCGAGTACGGACTGGATCGTTCCGGCGTTCACCAAGGTGTTCTGGCTGGTGCCGTCTGCGACGAAAACGCCACTCCCATCCGGGTCGGTCGATGCCGCGGCTTTGGCACCGCCGGTGATGGTGGCGCTGGTTGGAACGGTGATCGAAACGGTTTGGACGTTTGAGCCCGAGCTAGCGGCTTTTATGCCGTGGGAGCCTGCTCCGGTTGCGGAGACGCCTTGGCTGCCACCGGATAAGTTCACCGTAACAGAACCCGACGAAGCCCCGCCACCGCCGGGGTTGGTCGCGAGGGCATCGATTCCGGGAGACTGAGCACCTGTTGTACTAATGTCAAACGTGCCAGTCGCGACTATTGACCCGCTGCTTCCCAGCTCACCCAACCCGGTGCCACTCTTACTCAGGAGATAGAGGCCCGGTGATTGGTTGCCTTTTGTTGAGATCGTCAACGTTGCGTCAGAGACGGTCACATCGTCTCCGCTGCCGGACCTTCCGGTCGTTTGCCGATCACGGCCGGCAACACCGCCAGAGCCACTCGCCCCACCGATGGACGACAGACTGATCCCCGGGGCGTCGTCACCAGTTGTTGTGACCCTCCAGCTGCCCTCTCCATCAGCCTCCGCTGAGGTCAGGCTCAAGGTCCCTGCATTCCCGCCAGCGCCACCAGCCCCAGCGAAGCCTACGTCCGTGCCCGATGCCCCTCCACCGTTTCCACCAGCGCCACCTTGTGACAGCGCAGTTATTCCTGGGCCGATCACTGTCACTTGCATCGTATCCGATGTGGTGATGGAGATTGACTGCGAAGTACCGCCCACACCACCGATCCCGGCTTTGCCCGAAGACCCCGCCCTGGTGAAGTACCCCCCATCTCCGCCGCGCCCGGCCATTGATTGAAGCGAGACACCAGTGGCGCCGTCGTGCACGGTGAACGACCCGTCGAATTCCACCGAGCCGGCATTGCCACCGTTCCCACCCGCTCCAGTGCCACCGTCCGACCCAGTTTGTATGTTGCGAGCGCCGCTGCCACCATTCCCACCGATGCTCGCGATTTGGGCAGCGGCGCCTTGCCCGGCATCGATCGAGACTGTCGCACCACGTACGGTGACGTCCCGGGCACTGCGACCGGTGCCACCTGACCCTGTCTTACGGATACCGGCGATCTCGCCGTTGCCCCCAGTGCCGCCTCTGCTGGTGAGTGACAGGGCGACGCCGCCAGCCGCCTCGGTCGACAGCGTCCATGTCCCGGTGCCAACCGCGCCATCGGCATCCACGTTAAACGATACTATTCCCGCCGAACCACCTGGAGCGCCATTGCCACCGAACTGGTTTCCTCGCCCGCCATTACCGCCACGGCGACCGATACTGGCAGCGTAAACGGCGTAGGATTGACTCGACAGCGTATTGTCAGCACTGGTCGAGAGGTAGATGTTGCCGCCGTTGCCGCCCTGCCCCCCTTGCCCGCCACTCGCCGTTCCACCGCCCTGCTGGGTGGCAGAGGCACCGCCGTTCCCGCCCGCGCCACCCAAGGTTTCAAGCCACAGTGCAGCACCCTGGCTCCCCGGTGCGGTAATGTTGGCGTCAAGGCTAGGCACGTAAATGGTCCCGCCGTTACCGCCAGTGCCACCACTCCCGCCGTTCTGATCAATCAGAGAATTGACATTCGCGCCATTGATCCCGGCTCCGCCTTCGCTTTTCAAAAAAAGCGTCTTTGCACCGTTCGCAGTCGATGTGAGCGTCAATGCAGGAGTGGCGGAAGTGCCATCTGTTGCACTGATGTTGCCGGCCACCAACGTCAACGGACCAGCGTCGCCACCAGAACCGCCCCTGCCGCCGCCGGTCCCCGAATTTGGGCTTGGAGTTCCGCCTTCACCACCATACGACCCCAGTATGACAGCGCCGCGCGAACCCGATCCAGCTGTCACGGTCAGTGGTGCGGTGCTCAGATCACCATTAGGAAGCTGGCCGAATGACACCGCGCCGCCGTCGCCGCCTGCACCTCCGCCACCTGGCCGCACCTCAATCGATGAGACGTCGTTGCCAACCCCACCCTTTCCGCCCTGAGACACGAGGATGACCCCGGCCGCGCCCGTGGAAATGGTCGAGTGTTTTGCTTCAGCGCCGGCAGAGGAAGGAGGGGCGTTGACACCCATGGCCACAACGCCGCCATTACCCCCACTTCCGCCATTGCGCGCTGTACTGTAGTTCCCACCACCACCGCCTCCGGCGCCGCCCGTGCTCATCGCAACGATGCCCCGCGTCCCGTCGGCCGTGCTGTCCACGGACCAAGCCCCGCGCACGGTGATTCGCGAACCGACCCCGCCGTCACCGCCATTGCTTGGCTTCCCGCCACTCCCAGCTGGGCCGCCATTGCCGCCTAATCCACCGATGCCGTAGAGTTCTGCTGCCACTGCGTTCTCGGCGTTGAGTTCGATTTTGCGATAGCCAAAGCCGACGCCAACCTGCCCACCGGCACCACCAACGCCGGCCGGATTGTTATCGCCTCGTCCTGCTGTCCCCGCATTGCCGCCGCGCCCGCCCGTGGAGATGGCGCTGATGGCGGGGGCGGTATGGTTCTGCGTCAGATGCCACGATCCAGTGCTCGTCTCGCCAGACGATGCGATGTCAAGCAGTACCGTCCCGCCCGTCCCGCCGTTGCCACCTCTCCCGCCTGTCCCTTTGCCGCCGAGCTCGTCGAGCCTCTTGGCATCGCCGCCCTTGCCACCAAAGTCCCCCGTTGATGATAGCGAGATTAAAGGTTCAACGCCTCTCGACGTCATCTGAACTGGGCCGTCTGCACTCAGGAAGACGTCGCCACCAGATCCACCGAGCGCGCCTGGGCCCCCATTCGTTTGGAACGCGGTCCCAAAGTAAGTACTCCCATCGCTCCCTGCGCCCCCAAAACTCCCGTTTGACATGATAACCACCGTCCCGGCGGTGGCCGACGCATTGTCATTGGTGAGGACGGTTGTTCGTCCGGCCTGCCCGAGGATGAGGTTTATGTCGCCGCCTGAACCACCGACTTGCCCAGGTTTGCCGTTTCCGTTTTTGTTGGCCGACTGTCCCTGCCTGCCGTTGATGCCGCTGGATTGCATCAAAATCATCGGATGGGCTTGGTTTTGTGTCCCCGTGCCAACAAAGGCTCCGTTCAGCGTGCCAGCAGACAGGCCCGCGTCCCCGGTGGGAAGGACCCGGCCGAACATCAGCTGGGGGCGCCCACCCGTCTGCGTTTGATCACCAAGATCAACCGAAAGCGAAACCGGAACATCCCCCGCGCGCGTCTGCGAAAGCAGCGAAAACGTGCCGCCAGTGACGCCGCTGGTGAGGTTGTTGACCGTGACGGACTCGACAACTTTTTCTTTGCTCACACCGTTTTGAGTGACGGTCACGGTTCCTGGAACAGCCGCACCGTTCGGTAGGTTTCCCTGGCACACCACCGTTGCGTTGGTGGCAGCGAAATTCTTGTCGGTACAGCCGGCAGGTAGGTCTGGAGCTGAGGCTAACGCGCCTCCTGTCAACGCCGTCGATGCAAACAGTGCACCAAGGCTGATGATCGACGCGCGGTTGTAGGCACAGCCCATCCAAACGCGCGGTTTTGGCGCTGTCCGAGATCCTCTGGGTTTAGCCAATGGACGCTCCCAGCTGCTACACCTCGCGATCCGCGTCACGCGTTCACGAATACTCTACAACGATGCCATCACCTTGCGCAGGTTTGAGGAGAGTTCGTAGGTCGTCCGCCCATCATTTTTGATTTGGGCATAGGCTTCTTGCGGACCTGTGTTCTCAGAGGCACAGGCCTCATGCTCAATCAAAGACGTGGCGAAGTCGTCCGCTACAGTCGGCTTAAGACTGAAGAACCGCGTTGAATCTCGCGCCGGCACGGATCTCATCGAAAGAAAGCATGACGTTTATGTGCCGCGTTCACCCATCCGGGCAGATAGACGTGACCCAAGCACTGGCATCTCTCGCTTGCTTGACGCCATAACACCAACTCCACCGGGCAGTGATCGCCAGCACATTGCGATCGGCCATGCAGCGCAATGGATGATTGGCATCACTTGTAAGCGATCCGTGGTTGCGGGCGCGGAGGACAAGCGTTGTAAGGCTTTCCCGCAAGGGTAACCGCCGCGGTGGATGATGAGACGCCCCCAGGCTAGGCAGCAAAGGTGCTCAACGCTGCAGAGCAAGCCCGATTCGACCCCGTTGCCCAGTGTCGCCGTAAGCAAACCTTCTTGCCGCACCACAAGCCACAGCGTCCGGCGTTGACTGATGCACTGCGCGACTCAACCGAAACGGCGCGCCTCAAAGCCCGCGGGCCAAACGATGCTCGGACAAACCCCGCCGATGTATTCGGTTAATTGGCTAAACCAGGGATTGGGGCGTAGGTCAGGGTTCTTGCCCCGCAGACGGCCACTGGTCGCGATCGCTCGCCAACTCTCCGTTGGCCGAAAGCAGAACGGCAACATAGTTGAGACTACTCTTCTGCATACAGATAATCAGCGCCATCGTCAGTGCTGGAACCGCAATCAGGGCACCGACAATGCCCCAAATTGCGGCTCCACCAAACACAGCCACCATCACCACAAGGGGTGATAGGTTCAGCGATTGGCTCATCATTTTGGGTAAAATCAAATTCGTACAGACCAACTGTACCGTGCCCAGGCACGCCAGAACTATGACCACAGGTTCCCACGCTGCGAACTGTAACGCTGTCATCAAGACAGGGAACACAATCCCGAAGATCGTACCAATGGTGGGAATGAAGCTAAAAAGAAATACCAAGACCGCCCAAAGTACAGGCGCGTCCACCCCCATGAGCCACAGAACGAGAAATGTCGGGACCGCTTGCATCACACCGATT
>JBCDLN010000081.1:0-13866 GCA_038745295.1 Pseudomonadota bacterium | reverse complement strand
TCTCTACTGCGCTGCCTTCACGGCGTCAGAGATTTGACGGTCTTCGAGCGGCGGCAGGAAGCTGTCATCGTAGTAGTTTTCGATTTGGGGATCGATGTCGAGCCCAAACGCTTCGGAGATCTGCTGGCCCGCCGTCTCAAAACGCTCTTCGTCAAGGTTGCTGATTCCGCGTTCGATCACGCTCGGCGTCAGGATGGAAAGCTCCTTGGCAAGCTCCCACCGGCCCCGCTCCACATCAAGGTCGATGAGCGGCTCCTGTGCCTTCAAAAGCGCCAGGCCCGCCTCAGGATCTTCCAGCATGTCCTGGAGCCCGCGCACGACCGCTTTGACAAACCCGCGAACGACCTCCGGGTTTTCCTCAGCGAATGTCTTCTTCACGATGATGCCGGAGGAGTACGGTCGAAGGCCATGCTGGGCGAGGGTGAAGTAGGTGACGTCTTCAGGTGAAACGCCCGCTTGGATCATGTTGAGGACGGTTGTGGTGGAAAAGCCAAAGGTGGCGTCGGCACGCCCCTGGATGACCATCGCATCGCGCAGGCTCGGCTCCACGAACACGTACTCAATGGAGTCAGGGTCAAGGTTGTTGAGCTTGGCAAACACCGGCCAGGCAAGCACCGTGGCCGCGTTTTGCGTGGCTGAGATTTTCTTTCCCGGAAGGTCGGCGGGGGAGGTGATGTCGTTGTCTTTCAACGAAATCACCCCGGTGGGCGATTGATCGTTGATGACAAGAACGGTGACCACCGCATCGGCAGGGTTTTCTTCGTTGAATTTGAAGAGGCCGGTCCCTTCCGCAAAGCCGATGTCGTAGGCGCCTGCGGCGATCTTCGAGATGGTGTCCCCCGAGCCGAAGCCCCGATCCATGGTCACATTGAGGCCTTCGTCGGCGAAGTAGCCCCGATCGACGGCAAGCAGGAACGGCCCATGCATCGCCTGCCAGGCCCAGTCCAGCGAGAATTCAACGTCGGTCTGCGCCTGCGCGGTGATGGGAGCGGCTGCCAGCATGGCGCCGGCAAGGGCGAATTTGGCAAGGCGACTGAATGACATGTGCGTCCTCCTTAAGCAGGTTCATTGGCCCTCAAGATGCAACTCCAAGGCCATCTGGGCGCCGGCATTCAGCCTCCATTTCCTTTCCCCGCCACTTCAAATGACCCAGCCGCCATCAACCGCAATATCTTGGCCGGTAATCTGGCGGGACTTCTCGCTTGCTAAAAATAAGACTGCGTTTGCGACGTCTTCGTCGGTGGAGATGCGCTTGAGCGCATAGTCCTCAGCGTGCTTGGCCTTCGCCGCGTCCACCGAAATGCCAAGCCGTGATGCCATCTCCCCGCACACCTTCTCAAAGCGCGGGCCGTCCACCATCCCAGGGCACACTGAGTTCACGTTAATGTTGTGTGGGCCCACCTCAAGCGCAAAGCTCTTTGTCAGGCCCCGCATGCCCCATTTGGACGCGCTATAGCCCAGCCGGCCGGCACGCCCCCGCAGGCCAAACGTCCCGCCGACATTGACGATTTTCCCCGATTTGCGGGCGATCATGCCGGGGAGCACAGCGCGCATCGTCAAAAACACACCAGTCACGTTGAGCGTCAGGATGTCATCAAACTCTTCCGTGGTGGTCTCGATGCCTGTCTTGCCGATGGGCCCGCGCCCGCCCGCCACGTTGACCAAGATATCGATGGGTCCCAGCGCGTCCACGGCGGCATGTACCGCCGCAGTGACCGCGTCCTCATGGGTGACATCGCAGGACAGCGAGACCGCATTGCGGCCCATAGCTGCGACTTCTGCCGCAACCGCTTCGATGGGCGGCAAGTCCCGACCTGCAAGCGCAAGGTCAGCCCCCTCACGGGCCAATGCCAAACTGACTGCGCGGCCCATCCCCTTGGCTGGCCCTGTCACAAACGCGCGTTTTCCAGCAAGATCCACAGAGTGCACTCCTTTTTTGCCCATAAGCATGTCAATTGCTGGCGCACCTCCATCGACCAACATCCCATCAGAAGGCTAGTGTTGTGAAAGGCTCAGCGGGGAGGCGGTCAAGATGGCCCAAACGGCAGATCTAGTCATCAAGAACGGGATGGTGGCGAGCGAGCACGCTGTGTTCGAAGCATCCATCGCTGTGCGCGAGGGCATCATCGTTGCCATGGGGGCCGCTGACGATATGCCTCCCGCGTCTGAGGTGATCGATGCTGCCGGCCTCCACGTGCTGCCCGGCGTGATCGACGTTCATGTCCACTTCCGCGAACCCGGCATGGACCACAAAGAGGACTGGGCAACCGGATCACGCGCAGCAGCGATGGGTGGCGTCACGACAGTCTTTGAGATGCCCAATACATCCCCGCCCGTCTCCAATGTTGAAAGCTACTTGGCCAAACGAGATATTGCCGGTGCCAAATCCATCGTTGATTTTGGTCTCTATGGGGTGCTCGCTGAGGATAACCTTGCCGATCTAGCGCCGATGGCAGAAGCAGGCGTGATTGGCTATAAGCTGTTTTTGGGCAACACCACGGGCAACCTGCCGTGCCCATCCGATGGCGCGGTTCTTGAAGCCTTTGAAATCATTTCAGGCCTTGGCAAGCGCATCTCGATCCATGCGGAAAACTCCCCCATCCTCTTTTGGCGGGAAGACCGTTTGAAGGCTGCGGGCCGCAACGCACCCATCGACCATCTTCTGTCGCGCACCGATATTGTCGCCATCGAAGCGTTGACCCGCAGCTGTGTCCTGGCGGAGTGGACGGGTGCGCGCATCCACATTGTGCATGAATCGTGCGCACGCAGCCTGCCGTACATCAAGTTCTTCAAAGAGCGGGGCGTTGACCTTACGGTTGAAACCCTCCCTCAATACTTGACGCTTTGTGTGGAAGACATGGAAAAGCCGGGCGGTGAAGTGCTGCGGATGAACCCGCCGATCCGCGAGCGGTGGCAGCAGGGCCCGCTCAGAGCCGCGCTCGCGGACGGCACCATCGACATGATTTCCACCGACCATGCCCCCCACGCGCCCGAGGAGAAGGTGGGCAATCGCATTTGGGATGTGGCGTGCGGCTTTCCAGGGCTTGAAAGCCAATTGCCGCTCCTGTTGTCGCTGGTGAACGACGGGTTGATGAAGTTGCCGCGCTACGTGGCCATTTCCTCAGCAAACCCTGCGCGCGCGTTCGGGTTATACGGGCGCAAGGGCGTTCTGCAGCCAGGTGCTGATGCAGACATTGTGCTGGTGGATATGGCGCGCAGGGAGAAGCTTTCGGCGGCAAGGTTGTCATCAAAGGGCAAGGTGTCGCCGTTTGAAGGGATGACGGTGTCGGCCTGGCCCGTGGCCACCTTTGTGCGGGGGCGCCCTGTGATGCGCGATGGTGCCATCCTCGCTGAACCAGGCTGGGGCCAAGAGGTCCGCCAGACCATGCCGCCCGCCGCGCCGCGCAACGCGGAAACCCACTTGGCTCACCTCGTCTCAGCTTAGGGCGGCGCGCCGCCATGGGCTGGGCGGCGCCATATGGCCAGCGACTCGGCAGGGCTGATAAGGCAGTCCGCCCGGCCGAACACCAACGCCGCTTGATCAGCGTTTGGATCGACCCTCATTGATGCGCTTTCGAATGTCATCACGCCACTTCAGCGCGTTCTTTTGCTGCCGGTTCATCACGATCCCCATCATGAACGTCACGATGGACGCCCCAATCAGAGCAACGCCGACTTCAAAAACAATATCGGTGATGAACGCCACCACCCCTTCCGGAAGCGCACTCAAGAGGCCCGAATGGGTGAGGACCTTAGCAACGGCCACCCCCAACACGCCAATGGTCATCCCAATCAGCAAGAAGAGCTTATGAAGGCGGATGGGGGAGGCAAAATCATCGATCTCATCGGGATGCTCGGTGAAGTATTCAATCTCTTCCTGTGAAATCTTTACAGTCTCATCTGACGTCCACTTTGCAAAAAAGTCGAAAAACCCTAGCCGCGGTTTGGTTCTGTTATCTTTGCGCGTGTCGGTCATCGTGAGGCTGTCTCCGTCTTCGGCAGTAGGCTGGAGCGCTGCCTGCCTTTTGGCGGCAGCGGCGGTGCGACCGGGCTAGCGCAGTGCAACGCGCAAGCCACCTGGCCGTACCGCCTCATAGTCGGCAATCTGGCGGCGAGTGAGTGCAGCAAGATCCGCCCCGTCGTTCCAAGCGCGATACCATGCGGTTGTTTGCGCAAGCACCGTCTCAAAGTCCCAAGCGGGGTGCCAACCCAGCGTCACCCGCGCTTTGGTGCTATCAAGGCGCAAGAGGCCGGCCTCCGGGTGAGCATCGGGACTGGCATCAAAGATGACGGACGCGTCTGCCCCCCACATCTCAGCCATGCGGCCGGCCAGCGCCCCCACCGTCTGCTCGCCGCCAGGATCTGGGCCGAAGTTGAAACACGGCTCGGTGCCACCATCCCCCTCCACCAGCCACTGTGCCAAGAGAAGATAGCCCGACAACGCATCAAGCACATGCTGGAACGGGCGGACCGCATCGGGCCGCCGCAGCACAACAGGTTCTGCGGCACAAAACGCCCGCGCGCAGTCAGGCACAATCCTGTTTGCGGCAAAGTCACCCCCACCGATGACGTTGCCGGCGCGGGCGGTGGCGATCGCAGCCTGTGTTGCAAGGCTCTGCCTCAGCGAAGCTGTCACCAACTCGGCGCAGGCTTTGGAGGCAGAGTAGGGGTGGTGGCCGCCCAGCTTGTCGGGCTCGCGGTAGGGATGCGGCCATTCGCGATTGTCATAGACCTTATCGCTGGTGACGACGACGATCGCCTCCACAGAGGCCGTGGTGGCGGCCGCGCGCACCACATGGGCGGTTCCCATGATGTTGGTGTGGAAGGTGTCCACAGGCGCCGCATAGCTCTTCAGGACGAGAGGTTGCGCTGCAAGGTGAAACACCACCTGAGGCTCGGCGGCGGTGATGATCCTTTCCACAGCCGCCCCATCCCGCACATCAATCCTGTGATCGGCAAAAAGAGCCGTCCCCACGCCCGCAAGGTCAAAATGGCTCGGCGTTGTGGGCGGATCGAGCCCGATCCCCGTTACCGTCGCCCCAAGGGCATCAAGCCATGTGGCAAGCCAGCTCCCCTTAAAGCCCGTGTGTCCTGTGACGAGGACCCGCCGGCCCCGCCAAAATGCTTGCTCCATCACAGTCCCATCGGCTGGCGGCCACACCCTGTTCTTCCTTCCACCGCCCTTTGACATAAAGCGCTGGGGCAGGCCACAGCAGCCCAGCATGGCGGTCCAACCCGCGGCAGGACGTGACGGCGGCGGCGAAGTTGTCCATGATCTTTGAAACGCGATAAACTCTTGGGGAACGCACGTGTATCTAGGGCTCGATCTGGGCACCTCCGGCCTTAAAGCGCTGCTGATTGACAGCGACCAGACCATCATCGCCGAGGCGACGGCACCACTTTCAGTCTCCCGCCCCCACCCCGCATGGTCTGAGCAAAACCCCGACGATTGGACGGGTGCTGCCGCAGCCGCTCTTCATATGCTGAAGGACAAAGCCTCGCTCGGTGATGTGCGCGGCATCGGCCTCTCGGGTCAGCAGCACGGCGCCACCATCCTTGATAAGGCCCATAGGCCGCTCCGCCCCGCAATTTTGTGGAATGACACCCGCGCGGCCGACGAAGCAGAACACCTCGACGGTCTTCCAGGTGTGCGCGACAGCGTGGGCAGCATCATCATGGCAGGCTTCACCTCGCCCAAGCTTGTGTGGGCGAAAACCCATGAGCCGGAGGTCTTCCAAAAGGCCGCCCTCGTCTTGCTCCCCAAGGACTATTTGCGGCTTTGGCTGACAGGTGAGGCGGTGAGCGAACCTTCAGACGCGTCTGGCACAGGCTGGCTCGATGTCCCAAGCCGCATTTGGTCGGACGCGCTTTTGGCCACCTGCGAGATGACACGGGACCAAATGCCGGGCCTTGTGGAGGGGAGCGAACCATCAGGCGGCCTGAGGGCTGAGCTTGCGCAAGAGTTTGGCCTGCCTGCCGGCGTGCCCGTCGCGGGCGGTGGGGGCGACAATGCTGCTGCAGCTGTGGGGATGGGGGTGACAAAGCCGGGGCGCGCGTTCGTCTCACTCGGGACATCAGGTGTCGTCTTTTCGGCCAACCCCACCTATACGCCCAAGCCTGAAACGGCCGTTCACACCTTCTGCCACGCGCTGCCCGACACCTGGCACCAGATGGGGGTCATCCTCTCAGCCACCGATTCGCTCAACTGGTATGCCGCCCTTGTGGGCGCCGATCCTGTGAGCCTTACGCAAGAGCTTGGGGCCCTCAAAGCCCCCGGCCGCGCCCTCTTCATGCCCTACCTCGGCGGGGAGCGCACACCCATCAACGACCCCAAGATCAGAGCCGCCTTCATCGGCCTTGGCCACGAAGCGGACCGTGTTGCAGGCACCCGCGCCGTGCTGGAGGGGGTGACGTTTGCGGTGAAAGATTCGGTGGATGCGCTCAAAGCGTGCGGCACCGCCATGGACTTCGTGATCGCCGTCGGCGGCGGATCACGCTCGCGCTACTGGCTGGAGGCCATCGCAACCGCCATCGATACGCCCATCGCCGTTCCCACCGCGGGAGACTATGGCGGCGCCTTCGGTGCGGCGCGCCTGGGCGCCCTTGCATCAGGCGGCGGCGATGAATTCACCACCGCCCCGCCCATCGGTGAAACGGTGGAGCCCCACACAGCGCTGACGGCGGCCTTCCAAGAGGCGCACACCCGCTACAGCGCCACCTATCAAGCGCTAAAAGGTCTGTCATGAGCGGCTATTTCGATGCCATCCCCCCCGTCCGTTTCAATCCCGACGCGGACGCCAACACAATCGCCTTCCGCCACTACAACAAAGACGAGATGGTCGCCGGCAAACGCTTAGAGGATCATCTGCGCTTTGCGGTGGCCTTTTGGCACAGCTTCAATTGGCCCGGCACAGACCCTTTTGGTGGCCAAACCTTCGAGCGCCCTTGGTTCGGCGATGATATGGCCGCCGCCAAGCGTAAGGCGGATGCCGCGTTCGATATGTTCGCCCGCCTCGACGTTCCTTACTTCTGCTTCCACGATGCAGACGTTCGGCCCGAGGGCGACACCTTCGCTCAATCCACCCGAAACCTTGACGAGATCGTCGACATCTTCGCCCAGAAAATGGAGAGCGCGAAGGTCAAGCTCCTCTGGGGCACGGCCAACCTCTTCTCCCACCGCCGCTATATGGCTGGCGCTGCCACCAACCCAGATCCGGATGTGTTCGCCTACGCGGCGGCCACCGTCAAAACCTGCATGGATGCCACCCACAGGTTGGGCGGCGAAAACTATGTCCTATGGGGCGGGCGCGAAGGCTATGAAACACTTCTCAACACCGACCTTGGCCAAGAACTCGATCACCTGGGCCGCTTCTTGTCCATGGTTGTCGACTACAAACACAAGATTGGCTTCAAAGGCACCATTTTAGTGGAGCCAAAGCCTCAAGAACCATCCAAGCATCAGTATGATTACGATGTGGCGACCGTCTACGGGTTCTTGAAACGATACGGGCTCGACACTGAAGTGAAGCTCAACATCGAACAAGGCCATGCCATCCTTGCCGGCCATTCCTTTGAGCACGAGATTGGGCTCGCCCAAGCGCTGGGCGTCTTCGGGTCCATCGACATGAACCGCAATGACTACCAGTCCGGGTGGGACACCGATCAGTTCCCCAATAGCGTCCCGGAAGTTGCCCTTGCTTACTACGAGATCTTGAAGGGCGGGGGCTTCGGATCGGGCGGCACGAACTTCGACGCCAAACTGCGCCGACAATCGCTCGACCCTGAAGATCTGATCGCAGCCCATGCTGGGGCGATGGACGTGTGTGCCCGCGGCCTCAAGGCGGCTGCGGCAATGCTGGCAGACGGCGCCCTCGAAACCCCGCGGGCAGAGCGCTACGCCGGCTGGCAGACCCCGGCCGCCAAGGCATTGCTCACCAGCGACCTTGGCGCCATTGCGGGTAAAGTGCTGGCTGACGACATCAACCCAGAGCCCAAGTCCGGGTGCCAGGAAATTCTGGAAAACATAGTAAACCGCTACGTCTAGCTGCGCTGAGCGCGGGTGGCGGCGGTGAGCGTGTTGCCCATCAGCATGGCGATGGTCATCGGGCCGACGCCGCCTGGAACCGGCGTGATCGCGCCTGCAACGCCAGGCGCCGCCGCTTCGTCATAAGCAACGTCGCCCACAAGCCGTGTTCCGGACTTTGTGGAGGGGTCGTCGATCCGGTTAATCCCCACATCAATCACCGTGGCGCCTGGTTTAATCCAGTCGCCCTTCACCATCTGAGGCCGGCCGACAGCGGCCACCAAAATGTCAGCGCCGCGCGCCACCGCGGGAAGATCAGCGGTGCGGCTGTGGGCAACGGTCACTGTGGCATTGGCTTGGGTCAGAAGAAGCGCCAAGGGCATCCCCACAAGCCTAGAGCGGCCAATCACCACCGCCGAAAGGCCTGAAAGATCGTCGCCACGCACATCGCGAATGAGCCGCATCGACCCCAAGGGCGTGCAGGGCACCAGCGCATGGCGGTCCCCAACAACAAGCCGCCCAGCGTTCACCACGTGAAGACCGTCCACGTCCTTGTCGGGGTGGATCGCATCGATGACGGCGGCCGAATCAAGTCCTCTCGGGAGCGGTAGCTGCACCAAGATCCCGTGGATCAAGGGGTCGTTGTTGAGCCCTTCCACCGCACCAATGAGCTCAGCTTGCGTTGTTCCCGCAGGCAAAGTGATTTGCGTTGAATGGAAGCCGCACCGCTCAGCCATCTTTTGCTTGTTGCGCACGTAAACCGCGCTCGCCGGGTCATCCCCGACGAGAATTACCCCAAGGCCGGGCTTGAAGGCGGCGGTTGCCACCTCTGCGGCAATGCCGTCGGTGATCGATTGTGCGACGGCTTTGCCGTCAATACGCATTGCTGCGCCGGAGGAGTTGTTCATCAGGTGCGATAATCCAAAAGGTGCCGCTCAGCGCGGCCGATGAGCCACGCCACGCAAAGCCCTATTACAGACAGCATCGCAACCCCTGCAATGAGCTGATCCAGCGCAAAAAGCGACCCCGCCATCAGCACGTAGGCGCCCAGACCATATTCGGCCCCAATCATCTCCGCCGCCACCAGCAGCACAATCCCAATGGAGGCCGATATCCGTGCGCCCGACAAAATCGCGGGCAACGCACCAGGGAGGATGATCTTGCGCACGATCGACCGCCAAGAAAGCCCAAACGATTGGCCCATTCTGATGAGGGTTCTGTCCACATTGTCGACGCCGCCATAGGTGGCGATCACCGTCGGGAAGAAGGTGCCGAACACGATGGTGGCCACTTTGGAGCCTTCCCCAATGCCAAACCAGATGACGAACAGCGGCAAGAGGGCAATTTTGGGGATTGGAAAGAGGGCAGACACCAGGGGGGAAAGGCTAGCGCGCGCCAGCGCGAAGAGCCCAATAGCAAGTCCTACCGCAATGCCGCATGCGGTGCCGATGGTCCATCCCGTCACAAGGCGCGACAGGCTTGCCCCAAGGTGCCGCCACAGCATACCCGTTTCCACGAGATCGCCCAACGCCGCGAGGGCCTCCGACGGTGCTGGCAGCGCTTTGGCATCGATGAAGCCGGAGCGGGAGCCCACCTCCCACAGCACAAAGATTGCGATGAAGAGCAGCGGCCCAGCAAACACGATCGGCCTGTGGCGAAAGCTGCCGCCACGAAACGGTACTGGTCGTCGCCGCGCGGTTTTCTCCTTAGTGCCAGGTGCCGCCGTGCCCGGTGCGGAAAGGTCAGTCACCGATAAGCTCCCGATCAGCATCCCGCGCTTCATCGCGCAGCAGCGCCCACAGCCGTTGTTCAATGGCGCTCAATTCGTTGACGTGGGCAGCACGCTCTTCCAGCGGCACATCAACGCTGATCACCTCACGAATTGTTCCAGGCCGGCCCGAAAGGACCACAATGCGGTGGCCCAGCCGAACCGCTTCAGCAAGGTTGTGGGTGACGTAGCACGCCGAAAACCGCTCCCGCTGCCAAAGATCCACGAGATCATCCATCAAAAAAGCGCGGGTCTGACTGTCGAGCGCAGACAATGGCTCATCCATCAGCATGATTTGCGGGCGGACCGACAAGGCCCGTGCAATGGCCACCCGCTGCTTCATGCCGCCTGACAGTTGCCGCGGCCACGCTCTGGCGAATTCGGTGAGCTTGGTGCGGGCCAGGACGTCCGCCACAATCGCTGAACGCTCACTTTCAGAAAGCTTGTGGTCCTCCAGCACCAGCGCAATGTTCCCCGCTGCTGTGCGCCAGGGCAACAAAGCAAAGTCTTGAAAGACATAGGTGATGGGGTTCAGCGACCCGGAAGGGGCATCCCCTTCCACGAAAACAGCGCCTTCTGTGGGGCGCTCCAGCCCCCCCAAAAACCGCAACAGCGTGGACTTGCCGCATCCCGAAGGGCCGATGACAGCAACAATCTCGCCAGCGCCCAGCCGAAATGAGATATCCGAAAGCACCGCTGTGTCGCCATAGCGGTGCCCGATCTTATCGGCAATCAGCTCCAAGCGATGCGCCGCGGCCGAGAGAATTTCGCGCCGCATGCAGCGCGAGGACAACGCGCGCCCTTGTGAAGAGCGGACGGTTTTTCCCGATCCAGTAAGTCCATTTGATCGGGAACCGCCCTAGTTGATGGGCGCAAAGCTAGTGTCGACAAGATCTTCGATGGTGACCCCCTCTGGCACTAAGTTTTCGGACTGAAACCAAGCAAGCTGGTCCTCCACGCTCTCAAGGTTGAGGGCCGCGCCCGGGCTAATGCGCATGGCGAACGCGCGGATGCGCGGATCAGCCTTTTCGATCGGCTGGTCAGCATAAACATACTCATGGATCATGGCGACGATGGCGGCGGTGTCCTCTTCGCTCATGGTTTTGTCCACCATGGCCGCGTTATAGTCATCGATGCCTTTGGAAAGTGCCGCGAGAAATCGCTCCACAAGACCTCGCCGCTCTTCGATATTGTCGGTCGATGTGAAGACCGTCGTCACCTGATAGCCGGGGATGTAATCGGCGACTTCGCCAATCTCCACAACATCGGGGCCGCGGGTCAGCGCGTTGGCAATATTAGGCACGATAGACCAAGCATCGATCTGGCCTGACTTCAGCGACGCGATGACAACGGGAACCTTGTGAAGCGGGACCATCTTGAGTGAGGCGCGGTCGATCCCTTCACCGTCTGCTATTTTGTGAGCCATGTAGTGGAACGAGGAGCCCGCCGTGGTGACACCGTAGCGTTTGCCGGCAAGATCGGCGGGCGTGGTGATCCCGCCCTCATGGGCGGCTTTTGAGACGAGGATCTTCTGGCCCTCAGCATCATCGCTCTCAAGCAGTGCGCCGCCAATCACTTTGACAGCACCCTTATCGGCAAGGCTCACGAGGCCCGCTGAAATGGCCGTCATCCCAAAGTCGATATCGCCTGAGGCGATGGCCACCGCCATCGGTTGGGCGGCCTGAAAGGGCACAAACGTGACGTTGAGCCCTTCATCGGCAAAATAGCCCTTGGCTTTGGCGATGATGGAGGGCGAGTGCGAGGTGAGCCGCAAAATCCCCACGTTGATGTCATCGTCAGCGGCTGCCTGTGTTGCCAGCAGCGGGGTAAGAACAAGACCCACCGCCAAGCCCCATGCGCTCAGAGCGCGCCGTGTTAGCGCCATACCATCCTCCCAATCCTTTTGATCCGTCATAGCGTCTTGTCGGGGCCGAGGCGAGAGGCTGCGCCGAAGCGGCATCATTGACGGCGCCCTCTTTAAGGCGTTGGCATGCGGCCATGGAAAAATTTGATGTTATGGTTTTGGGCGCCGGAATGGTGGGGCTTGGCACGGCCCTTCATCTTCGCGCGCTGGGGTGCAAGGTGGTGCTGGTGGACCGCCGCGGGGCAGCAGAAGAGACCTCCTACGGCAATTCGGGCCTCATCCAGGCCGAGGCCGTCATGCCCTACACCTTCCCGCGCGATCTCAATGTCATCTTAGGCGTGCTGACGGGCAAGCGCACAGATGCGCGCATTGCGTGGCGCTCCCTTGCCAAAACGATGCCATGGATTGTGCGCTACGCTCTCAAAGGTGGCCCTCACGAAGCGCTCAAGACAGCCAAGGCGAATGTCCCCCTGGTGAGCCGCGCTGTGGAAGAGCACAGAGCCCTTTCTGAACGCGCCGACGCCCTCACATACTGGACGGCCGGCGGCTATCTCAGGATCTACAACGACCCTAAAGCGATGGAGGCGGCGGCCGCGGAAGACACCCACATTCAAAATCTCTTCGGCATCCCGTTCAACGTGTGGGACCGCGAAAAACTTACCGCACACGAGCCTCATCTTGGCGGGGATCTTGTGGGGGCCATTCATCTTCCAACCCCAGCCCGGATCGACGACCCCGGCGGGCTCGGTAAAGCGTATGCAAAGCTCTTTGAGGCAGAGGGCGGTGCGTTCAGGATAGGCGATGCCAATACCTTGGCTGCGCAAGGCGGCGGCTTTGTGGTTGATGGCGCCAATGGCCCCCTCCATGCCGACCAGGCGGTCAATTGTCTTGGACCCTGGGCGGGCGATCAGCTCAAAAGGTTCGGGGTGCGCGTCCCACTCGGGGTCAAGCGCGGATACCACCGCCACTACAAGGCGCAGGGGAACAGCGTTCTCAATCAGCTCATCGTGGAGCCCGAAGCAGGTTATGTGCTGGCCCCCCAGCGCCGCGGCATCAGGCTCACCACAGGGGCTGAGTTTGCACGACGGGATGATCCGCCCACCCCGCGCCAGCTTGAGCGGCTCGAAGGGGTGGCGCGGGCGCTGTTTCCCCTCGCCGAGCCAGTGGAGGCTGAGCCCTGGCTTGGGTCGCGCCCATGCTATCCGGATCTGCTACCCGCGATCGGTCCTATCCCCGGTGTGCCCGGGCTTTGGGGCAACACAGGTCACCACCACCTTGGGTTTACTCTAGGGCCGCTAACAGGCCGTCTCCTGGCGCAAATAGTGATGAAAGAGGACCCGTTAATTGACCCTTATCCGTATCGATATGAGCGCTTTTTTGGCGGCTAGCTGCGAACCTTATTACCGCTGTCGTGTTCCTCCATTACCCTACAATCCTGAATTGAACCGCCGATCGGAGGACCACGATGCCGGCAAATGATACGTACCGCTTCTACGACCGCGGCCTCACCGCCCCCGCGGCGGACGCCTTTGAGATCACCCCCAACAACGGCAATGACCTGTCCACAGCAGCGCGGGCGCTCTACATCGGCGGCGCTGGCGATGTTGAGGTCATCACCCTTGCAGGCAACACCGTCCTGTTCGTGGGGTTGAGCGCCGGCACCACCTTGCCCTGCAGCGTGACCCGTGTGCGCGCCAGCAACACCACCGCAACAAACATTTTGGGCCTCATCTAGGCAGCTTGCCCCAAAACCGGAGACGACCAGCGGGGAGGGAGAGTTCCTCATTTATCGTGAGGCGCAATGTGGCTTTCGGATGACCGACCCCGGCCATTCGAACGGCACTCCCGCCACCCCGCCTCATTCGCTGATCGGCACTGGCACGCAGTAGGGTTCAATCTGACGGCGTCTTGTTTGTGAGAGCGCGTCGCGTTTGTTTGCAAGCGCGATGCGCTGTCATGGCTCGCAGGTTGCGGGCGGAGAGCTCTATGAGCCCGAAGCCTTAGGAAAGCGCCGCCGCAAGCGCCCGCAGCACGACAGCTTCTGCCAGATCGCGCCGGTGCTGGGCCGCCTCACGATCAGCATCAAGCGGGATAATCTCGTCAGCGGCGACCCGGGCGGCATTGCAAAACGCGTCCTCTGTGGGCGATGCCCCGGTGAGCTGCACTTCAGCGGCCTTGATGCGGCGCGGCACCGGCTCCAGTCCGCCAAGC
>JBCDLN010000080.1:0-13924 GCA_038745295.1 Pseudomonadota bacterium | reverse complement strand
GCCGCTTTCGGTGGGCCCTGGCCGCCAGCGGACCTCGCCATCTTCCAGCTTGGGCTCTTCGGTGTAGCGCGACAGGCCCTTGCCGACAACGGTGGTCACATCCTCATGAAGGAAGCCGGCGTTTAAGAGTTCGGCGATCATGAAGCCGAGCCCGCCAGCGGCATGGAAGTGGTTCACGTCGGCAATGCCGTTGGGATAAACGCGGGCCATGAGGGGCGTGACGCTGGAGATTTCGGCCATGTCCTGCCAGTCGAGCACCACGCCGGCGGCCCGCGCCATCGCCACCAGGTGGAGGACGAGGTTGGTGGACCCGCCTGTGGCGTTCAGGCCGACGATGCCGTTCACAAACGCGCGCTCATCGAGGATTTCGCTCACCGGGGTGAAGGCGTTTCCGCGGGCGGTAATGGCGAGGGCCTGGCGTGTTGCCGCCACCGTCAACGCGTCGCGCAGGGGGGTGTTGGGGTTGATGAAGCTTGCGCCCGGCAGGTGCAGGCCCATGAACTCCATCAGCATTTGGTTGGTGTTGGCGGTGCCGTAGAACGTGCAGGTGCCGGGGCCGTGGTAGGAGGCAGTTTCAGCGGCGAGCAGCGCGTCGCGGCCAATTTCGCCGGCGGCAAAACGCTGGCGGACTTTGGCTTTTTCGTCATTGGGGAGCCCGCTTGTCATGGGGCCGGCGGGGGCGAAGATGGTGGGGATGTGGCCGAAGGTGGCCGCCGCCATCACCAGGCCCGGCACGATTTTATCGCAGACGCCGAGGAAGATGGCCGCGTCGAACGCGTTGTGGCTGAGGGCAACACCGGCGGCGAGCGCAATGACATCGCGGGAAAAGAGCGACAGCTCCATGCCGGGTTGGCCTTGGGTGACGCCATCGCACATTGCCGGCACGCCGCCCGCCACCTGCGCCGTCCCCCCCGCCTCGCGCGCCGCCGCTTTGATGAGGTCGGGAAAGCGCTCAAACGGCTGATGGGCCGACAGCATATCGTTGAAGGCGGTGACAATGGCGATGTTGCCGCTGGTTCCAGCGTTGATCGCCGTTTTGTCTTCGCCGCTGGCGGCGGTGACGTGGGCAAGGTTCCCGCAGGAGAGGTGGGCGCGGGCGGGACCTGCGACGGCGGCTTTGGCGGAGCGCTCAAGGTAGATCGCCCGGGTCTTTTCAGAACGGGCGCGGATGCGGTCTGTGACGGAAAGGATGGTCGGATGCATGGCCGTCTCCCAACGGTCAAAGGGCGAAGAAATGCGCCGGTTCGGCGGTAGCACGGATCAAGAATTCGTTCGCAGTGGGCGCTCTGTGTGCTGCTCGCCGGAGCCGATCCGAATTGAATGTTTTGGCCCACCCTGCGGACCACTGACGTAGAGAGAGGCTGCAGCCGATGCGCCCACCAAGGTGTCTACTGCTATTCCAGAATTTGTCTAGAGACATTCCAGGTTGCTGAGCCGCGACCGTACTCCTCTTTGCGCCACGGTCTGGCGCTGCTGGCGGAACTAATTGATGTCACGCCAACGGCGGCCGTCGCGATGGAGAAGCATCAAAGCATCGTCCGGACCTGATGATCCGGGGTCGTAAGGAACGGGTTGGTGGCCGGCCTCTTCCCACGCATCCACAATGGGGTCGATCCACGCCCAGGCCGCCTCCACCTCATCACCGCGCATGAACAGGGTCTGGTCGCCGCGCACCACGTCCATGACCAAGCGCTCATAGGCGTCCGGCATCCTCAGCTTGGAGGCCTTCAACGTATCATCAAACGTCATGTCGAGTTCAGCAGGGGCAAGCCGCATACCGCCCGGGCCAGGGTCTTTGATGGTCATGATGAGGCGGATGCCCTCGTCCGGCTGGAGACGGATTACGAGGACATTGTTGCCGGCCCTTCCCCCAGCGGAGGGAAAGATCGAGTGGGGCACTTCCTTGAAGGTGAGGGCGATCTCAGACACGCGGGCCCGTAGGCGCTTTCCTGTGCGCAAATAGAACGGCACGCCCGCCCAGCGCCAATTGGAGATGGCCGCCTTCAGCGCAACGAAGCTTTCAGTGCGCGATTGGCCGTTGTTGACGTCTTCTGTGTAGGAGGGGCTGCCGTTGATGGCGCCATACTGACCGCGCACCACATCATCAAGGTCGGTGAGAGGGGCGAGGGCCCGCAACACTTTCAGCTTTTCATCGCGCACGGCGTTGGGCTCAAACCGTGCTGGCGGTTCCATCGCAATAAGGCACAAGAGCTGGAGGAGGTGGTTCTGCACCATGTCGCGCAGGGCGCCGCTGTGATCATAATAACGCCCGCGACCGCCAACGCCCACGGTCTCGGCAACGGTGATCTGCACATTATCGATGTGGCTCGAATTCCACAGCGGCTCAAAGAGCGCGTTGGCAAAACGCAGCGCCATCAGGTTCTGCACTGTCTCTTTGCCGAGATAATGGTCGATCCTGTAGATCTGATGCTCGTCAAACTCGGCCGCGAGGCAGGCGTTGAGGTGCTGGGCGGACGCAAGGTCGTGGCCGAGCGGCTTTTCCACCACAATGCGCGTGGGCCAATCGGTCAGCCCCACATCGCGCAGACGCTCCACCACATCGTCGAAAAGGCTTGGGGCGATGGAGAGATAAAAAACGCGGGGGCGGGCGTCGTCGGTGCTCGTCAGCTCTTTGAGCTCGCTCCAGCCTTTGCCTGAGTTGGCGTCGATCTGCTGATAGCTGATGCATTCCAAGAATTGCTGGCGGCATTCAGGATCGAGGGCATCTTTGTCCACAAACTCATCGAGCGCGTTGGCGACAAATTCACGATACACCTCGGTGGTGTAGGGCCGGGTGGCCGCGCCGATGATGCGGGCGGTGGCCGGCATCTGCCCATCGTTGAGGCGATGGTAAAGCGCGGGGATGAGCTTGCGTCTGGCAAGGTCACCCGTGCCGCCCAAGACAACAAAATCGAACGGTTCGACAGGAACAACCCGTGCGACCATGAAGCGTCTCCGTCGCTGATGCGGTGTTTGGCTGATGGGGGTCCATCAGCCTTCATGCCCACGCGCTTCACTAGAGCAATTTGCAGATGAGTCTATATGCTCGTGCCCAAACCTGTTGTGGCGCGCATGTGGCACCGCCCGCGGTTTTCTTGACAGGCCGCTTTGGAGCGTTGGGCCTGACTGCCACGGCATGGGTTTGCGGCATCCCGGTTGGTGGCATGGGCCCGGATGGAGAGCGCGCAAACGCCATGCCCCTCACACGGGCGGCCTGTTCGTGTATTGGTCAATCACTGGCGTTGCGGCGCTCACTTTGGCTTGCACGTACCGTTGGCACTGGTTCGCGCTGGCTTTTGGCGTAACCCCCGTACTCGAGTGCTACGGACGCTCTATCACCATTGCCGCCGCCAATCTTCAAAAGCTCCGCCAGAAGCCCACTTTACCGCCAATCTCCTGCAAGGCGTTGCGCCCTGCCACAGTGGCAAGGCCGCCCACCTCCAGGCTGAGCTTGTCCGTCACCTCGTAGACGACACTCGCGCCGGCTTTGGTGTAGTCGGTGTTGCGGCCAAGCTCAAAGGTGGAGAAGGTCTGCGCCAGGATCAGCCATCGGGGATGAACGTGCACGCCCACAGTCAGATCGATGACGATTTCGTCCGCGTCATCCTCCTCGAACCGTGCACGATAGCCGGCCTGCGCATCGAAAAAGCTGTGCAGCCCAAGGACCGGCCCCCCAACACCGAAAAGGCCTCGGATCTCGGCAAACGGGCCGTCAGAGGGGGCGTTGGTGATGTTCTCATCAAACCCGCCTGAAGACAGGAGCCCCTCGGTGGAGACCACAAAATAGTCACCCTCCAAGAGCCGGGCGCGGGCGCCTGCTGCTATGGCGGCATAGGACACGTCGGTCTGGCCATAGATGGTGCGCGTATCGTCCCGCCCTGGCACGAAGCGGGGGTCTTCGTAGGGAAGCTGGCCTATGGGGCCGTAGCCTTGCTCTTGCCGAAGCTCACCGCGCACCACGGCGGTAAGCCAAGGCCGGACGCCATACTCGAACGCGCCGTTCAACGTAAACTTTTGGTACTCGGGTACGCTGACGAGGTCACCATCATCATCGAACCCATGGTCGCCATAGGTGAATGTGGAGGTGACGAACACGTTGGATTTGCCCCGTTCCAAGGTCCAAGCGCCAGCGATTGCCTGGCTTGTCGCCATCACCAAGGCAAGGACGGTGAGTATGCGCAGCATCAACGTCCTCCGCCACGGTGAGGAAAGCGCTCAACCAAATATTGCAATCATAAAGCAACCGGAGATTGAATGGAAGGGTGGGTTGTGCCGCACGCCACAGTCGCTATTGTGCCGGCGCTGCCGGGCTAGCGAGAGTGGCGGAATTGGTAGACGCAGACGACTCAAAATCGTCCGCCGCAAGGCTTGGGGGTTCGAGTCCCCCCTCTCGCACCATCTTTTTCGGCGCTACCGCCCTTCGGGCTGCTTGAGCGCGGTTTGATGCTCTACCGCCTTTCGGGCTATTTGAGCGCGGACTGTTGCGCTCCCGCCCTTCGGGCTACTTGAGCGCGGGTTGATGCGCTACCGCCCTTCGGGCTATTTGAGCGCGGTTTGATGCGCTACCGCCCTTCGGGCTACTTGAGCGGGTTTTGTTGCGCTACCGCCCTTTGGGCTGCTTGAGTTGGTTTTGTGGCGCGACTGCCCGCCGGGTTGCTTGAGCACGGTTTTGTGGCGCTGACGCCCCTCAAGGCGCGATTGTTCTGCTACGCTGCGGTGACAAGCAGCCCCGTTAGCGCCAAAAGTGCAAGCGCTGCTGGAGCGAGGCGAAAGAAAAGAATAATTTTGCTTTTCGTGCCTAAATATCCCACCACCGCTGTAAAGACGATGAGGGCAAGGACCACGAACTGCACCTCACGATCGAAGGGAGCTTGCAACCGGGTGCTCATTATGAGGCCAATCGCTATGCTCAGATTGTACGACGCAAAGCTGTGGCTCACGCCAGTGGTTTTTTCTACCGCGCTCGGATCGGTCAGATCGAAAAGGCGTTTGGCTATACTTGGCCAGAAAAACGCTTGAACGCCAGCAAATACAACGTGGCTGAAAATGACAGCAACAAGCAACACAAAATATCCAACTTGCAAATAGGCCATCATATCTCTCCTTTAAGTGGACTCAGAACGTAGGAATTTGGTGCCGAAACGCATCATGGCGCGGACGAATTGGGTGCGATTGGCGCAGCCAGACTTTGCCAAGATGGACTTGATTTGCGCGTTGATGGTGGCAACGGACCGTTCGCGGCGATCGGCAATCTCTGGATTGGTGAGGCCTTGCGAAATAGGGTCGATCAGAGCCGTCTCCGCCCTAGTGAGGCCAAAGGCAGAGCCGACATGGGCCGTGTCACACTCTATGGGCATGCTGGTATCGGTGGAACAAATCAAGTAACCGTCAAACGCATGACTGCCCATCTCAGCCGATTGGGAGAGCGGCGAAACCTCAACGCAAAGCCCATCGTGCGCACTTTTCAAAACACACTCTTTACGGGGGCGTGCGCCGTACTGACCGTGGTGACCGGCGCCCGCCATCAGTCTGGCGAGGCGTCCGTCAGCTTCGGGGGAACCAAGGCTTAACCGCCCGTCAGCACTGACACGAAAACAACGATATGCATCTTGCTGGCGACAAAACTCTTCGTTTCGCGCCACCACCATCCCACGCCCATCAAGGACACACAGCCCCAAGGTGAGCCGGTCCATAGCCGCCAGCACGACCTTATATCGCTCGTGAAGTTGCCTCAGCGGGATCGACAAATCGAGCGCTTTGGCAAGGTGTGGCAGCTGCGGCGCCAGAAATGCGCGCTCTTGTGCACTGAGGGGCGGGCGATCTGCGGCAAGCTGCAAAGAAAAGAGCGAGATGAAGCGGTTGTCTTTATTCATCACACCGGCCGCACGATGAAAGATCCCAATCCGCTTCAAAATCTTCACGTGGTCGCATGCATGCAAATCTTCTGATGACGCTGCAATGAGAGAGTCATCCAGAAGCTCCACATCGTCGTGGTCCTTTGTGTGGCGACGGACCACGGTTTGATCTCGTTCTTCAAAGTGAGCGTAACGCCTCAGATAAAGGGCCATCAGATCGGCGCGATAACGCCCTGAGTGCATCGGGGCGGTGAGTTGCTTCGTCCCACCCTCGCCCAGCCACTCAAAGATGATCGAGCCGTGGGCCTTCGTGCGCTCCACAATATCATCAAGCACAGGCTCCCAGTTGGCTGGGTCAGCCACAGCATCATAGATCTTGAGCGTCACATCGAGGTCTTGCTGCATCACCGGCGATCCAAACGAGAACCGAAGTCCATGATAGACCGAGCGATTTGCGGTCGCATAGCCCAAATGGGTGATGTCGCGCTAACGCCCATCGGGCAATCACGTCCATGCGATGGGACGTTGAGCCTCAAGGTGTTTCAGCAAGCATCGCCGTTGAGGGCTCAGCAGCAGGAATATATCTGAAGCTGTATCCGCATATGAATACGTCTTTAGGCCAAGTCTTAGGCTGCTGAAGCATAACGAATTGAAAGCATTAAGAGGGAAATACGAATATGACTCTACCCAATCCCGTCCCCGCCGCCGGTTGGGAAGCCGGACCGGTCCTCGTTGAGACGAATGCAAGAGCACCTCAGTTCAGTGAAGAACACCTTGCAACGCTCAGCAACGGCAACGTGGTTGTCAGCAGCCTGGTCTACCCAGGTGGATCGTTCTCTGACAGGGAATACATCATTACAGTGTTGTCGCCGACGGGGGATCTCATCACCCGCAAAGAAATATTCCCAGCATCAGCGCCAGATGCTGACGGAATTCCGGCAAGTGTCGTCGCCCTGCCTGATGGTGGGTTTGCGGCGATATGGACAAATGAGCTCTTTGAGGGGCCTGAACGGCAGCAGGTGCTGGTCCAATTTTTCAATGACAACGGGGTCGAGACCTCGGGTGTGTCCCGTGTGACCGGCACCAACGACTATGACGACTTCTCCACGTTCCCCTTTAGTGACCGGCCCCTTACGAGTGAAAGTCTTGATGTTGAGGTGCTCTCGAACGGAAATATTGCGATCGTTACGAGCGTTCTTCAGGATGACGCTGAAACGCCTGGTCCGTTCTTCAACAACTATGATGAGTACGTGACCATTTTCGATCAGGCCGGTAACAATGTGGCCAACATCACCGTTGAGGAAGGAGGGCCGTCCGCCGGGCAGTTGAGGCTTGCAGCCACCCACGATGGGGGCTTTTTGGCAGTCTGGTCAGAATCGACAGGTTCGCTGAGCGTGCCGGGCTCTGTGTCCACCACAGGCTTTGCTCGGCTTTATGATGCTGCGGGGCAACCTCAAGGCCCGCGTGTCGACCTTGGCAAACAGGTCAACGGCGACCATGAGATCATCAAGCTATCAGATGGTGGATTTGTCATCCCTCGTATTGGGACAAGCAACGATCTGACCCTCCAAATCCTCAACTCCGATCTATCAGAGCGCACGCCCGAGACCGTTGTTTTAGAGAGTGGCCCGAATGGGACCTATAATCTGGCAGCCTTTTCTGACAATACCTTCATCGTTGCCTGGTCGGAGGTCGAGGGGAGTAACAAAGTCCACTACATCCAGCGCTATGATAGTGACGGCGCGTTGCTTGGCGATCAATTCGAAGCTGGTCGATCTGATCCGAGCAACCGATTTGGCAATAACAAACCCGAAGTGGTGGCGACAGAAGATGGTCAAGTCACCATGTTCTGGCAGGAAGCAGACAATACAAATACAACCGAATACTATGTCCAAAAGTTTAATTTCCCAATTGGGCTCTTCACCGCCGGAGATGACAATGTCATCGGTGGTTCGGACAATGACGACTTCGATGCCCTCAGCGGGGACGATACCGTCGCCGGTGGCAACGGCAGAGATAAGATCGACGGGGCAAGCGGCAACGACGTTCTCTTTGGTGACAAAGGCAAGGATAGGCTGATCGGCGGTGAAGATGACGACAGTCTCTTTGGCGGCGGACAGGACGACAAGCTGTTTGGTAAAAGAGGTGAAGACTTTCTGTCCGGCGAGCGCGGTGATGATGAGTTGACCGGGGGCGGTGCGGCGGACGTCTTTTTCTTGCGCGCCGCGACGGAAGGGGGCAATGACCCCAACCAGGTCGACGTCATCAAAGACCTTGATGTGGGTGAAGGCGATCTCATCGCACTTGAAGGTTATGACGAAGCATCGCTGGCGATTACCGCAGTCACAGGCGGCTTTTTACTGAATGCCGTTGAAGACAAGAGCGGGCTCGCTGAGAACATTGTCTTGATTGAGACGTCTGGCGGCCTCTCTGCCACCGATATCGAAGCGGCGGTGCGCTTTGTGGCAGACCAAACGGAAGCCGAGATGCTCCTTTAACAATCGCGCCAGCGGCGCGGGCAGGCGAACGCGTGTCCGTGCCTCCGGCTGAGCGCCGTGTTAGCGCATGTCTGGCTCGATCTGGGTCAGATCGAGCGAGGAAAACATGCGCGCTCTTCAGGGGCGAGCACGCCATCCGCTCAGTTTGATTCAAACTGAGCGGATTGTGCTCTAGCCTTGGCGGCGGATGATCTCCACCCGCGTCGGTGCCGTTCGCGCGCTAAGAGGAATGCGGCCGTGCAAACCATCGCGCCGCATTCCATCAACTGTGACGGTGGTGTCATCGGGCGGCGCGAGCCATGACGCTTCACCTGGTGGCAGTGTGAAGGCCACCCCACCAGGCAAAGGCTGCAAATGGGTTATGGCGCTCGCCGATGTTGAAAAGGCGCCACCTTGCCATGTGACGTTCAGGGCCGGCCCCTCCATATGAAGGGGACCAAGGGACGTGGCAATGGGGCCCACCGGCTCAGCCATTGGGGCGGCAAGGCGAAGCCCGTCCCACGGGGTGACGTCCACCTGAGCGGCCACCTTTAAGGCCGGCAAAAGCGCCCCCCAGGCATAGAACGGGTCGGTGTCCGGCTGGTCGGTGATGGCGCCGGTCTCAGCATGATAGTTTTCGCCGCACTGCCGATGGGCCCAGCCGGAGGCGAACAGTGACCAGCCCATGTCAGCCAATTGGTCGGCGCGGGTGTGGCGGCCCATCCGCCGCAGCCCCTGGATGGTCCAAAAATTGTGGGGCGCCCATATGCGGCCGCGCCAGTAGACGTTGTCGCCATAGGCGGGCTGGTGGCGTGCGCTCGAGGGGAGCCCCGGCGCGCCGCCGAAATGGTGGGGCGCGTCGAGCCAGCCGGCCAGGAGCGCGTCCACCTGTTCGGGTGAGGTGGCGCCGGCGACCATGGGATAAAATGATGTCGGCGCCAGGGGCTCCACAAAGGCGCCGCTGACGAGGCGGTTGGCGAAGATGCCCCGTTCTTCGTCCCACAAATGGGTTTGGATGGCAGCTTTTTGCGCCGATGAGCGGGCGCGCAAGCGCGCGGCGGTGGCCGTTTCGCCGAGCGTCTCAGCCATGGTCGCCAGGCATTCACCGTCAAGGGCTAGAAGCGCGTTGAGGCCCACATCGTAAGAGAGGAGCAGGCCGCGCTCTGCATCAAAGGGGGCAGGGTCGTGGACGGCCATGTTATCCATGGACGATTCGTTCTTTGCGCCGAGCTTGGTCCCGGCATAAAGGCCGCTGCCGACGCCAGGTGTTGTACCATAGACCACCAGGGGGAGGTCGTCCGGCACGCGGTGTTCCCACCACCAGTCATGATTGCGAAGGAGCGCGGCAAACCCATCGCGCACAAATCCTGCACCAGGGTGCCGCGCCTCCAAACCGGCCACTACGAATGAAACAATGGGGGGCTGGGAGCGGTCGACCCAGGCATCGCGGCCGGTCACCAGACACGGAAAGTTGCCCGCCTCGGTCTGGAAGGCGAAGACTGCTTCAAGGTTTTGCTTGGCTTTGGCGGCGTCGAACAGACCCCACAGGTGGGCATTGTAGATGATGTCGTTCATCCATACGCCGAAGCCGCCGAACTTGCGGCTGTTCCAAGCGCGGGTGAGGACAGTATAGGGTCGCTGGTTGATCAGGTCGAACACGTGGTTCCACGCCATCACGTCATGGACAGCTTGGAGCGGTGCACCAGGGGCATCGATGGGACGGGCGAGGGGCGGCTTTGGCCTGTGGCGTGGCGGGGAGGGCCCCGGCGCGTTTTGGGCTTCGGGCGCGTTTTGGGCTTCAGGCGCTGCGGTGAGTGACAGTGTTGGCGTTTCTTCCAGGTTGAACCTCAGCGCCAGGCACCGCCCTGCCTCGGCGCGGGAGGCGAGGTAAAAGTACCCCTCGCGCTCGAACTCTTCGGCGACGGCTTCGGGCGTGTCGTGTGCACTCACCAACAGCGGCGCAGCAGCGGTGCACACGCGCATTCCAGCACTGGTGCTGGTGAAGGTGGAGGGACTGGCCCTCAGCCACTGGTCGCCGGAGAGGCAGAACGCCACCCAGTACCGCAGCCCCCATTCGCCAAATTCTTCGACCTTGAACCCAATTCCCATACGCGCCTTGTGGAAGGTGAGATGCCACAAGAGCGTTGTGCCGCCGTGGGTGGTGCGGGCGGTCGCGCTCTTCCCATCAAGGGGCCGTTCGCCGAGAGCCACCTGTGAGGACATGGGAATGAGGCTCGCCCGCCCCATCCGGTCGGCATAAAGGAGCGGGGTCACCACCGCGCCGTTAGGGTGGATGAGTTCCAGGGGGCGCTCAGCGCTCCACGTCCCCCAACCTGATCTGCCCCAACCCTCCATCAATGGGCCATTGCGGCGAGGATATCTGCGGTGGGAGCAAGTTCAATTTGCGGGTCGAACCGGCGGGCCATGATGAGGAGCGCGGCGTCGTGCCCGTCCCGGTCGCTGCTTGCGACCGCATCGGCCGCGACAACCACGCGGTGACCGCGATCGACCGCGCTGAAGACGGTGGCGAGCACACAAACATCAGTCTCCACCCCGCACACCACAAGGGGCGCGTGGGGCGGTACGGCCGCCTCAAACGCGGGCGCTTCAAAGGCGCCGTAGGTGGTTTTGTCGACGTATTGGGCCTCTGGCGCTTCCAGCGCGCGCACGACATCCGTTGCGCCGGCCGGCAGGGCAGGTGCCAAGACGTCCCGCCAGCGGTGATAGTAATGCTGCCACGCGCCCACCGCGTCTTCTGGCGCAGTGGGGGTGATAAACCTTGTGAATACTGTGTGTTCGCTGGCAGCCATCAGCGCGGCGATGGGGGGGATAATGGCATCGGCGTCAGGGCAATGCCACGGCCCGCCAGGGTCCACAAAGAGGCGCTGCATGTCGACCACGATGAGGTGCGCGCCGCGCAGCGGTCCGTGCGGCAGGCTCATGGGGTGACCACAACTGCGTGGCGGGGGTCAACGGTGAGGGCAACCGGTTCGCCTACCTTGGCGCCATCCCCATCCATCGGCGAGAGGACCCGCACGGTGCCTTGCGCGGTCTCCACCAGGACGGTGCTGCGGCTCCCGGCATAGATGGTGTCGGTCACCCGTCCGCGCAAAGCATCGGGCGTTTCAAGGGAGGCAAACCGGATCCGCTCTGGGCGGACGGCAACGCTCACCGCTTCGCCGGCAGGTGGCAGAGGATCATCGGTGGCGATGAGCGCCCCATCCATCAACCGGATGCCGCTCGCTTCCGACACGCCTTCCCAAAGATTGGCTTCGCCCAAGAATGTGGCGACGAAGGCGCTCTTGGGCCGCTCATACATCTGCCGAGGTGACCCTTCTTGGCTAAGCAAGCCATCGCGCAGGACGCCCACATGGTCGGCGAGGGTGAGGGCTTCTTCCTGGTCGTGGGTGACGAAAATGGTGGTGATGCCCACCTGGCGTTGGATGCGCTTCAGCTCTTCCTGCATTCGCGTGCGCAGGGCTTTGTCGAGCGCGCTTAAGGGCTCATCCAGAAGAAGGACGCGCGGGCGGATGACAATGGCTCTTGCCAGCGCCACCCGCTGGCGCTGCCCGCCCGACATTTGGTGCGGGCGCCGCCGTTCCATACCGGCAAGACCCACCAGCTCCAGCACCTCGCCCACCCGCTGTCTCAGGTCCCGGCGCGCCGTGCCACGGACCGAAAGACCAAAGCCGATATTGTCCGCCACGCTCATATTGGGAAAGAGCGCATAGGATTGAAACATCATGCCGATCCCGCGCCGGCCAGGGGGCAAAGTATCGACCCGTTCGCCGGCAATGTGGATGGTGCCGCCGTCGGCGGTATCGAGCCCTGCAATGATGCGCAGGAGCGTCGTCTTCCCGCTGCCTGATGGGCCGAGGAGGGCGTGGAACCCGCCATCAGCAAAGTGCATCGAGACACCGCCCAGCGCCGTCACCGCACCGAAGCGCCGCTCAACGCTTTGCGCGACCACTTCAGCCATCAGCGCTTATCCGGCCGAATGAGGAGCGTTGAAAGGAGAAGCAGCGTCATCGATAGGACAATGACGATGGTGGAGATGGCGTTGATTTCGGGCGTAAATCCTTTGCGGATGGCGCTGTAGATCTCCACCGGCAAGGTCGATACACCGGGCACGGCCAGGAAGTAAGAAATCACAAACTGGTCAAAGCTCACCGCAAACGCAAACAGGGCGGCGGCCACAATGGCAGGGGCAAGATAAGGCAGCGTGACCCGGCGCAGGATCTGAAAGGGGCTCGCCCCCAACGTGCGCGCCGCCTCTTCCAGCTCGGGGTTAAAGCCGCGCAGCCGGGCCGACACCACAATCACCACGTAGGGAAGCGCCAGCGCCACATGGCCCAGCACCATGGCGTGGAGCCCGCGGCCAATGCCGGACCAAAAGAAGAAGACAAGCATTGCCGTCCCCGTGATCAGCCATGGGATCGCAATGGGCGGGAGCAACAGCGCCTGGAGCACAGCTTTGCCGCGGAAGTTATGGCGGTGGAGGCCGATGGCTGCGAGCGTCCCCAAGGTGCCGGCAATCACCGTTGTGATCAGCGCCACGAGGAGGGAGTTGATGCTGGCATCAATGAGCCGCTCGTTTTGCCAAAGCGCAGTATACCACGTGCTGCTCCACTCCACGGGCAGCACGTAAAACTGTGAGGCATTGAACGAAAACACCGCCATCACGACGATGGGCGCATAAAGAAAAACAAGGAGAGCACCAATGTAAAACTGACCCAAACGCTTCAGCATTAGGCCACCCGCCTGAGCACAGGGCCAAACAGTGCAAAGATGATGAGAACGCATCCCAGCATCACAAACGAGAGCGCTGCGCCAAGCGGCCAGTTGAAGACCGCCACAAACTGATCCTCGATGACGGTACCGATGAAGGTGCCCTCCCGCCCCCCCAGGATGCGCGGCTCCATGAAGGAGCCGATGACAGGCACGAAGACCAGCACCGCCCCGGCAACAATTCCCGGCATCGCCATCGGGATGAGGATGCGCCGCAAGATGGTGAACCAGCTGGCACCCAGCGAGCGGGCCGCCTCGATAAGGTCATCATCAATGACGGAGAGCGACACGTAGGCGGTGAGGATGGTGTAGGGCAGGTAGGAGTGGGTGAGGCCGATGACGACGGCCGTATACGAAAACATGAGGTTGAGCGGGCCCACATCCGCCACCCATCCAACGGCCGTTTCGAGCACGCCGTTGCCGCGCAAGACCATCGCCCACGAAAAGATGCGCACCAAAGCATTGGACCAAAACGGCAAGATGACGAGGATGAGGAGCGCCGCTTGCCAGCGCCCCTTCACGGCTTTGGCGAGGATCAGTGCTGCTGGAAAGCCGATGAGAACGCACAGCACCGTTACATGGAAGCCGAGCCCGAGGGAGCGCCACAGGAGCGTCCCATAAAACTCTTTCTCCCAAATGGCGCGGTAGTTCTCCAGCGTGAAGACGCCCACTTTTCCTGCCAGCGGCGCCTCAGTCAGGAACGAAAAATAGACCATCGCGGCAAGCGGCAAGAACACCGTCGCCGCCAGCCAGAAATATGCCGGCCCCGTGAGGGCCATGAGCGATCGACGGTCGCGTCGTCTG
>JBCDLN010000079.1:0-13939 GCA_038745295.1 Pseudomonadota bacterium | reverse complement strand
CTACGCCTTTCGGGCAGGCACGATGGTGGCGAAAGGCGTCTTTTCCGTCGTCTCTCGCGAAAGCGCGCTGGTGATGTACAACCTGCTTTGCTGGCACCCCTGTCGCCTCCACTTCGACAATGGCGCCCGGCGACGAGCCGGCTTTGCGCGCTGCGTCGAGCTTCTGCGCCCACCGTTCAGCGGCATCCTTGTCGGGACTGAAGAAGGCGTTGTCGTCCACAATCTCATAATCGCGAGCGTTTGCCCGGTCGCCACCCATTTCAATGAGCGCAGCACGAATGGTGACGTCCGGGATCACCGCGCGGGCAATGGCACCGGCTGCCACGCGCACCGCCGTCTCCCTTGCCGATGAGCGTCCGCCGCCACGGTAGTCCCTCAAGCCATACTTGGTGTCGTAAGTATAGTCGGCATGGCCGGGGCGGTAGCGATCGGCAATCTTGGAGTAGTCCTTGGAGCGCTGGTCAACGTTGTCGATCACCACCGTGATGGGTGTGCCGGTGGTCACGAGCCCATCGCCATCGTCCATCACCCCTGAGACAAGGCGCACCGCATCGGGCTCGCGCCGCTGCGTGGTGTGGCGCGATTGGCCAGGCCGGCGCCGGTCCATGTGGGACTTGATCGCCTCCTGCGACAGGCGAACGCCCGGCGGGCAGCCATCAATGATCCCGCCAATCATCGGCCCGTGGCTTTCACCGAAGGTGGTGAGGCGAAACAAGTGGCCGAAGGTGTTGTGCGACATGGCTAGACAAACTCGACTGAGCCGCCGCTAAAGATCGCAAACCGATCCTGCGGGGCCGGCAATCCTGGCACCTGATGCCACGGCGTGCCGCAAAGATGACCGAAGAGGACACGCAAGACCCCGCCATGCGATGTCACCACGGTGTCCGACGTCACGCTCTCAAGCCATGCCGCTATCCTGATGGCAAGCTCGCCATAGGTCTCACCCCCCGGCGGCCTAAAGCCCCACTTGTCGCGCTTACGGGCTTTGACGAGATCCCGCGAGCCGCTCTGTTTGAGCTCCTCATAGGTGTGGCCGGACCACTCGCCGAACGTGAGCTCCATCAGCCGATCATCGCGGGCGAATTCGCCATCAAGGCCGAGTTCGGCGCGGATCAGGCTCATGGTCTGGCTGGATCGGCCCAGCGGGGAAGAGACAAAGCGCAGCGTTGCAGGATCAACGCCTTCGTCGCGCAGGCGGGCGGCCATTTTGCGGCCATTGTGGGTGGCCTGCTCGCGGCCGTGGGAATTCATCTGAATGTCAAGCTGACCTTGGAGGCGCCCTTCAGCGTTCCAATCGGTTTCGCCGTGGCGAACGTGGATCAGCCGCACACCGTCGGCAAGCATCAAGCGCCGTCTTGATCTGCGTTGACGACCTTGGCGATGTCGGGCGCGTCAACAGCCTTCATCCCCACCACATGGTAACCGCAATCAACGTGGTGGACCTCTCCGGTCACCGCAGCACCCAGCGGCGACAGGAGGTAGGCAGCAGCGCCCCCCACCTCGTCGATGCCAACAGTGCGGCGCAGCGGGGCGTTGTACTCGTTCCACTTCAAAATATAGCGGAAATCGCCGATGCCAGAGGCAGCAAGGGTTTTGATGGGGCCGGCCGATAGCGCATTCACCCTGATCCCGGAGGGGCCCAAATCCGCGGCGAGATAGCGCACCGACGCCTCAAGCGCCGCTTTGGCAACGCCCATGACGTTGTAGTGGGGCATTACCTTTTCGGCGCCATAATAGGTGAGTGTCAGGAGCGAGCCGCCCTCGCTCATCAACGGTTCGGCCCGCCGGGCAATGTCCACAAACGAATAGCAGGAGATCTGGAGGGAGCGGGTGAAGTTGTCTTCAGAGGTTTCGATGAAACGGCCTGTCAGCTCGTTTTTGTCAGAAAAGGCAACGGCGTGGACCACAAAGTCGAGCCCGCCCCACTCGCGTTTGATGGTGGCAAACACCTCATCGAGCGAGGCTGCTTCGGTAACATCGCAATGGCCTGCCACAATGGCGCCGAGCGATGTGGCCAGCGGCTCCACCCGCTTGCGCAAGGCATCGCCCTGATACGTCAGCGCCAATTGCGCCCCTTGCTCATGGGCGGTTTTGGCAATCCCCCATGCTATGGAGCGGTTGTTGGCAACTCCGAGGATCAGACCGCGTTTGCCCGCGAGAATGCCGGAGCCACTCATAATTCATAACCTTTTGGGACGACGGCGCCGCAGCGCTCTTATGATGGGGATGTGTCATAGCCATCGCCATTGTCCCCCGCAAGCCGGAGCCGCCCAATGTCGCTCAATGAAAGTCCCCCCATGGCATCCGATCCCAGCACCCTCCTTGAGACCTTCCGCACCACATTGGGCCAATCTGCCGTTGTGGAGAGCCCCGATGATATGGCGCCCTACCTCAAAGAATGGCGTGATCTTTACCGGGGGGTGACGCCGTTTGTGGTGCGCCCGCCCGATACCGAAGGGGTGGCAGCGGCGGTGCGCCTTGCCACGCAGCACAAGGTGGCAATCGTGCCCCAGGCGGGTAACACCGGGCTTGTGGGCGGGCAAATGCCCGTCGAAAGCGGCCAGGAATTGCTGCTGAGCACCGACCGATTGACCGCCATTGAAAGCGTCGACCCCGCCGGTAACACGTTAGTCTGCGGCGCCGGCACCATCTTGGCCGACGTGCAACGCGCCGCCGATGAGGTGGACAGGCTCTTCCCCCTCTCGCTAGCCTCGGAGGGGTCGGCGCGCATCGGCGGGCTCATTTCCACCAACGCCGGCGGGACCGGCGTGCTTGCCTACGGCAACATGCGCGAGCAGGTCTTAGGCCTTGAGGTGGTGCTGGCGTCCGGCGCGGTGTGGGACGGTTTGCGAGCCTTACGCAAAGACAACACCGGTTACGATTTGAAGCATCTTTTTATCGGCGCTGAGGGGACGCTCGGCATTGTCACGCGCGCGGTGCTCAAGCTGCGACCTAAACCGGCCGCACAGGACGTGGCCCTTGTGGGCGTCGCGTCACCCAAAGATGCGCTCACGCTTTTGGCAATGGTCCAAAAGACGCTGGGCGAAGCCATCACAGCGTTTGAGCTCATTCCCAAAATTGGCATCGAGTTTGTCTTGCGCCACGGCCCTCAAACCCGCAGCCCGTTTGATGAGGTGCCGCCCTGGGTGGTGCTGATCGAGGCGAGCACCTTTTCCCCCGACAGACCCATGCGTGAGCCTCTGGAAGCGGTTCTGATGGCCGCTTACGAGGCGGGGACGGCGCGGGACGCCGTCGTCTCCCAATCCCTCAACGAGGCGGCCTCCTTCTGGCGGCTGCGCGAGCTGATGTCCGAGGTGCAAAGCCACGAGGGTGGATCCATTAAGCACGACGTGTCTGTGCCGGTGGCAGCGGTGCCAGACTTCATCGACCAAGGCATTGTGGCAGCAAAGTCCGTGGTGCCGGAGTGCCGGCCCGTGCCGTTCGGCCACCTTGGCGATGGCAATATCCACTTCAACATCAGCCAGCCCGTTGGCGCCGATAAGGCTGAGTTCATCAGCCGGTGGGATGAGATGAACGATGCCGTTCATAAAGTGGTGCGTGCCTTCGGCGGATCCATTGCAGCAGAGCACGGGGTGGGGCGGCTCAAGGCCAAGTTGGTGCCGCAGGTGCGCAGCCCCGTGGAGCTTCAAATGATGCGCGCCATCAAGACCACGCTCGACCCTGACGGCATCATGAACCCTGGACGTGTCCTGCCACCTTCTTGAAGCGGCGGCGGCCGACCCCGTCACGTCAGACGAGGCGCATCGTCAGATAGGAAGTGGCGCATCATCGTCCGGCGGTGTTTTTTATTGCAGCCGACCCCGTTAGGTCAGACGAGGCACATCGTCAGATGAGACGTGGGGCATCATCATCCGGCGGTGTTTTTCGTTTGGGCTTTTTGGGCGGCGCTGCCCGGCTATCGTGTGGGGCTGCATCCTGTGGCGGCTCGGGGTCAGGCAGCATCAAACCCTCGCCTTCGTTTCGGGCATTGGAAAGCCGGCGCGAGACAGGGCGCACCTCAAAAAGGTCCTTCTGCGTGAGGGATAGCGCCTCGTGGCCGTTTTCGTTGTGCGGGTCGAGCCAATCCGAAAAGGCGCTTTCCGGCACGGTGAGCGGCATCCTGTCGTGATACTCAGCTGGCACGCCCTCTGCGGCGGCCGTTAGGATGGCGGCCGTCTCCATCTCTTCGCCGTTGGGCCCACACCAGGTCTCCCAGATGCCGGCAAAGGCGATGGGCCGCTGAGGCGCAAAGAAAAAGGGCTGTTTCACCTTCCCCTCCCGGCGCCACTCGTAAAAGCCTGTGGCCGGGATGAGCGCGCGACGCCGCCGCACCGCGTTGCGGAAGGCGGGCTTTTCGGCCGCCGTTTCGGAACGGGCATTGATGAGAAGCGGAAAATCTTTGGGGTCTTTGACGAACGAAGGGATGAGGCCCCAGCGCATGAGGGTGAGCGCGCGCCCGCTGCCGGTGGCCGCACGGACCACGTGGATGGGCTGGGTGGGGGCAATATTATAGCGAGGCGGGTAGGCTTCGGCGTCGTTGTCCACCTGAAACAGGTCGCTCAGCGCCTCCAGCGGCAGGGTGAGTTGATAGCGTCCGCACATGGCCCTGCCCTCCCCGTCCGATCAAATCACGTTGAAGTATGTGACGGACAAGCGCCCCAAGATCAACGCGCCAAAGCCGATGAGGAGCGCCCCCGCCACCAGGTTGAGCTTGCCGATGATGCTGTCGTTGAGGTGGATTCGCAGCCGCGTCACTACGGTGGAGAGACCACACCACCAGCTGAGCGTGCCGATGGCCACCCCCAGAACAAGCTGGGCCGTCCCCACCACATCACCCTTGGACGGACCCCAAGCGCCCAACGCGCCGAAGTAGGCGACAAAGCCGAAAATGGTGGCGGGATTGGTGATGGTGAGCAAAAATGTGGCGACGGCGATTTGGGCGGCGCTCCTGCGTTTTGTGTCCACGGCCATAGGATCGCCCAGACCCCGATGGCGCCACAGGATGCGCGCGCCAATGGCGCTCACCATCAACCCGCCGGCAAGCTGAATAAGCTGGCTGTGACCCTCGATAAAGGCGTTGACGGTCGACACGCCGAACGCGGCGATGCTGGCAAACACCACATCGGCGAGCGCTGCGCCCACACCCGCGCCAAGGCCTGACAAAAACCCGTACCGCAGCGCACGCTGCATGATGAGGATGTTGACCGGGCCCACCGGCGCCGCCACAAAGATCCCACCAAGGAACCCAAGCGCAATGAAGGCGAGCGGCGTCACAACCACAATCCTCGCGTCAAGTTGGGTGACTTTTGGCTGGGATGCTCACGGGAGGCATAACGTGCCCTATCGTTTGGTGCACCGCCAAACACAGTTGAGCGATGGGCGCCCTCAGCGGGCCATCGGGTCTCACACGCTCAGAACGCTCCTTGCCTGCGCCTTGCCGGCTGGGATCGTTGCCCTTCCCCCCGCCGCCATGCACCCGCCCGCCGCTTTTGCGTATGTGCCTGATGACGGGCCCCTTGGGGGCATCGGCCGCGCCACCGGCGATCCTGCCATCCCGCTCCCATTCGCCAGCGGCAACGATAGCATCTCCGATGGCCTGACCGAGGATCTGGACGGGCTCGACATGGGTGAAGAGGGGATGGGTGATGACGGGGTTGACGATCATTCCGGCCCCCAAGACGCAACGTCTGTGCCAGCCCCTGTCCGAGCGCACTTGCGCGACGTGCGCTACAGCACCGACGGGCTTCCCGATGCCGTTGTCGCCGCCCGCAACGCCTTGCTCCAAGCGGCCCGCTCGGGGGACATTGAGGCGCTGCGCCCGATCTTCGCCGCCCAAAGGGTCCCACCCCTCGTGGCCGACTACGGCGATGTGGACGACGCGGTCGATCATCTTCGCCTCCAATCGGGCGATCCTGAGGGGCGCGAGATCCTGGCAATCCTCATAGAGCTGTTGGAATCAGGCTTTGTTGAGATCGGGCAAAAGTCCACCACGACATACGTGTGGCCCTATTTCGCAGAGGTGCCTCTCGGGGAGCTTGAGGACCGGCACTATGTGGAAGTCTACAGGATTTTGACGGCCATCGACGTGGAGGAGGTTGTACGCCTTGGCCGCTACACCTTCTTTCGTGTCGGCATCGCGCCAGATGGGCGGGTGCGGTACTTCAGTGCCGGTGAATTGGAGTGACAGATATGGCCCAGCCTGATGTGAGCCTGTTGCCTGGCCGGACCGTCATTGCTGTGGGCGGGGAGGACCGCCACCGCTTTCTCGATGGTCTTTTGACCGCAGGCGTAGAGGATCTTGCCCCAGGTGATTTGCGCTACGGCGCTCTCCTCACACCGCAGGGGAAAATCATCACCGACATGATGATTTTTGGCGAGGCGGACAGGATTGTGCTCGACGTCCCCTCAGAAGGGGCGGCGGATCTGGTCCGGCGGCTTTCGCTCTATAAACTGCGAGCGGACGTGACGGTGCGCGAAACCGATGAGGTGGTGTTGATCGGCTTCGGCGATGAGGTGCGCGAAAGCGCGGCCCATGATCCGCGGGCGCCCACGCTTGGGGTGCGCTTTGTGGCGCCCGCCGAGAGTGGTGAGGTCAATGTGCCCGTGCTCGACCGCTATTTTGCCGCGCGCGTTGCTGCTGTGGTCCCCGATGCGCCCGACGATATTCGCCTTGGCGAAGCTTTTCCCCACGATGCAAACATGGACCTCACCGGCGGGGTCGACTTTAAGAAGGGCTGCTTTGTGGGCCAAGAAGTGGTTTCGCGCATGCGCCATAGGGGTACCGCCCGCAGGCGCACCGTCGCGGTGAGGGGCGAAGGCCCGCTGCCGGATGCGGGCGAAGCCTTCACCGTCAACGGCAAGCCGGTGGGCCAAATGGGGGGCGGCAGAGGCGGTAGCGGTCTTGCTGTGCTGCGGATCGATAAGGTGGCTGGCCATGTGGAGGCCGGCGGCGTCCGCTTTGACGTGAGCGTACCCGACGGCGCGCCTTTTTCGCTGGCAACGGACTAGCCGCGCGAGGCCCGATGGTCCCCGCGAGCCCATGGCAAAGAGCGCCATGACGCGCCCATCCCGGCAGCGCCCAACCGCGCCAAGGGCGTGGCAGAGGATGTTATCGGGCCGGCGGCTCAACCTTCTGGACCCCTCGCCCCTTGATGTGGAAATCCGCGACATTGCCCACGGGCTCGCCCGGGTCGCCCGTTGGAACGGTCAGACCATCGGGCCCTACCCCTACTCGGTTGCGCAACACTCCTTAGCGGTGGAGGCGATCTTTAACGCTCTATCCGCTGCGCCCGACCCAACCGATCAGTTGGCCGTGCTCCTCCACGATGCGCCCGAATATGTGGTGGGCGACCTCATCTCGCCCTTCAAAGCCGCCATTGGGGATGCTTACCGAAACGTCGAAGAGCGGCTGATGCGGGCCATCGAACTGCGGTTTTCCATCCCCGCCGACCGATCGGGCGAGCGCACGCGCCTCACCAAAGTCGCCGACCGCATTGCCGCCCACCACGAGGCAACGGCCCTTGCTGGGTTTTCCAGCGATGAAGCCAATGCCCTCTTCGGCGCGCCGGCCATCGACCACGCTGGGTTGGCGGACATGCTGACACCTTGGTCGACACTCGACGCTGAGGAGCGCTTCTTAGCGCGCTTTGAAGCGCTTGATGCCGCCGCCCGGTTGCGCCGCTAAGGCGCTTTTTAAAGCGGCGAACAACGCCTTCTCCTCCCATGCCACGCGAGAAGCTTATCCGCGCCCATGCCATTGAGGCCGATAACGATCCCAATGGCGTAGCGTGCTCTTGATCGGCAGTTTTGTGACCGGCAGATTTCTAATCGGTGGTTTGCTGGTCGGCGGTTTTCTAATCCGCGGTTTTCTCGCTGGTGGTTTTCTCACTGGCGGTTTTCTCACCGGCAGTGTCATGATCAAGCGCCACCACCTCAGCGCCTTCGGCCACCTGCGCCCCCGCTTGCGCCAACACATCCCTCACCACGCCAGGCCGGCTCGCCCGCACCACGTGCTCCATCTTCATCGCTTCGATGGCATAGAGCTTGTCGCCGGCGGCAAACGGCACACCCACTTGCGCATAAATTTCAACGATCCTGCCGTGCATGGGGGCGTGTGCACCTGTGTCCATATCATCGTCGGCGCTGCGAGACAGTTGATCAACGAGGCTCACCCGCACGGCCCGACCCGCCTCAATGGCAAAGACGTCCCCGTCAGCCTCGATCAGCTTCGTGCGGCCCGGCTCAGCGACGACGCCGCCAAGGGCAACGCTTAGCCCCTGCGCCCCTGCCCCAAGGCGCGCAAGCTGAAAGTCCCCATCCACCATGATCGGCACATCAAACCCACCATCGCCTGAGAGCCTGAAGCCATCTTGGGCATCAAACGGGTCGTCATAGCCGCCCGCCCGAGCGGAGCGCTGACTGTGGACCGGAATAATGAGAGCCGCGGCAGCGTCGGCAACGGCCGCGTTGCTCACCGAACCGCCGGTGAGTTCGGCCAGATGGCGATCGACAAAGCCTGTGTCGTGCTGACCGCTAAGGACTTCGGGGTGGGTGACAATGGCGCTCAAAAACGGAAGATTTGTGCGCGGACCGATCGCCACTGTTTGGCTGAGTGCGGTGCGCAGCTTTTCGAACGCCGTGTCCCGGTCGTCGCCATGGGCAATCAGTTTGGCAATCATCGGATCATAGTGGGGGCTCACCTCATCGCCCGGCTCCACCCCGGCATCCACCCGCACCCCCTCGCCAAACTCAAGGGCCGCGATCCGGCCCGCGCTGGGTAAGAAATTGTTATCAGGGTCTTCCGCATAGAGCCGCACCTCAACAGCATGGCCGCGCGGTGGGCGCGGCTCGCCAGCGGGAAGCGCTTCACCGGCCGCCACACGCAGCTGCCACTCCACAAGGTCGAACCCCGATACGAGCTCCGTCACAGGGTGTTCCACCTGTAGACGGGTGTTCATCTCCATGAAGTAGAATGCGTTCTCGTCAAGCGCGCCGCCGCTTACGATAAACTCCACCGTGCCCGCACCCACATAGCCCACCGCTTGGGCCGCTCTTGTGGCAGCTTTGCCCATGGCAGCGCGCAGTTGAGGTGTCATGCCTGGTGCCGGCGCCTCCTCCATCACCTTTTGATGGCGCCGCTGGACGGAGCAGTCACGCTCATGGAGCGAGACGGCACTCCCCTTTCCATCGGCAAACACCTGGATTTCGATGTGCCGGGGCTGCTGGATGAACTTTTCCACAAGGACGCGGCCATCGCCGAACGCTGCCGCCGCCTCGCGCCGCGCAGCCGCCAGCGCCTCGTCAAAGTCGAGGACGCGATCGACCCGGCGCATGCCCTTTCCGCCCCCACCCAACACCGCCTTGATGAGCACAGGGTAGCCGATCTCATAGGCTTTGCGCTTCAAGAAGGCAGGGTCTTGCATCTCGCCATGGTAGCCGGGAACGATGGGGACCCCTGCCCGCTCCATCACCGCTTTGGCCTCCGATTTTGACCCCATCGCCTCAATGGCAGCAGCGGGCGGGCCCACGAAGATCAACCCTTCATGGGCACAATCGGCGGCGAACTTTGCGTTCTCAGACAAGAAGCCGTAGCCGGGGTGGATGGCATCCGCCTGCGTGTCGCGAGCGGCTTGGATGACGCGGTTGCCATCAAGGTAGGAAAGCTTGGCATCGGCCGGGCCAAGGAGCACCGCGTGATCGGCGTGGCGCACATGCATGGCCCCACGATCGGCCTCTGAAAAGACCGCGACTGTTTCAACACCCATCCGCCGCGCGGTGCGAATCACCCGCACGGCTATTTCACCGCGATTTGCAATAAGAAGGCGTTTGATCACCACCGCGACTTTCTGTTGGAGCGTGCCGCCTCACCCGGGAGGGGCAATGCGCAACGGCAGTCTAAATTGCCCCCAAATCGCCGCGCAATCTGTTGCTTACCACCCCACATCTCTTCACACCCCGTGCATCACCAACTACTGTGTGCTAGCGCGAACGGGCGTAGATGAACACGGGCCTATCGGGATGTCGGGAGCGCAGGATTTGGACGACGCGAACGTCCGCAGATTTCGGACGCTCTTCCTATCAGACGTTCATCTTGGCACGCGCGGCTGCCAGGCTGAGCTGCTTCTTGATTTTTTGCGTCATCACGATGCCGATACCATATATTTGGTCGGGGACATTATTGACGGGTGGCGGCTGAAGAAAACGTGGTATTGGCCCCAAACACACAACGATGTTGTGCAGAAAATCCTGCGCAAAGGTCGAAAAGGTTCAACGATCATCTATCTTCCCGGTAATCATGACGAGTTTTTGCGCAATTATCTGGGTACACACTTCGGCGGCGTTGAAGTGACCGATTCGTGTATCCATGAAGCCGCGAACGGGCGGCGCTATCTCATCATCCATGGCGACCAGTTCGATGTGGTGGTAAGGCACGCCAAGTGGCTCGCCCTCATGGGGGACTGGGCTTACGTGACGACGCTTGCGGCCAATACCTGGGTGAATGTGGCGCGCAGGAAACTTGGCCTCACCTACTGGTCCCTGTCGGCCTGGGCCAAGCTGAAGGTGAAGAACGCTGTGTCATTCATTGGGCAGTTCGAAAACGCGCTGGCCACGGAGGCAAACCGCCGCGGTGCGGACGGGGTCATTTGCGGCCACATCCACCACCCCGCCATTCATCACACCCACGGCACCCACTACATCAACACGGGCGATTGGGTGGAAAGCTGCTCGGCTGTCGGCGAGACGGACGACGGCGAATTCATCCTCATCAAGTGGACGAAACTGTCCCACCGTGAACCCACCACCGCCATCAGCCAGAGCCCTGCACACGCCGCATGACCAAACTTGCCATGATTTCAGACGCCTGGCACCCGCAGGTCAACGGCGTCGTGCGGACCCTTGATACCACCCGGGTTGAGCTGGAAAAGCTGGGCGTGAGCGTGACGATGATTACGCCTGAGCCCTACCGCACCGTCCCAATGCCCACCTACCCAGAGATTCGGCTGACGGTGGCGTTGCCGCGCACCATCCATAAAGCCATTGATGCTGCCGAGCCCGACTATGTGCACATCGCCACAGAAGGCCCGCTCGGCATGATGGCGCGCTCCTGGTGCCGCAAAAACGGCATCAACTACACAACGAGCTACCACACACGCTTTCCAGAATACATTAAAGCGCGGTTTCCTGTGCCGCTGTCTTGGAGTTACGCCATGGTGCGGCGCTTCCATAATGGCGGTGTTGGCTGCATGGTTTCCAACGCAACCCTGGAGCATGAGCTGGCTGGCCGCGGCTTTCGCCGGCTGGTGCGCTGGGTGCGCGGTGTCGACACCCATGTCTTCAACCCCGACGTCCCTCCCGCCCTGCCAGACTTGCCAAAACCGGTATTTTTGTACGTGGGCCGGGTGTCGGTGGAGAAGAACATCAACGCATTTCTCGACCTTGATCTTCCAGGGTCCAAGGTGGTGGTGGGGGATGGGCCGTCCCTTGCGGCGCTCAAGGCGAAGTACCCGTCGGTCATCTTTACTGGGGCGAAATCGGGCCGGGAGCTGACGGCGCATTATACGTCGGCCGATGTCTTTGTCTTCCCAAGCCTCACCGACACGTGGGGGCTCGTTCAGATGGAGGCGCTGGCCTGCGGTGTGCCGGTGGCGGCGTTTCCCACAATGGGGCCCATCGATGTCATCGGCGATTCAGGCACCGGCGTTCTCAGTTGGGACCTGAAAGAGGCATCGCTCAATGCGCTCGACATTCAAAAGGACCTGTGCCGTTCCTACGCGATGACGTTTTCCTGGGAAGCCAGCGTCGAACAGTTCTGGGCCAACCTGCAAAGCGCCAATAAGTACACAAACCGGTTCGCCCCGGCTTAAGGAACTCTCCCATGGACCCGATTGCTGCGCTGCGCACCCACAAGGAAAGCCTTGGGGGGTTCCATCTTCGCTCTGAGTTTGAAACCGACCCTGACCGTGCTGCCCGCTTTGCCCTTAAAGATGGCGAGATCTTCTTCGATTTTTCCAAACACCTCATCACAGATGAGACGATCGCGCTCCTTGTGAAGCGCGCGCAAGCGGCCGACCTCGCCGGTTGGCGAGACAAGATGTACAGCGGCGCCCCCATTAACACCACAGAACATCGCGCCGTTCTCCATGCTGCACTGCGCGGCCCCGGTCCGTTTTTGGACAATGGCCACGATGTGTCGCCGGATGTGATGGCGGTGCTCAACCGGTTTTTGGCGTTTGCCGACGATGTCCGCTCAGGGCGCGTTGTGGCGGCGAACGGGGCAAAGTTCACCGATGTGGTGAATATTGGGATCGGCGGGTCAGACCTTGGGCCGCGCATGGTGGTGCGCGCGCTATCGCCCTACCGCGGGGATGGGCCGAGGGTTCATTTTGTGGCCAACGTCGATGGGGCTGACCTTTCTGATACCTTGGCGACGCTGAACCCGGCGACTACGCTCTTCCTCATTGCCTCCAAGACATTCACGACCCAAGAAACCATGACCAATGCCGCCTCTGCGCGCGATTGGATTGTGAAAGGGAACGGTGAGGCTGCCGTTGGCGCACACTTTGCGGCGATTTCGACGGCAGCTGAAAAAATCGCAGCCTTCGGTATCGCTTCGGACCGCGCCTTTGGGTTTTGGGATTGGGTTGGCGGGCGCTACTCAGTGTGGTCGGCCATCGGGCTTTCAGTGGCCCTTGCCGTGGGGAGCGCACACTTTAAAGCGTTCTTGTCGGGCGGGGCATCGGCGGACAGCCATTTTAGAGAGCGCCCTCTGGACCAAAACATCCCGGTGATCATGGGGCTCTTGGGCGACTGGTACCGCACCTTTTACGACTATCGCTGCCATGCGATCTTGCCCTACGACCAACGTCTGAGTGAGTTTGCCGCCCACCTCCAGCAGGTGGACATGGAATCAAACGGCAAAGGCGTTCAGCGCGATGGGCGGGCTGTGTCCGCTCGCACGGGCCCCATTGTTTTCGGCGAGCCCGGCACCAACGGCCAACATGCGTTCTACCAGCTGATCCACCAGGGGACGGATGTGATCCCGTGCGATTTCTTGGTGGCCGCCCACCCCCAAGAAGAGCTTTCAGATCATCACACCAAGCTAATTGCCAACTGCCTTGCTCAGTCCCAAGCGTTGATGCGCGGGCGCACGCTGGAGGAGGCGAAGGCGCAGCTACTGGCCAAGGGCGGGTCTCAAGACGAGGCGGACGCCATCGGCCCCCACAGAGTATTTTCCGGAAACCGCCCCTCCAGCACCTTTGCCTATAAGCGGCTCGACCCGTTCACTTTGGGCAAGATCCTCGCCTTTTATGAGTTGAAGGTGTTTGTCCAAGGCGTGCTTTGGAACATCAACTCGTTTGACCAGTGGGGCGTTGAGCTTGGCAAAGAGCTTTGCAATGCGCTGCTCCCGGCAGTGACCGGCACAGGGGATGCTGATCTTGACGCCTCCACCGCTGGATTGTTGAGGCACATCAAGAGCGTTTGACCGCGACAATCGGATCTTTGGCCCACGGCAGCGCGTTCGCATCAAAGTTTGCCGAGCTGCCGGGCATCCTGCGAGCTGGGCACGACCACGGCCGTTATCGCCAGCGCGCTTCCGCCCCTTCAAACAACGGCATCGGTACGGCCCATAAACCCATCACACCGCCGCGCGACGCACGCGAAGCATCCAAACTAGCGCATGTCTTCCTCGATCTGGATCAGATCGAGCGAGGAAAACATGCGCGATCTTTCAGCGGCGAGGACGTTTTCAACCGCTCAGCTTGAAACAAACTGAGCGGATCGTGCTCTAGGTGTAGAAGCTTTGAAGGTTGTTCACTCAAAGCGCCGCCAAGACTCAGAGGTGCCGCCAAAGAACCCTTCCCATGTTCCTTTGGTGGGACACCAAACAGCGACGTTCCTCCGGAGCCGACACCGTCAGAAGCCCGCGGTGGGCCTGATG
>JBCDLN010000078.1:0-13942 GCA_038745295.1 Pseudomonadota bacterium | reverse complement strand
GTCATTACCATCAACGTTGTTCATTGCCGAACCGCCGTGGGGGGCCGTGCCTCACTGCTCCCGCCGGTGGTCAATTCTCCCGCGGTGGGGCCGGTGCAACAAACCACCCCAACCGAATGGGGGGTTGACCCATCAGGCCCACCGCGGGATTCTGATGGTGTCGGCTCCGGAGGAACGTCGCTGTTTGGTGTCCCACCAAAGGAACATGTGAAGGGTTCTTTGGGCGCACTTCTGAGGCTTGGCTGAGCTTGAAGTGAACAACCTTCCAAGCTTCTATATCTAGAGCGCGTCACGCCTCCATCGAAGCGCGCCGCGCTCAGGCTCCACTTTTCCGTCGCGGGTGCACCCGACGCCCGATGATTCCGTCCGGCTGTGACCCGCTCTCAGGTGGGGCGCCCCGCTTGTCGCCGAAAAGGTGTGGACGCTTCACCACGCTCACCCGCCGCCGGAGAGGGGCTGTCGTCCCCACGCTGTCACCTTCAGTGAGGCTTATGGCCTTTCGGGGCGCTGCCAAAGACCGTTGCGGGCGGTGACGCCCCTTTCTCTGCGCGCAGCCTTGATGGTGCTTAAAGCGATGATCGTGAGTTTTTGCATTCCTGTGGTGCGGGCGCGTGTCGCGAGCCCTTCTGGCCCGGCGGTGCGGCGTGCCTCGCCAATGGCACGGTAGACAGTACTTGCCGACGCAATGGCCCAAGCGCTTCTGAACGGAAGCCGCGCCACACCCACATCTGCCGATTGATAGTAGTCCTCCGCCGCACTCACGAGCCGGCTTGCCACTTGAAAGACAGCATCTTTGTTTTCGGCCGCCCGCACGGCCTCCGGCGTTGGAGCAACGCCTGCCTCATCAAGCCAGCTTGTGGGCAAATACACCCGTTCAGCGTGGGCGTCGGCCACCACATCACGGGCGATATTTGTCATCTGAAAGGCAAGGCCGAGGTCGCAGGCCCTGTCGAGGGTGTCTGCATCGTCAGGCTTCACCCCTAGGACAAGAGCCATCATCACGCCCACGGACCCTGCCACGCCGTAGCAATAATGGATAAGGGCGTCGGGCGAGGGATAGCGCTCCTGCGCCACGTCCTTCTGAAACCCGTCCAAAAGGTCATGGGCAAGACGGGGGGTGATGCCGTGCGTGCGGGCGACAGGGCCGAACCCATCAAACACAGCCTCGCCCGTCGCGCGGCCTTCCAGAGCGGCGTCGGTCTTGTTGCGCAAGTCTGCGAGCTTTCCGCCCGCATCCACCACCAACTGTTCGCCATGGCCGAGGACTTGCCCGTCAATCACATCATCGCAATGGCGGCACCAGGCGTAGAGCTTTGAGACATCATCGCGGGTGTGTGCCGGTAATAGACGCGCCGCGGCCGCAAAGCTCTTTGACCCCTGAGCAATGCTGGCCCTGGCGTAGGTGGCCTCAGCCATCATCGTCCCCACAAACGCGGATTACTCAGCCGCAAGGGCGCCCATCGCGCCGGACGGGGCAACATCGGCCAGAATGATCCCTGCGGTGGCCTTGGCAGACCCAATCACCCCCGGAAGCCCAGCACCGGGGTGTGTGCCTGCCCCAACAAGGTAAAGGTTTGAGATGGTGTCATCTCGGTTATGACAGCGGAAATAGGCCGACTGCGTCAAGATCGGCTCCAGCGAGAAGGCTGAGCCCAGATGTGCATTGAGCTCGTGCGCAAAGTCTTGTGGCGTGAAGATCCGGCTTGTCACCAGCGAATCGCGCAGCCCCGGGATGGCGCGCTCCTCCAGATAGCGCAAAATCCTGTCCCGGTAGCGCGGGCCCTCTTGCGCCCAATCGATGGACGCCGCGCCAAGGTTGGGCACCGGCGCCAACACGTAGTAGGCCGACTGCCCCTCGGGCGCGAGGGAGGGGTCGGTCTTCGATGGGGCGTGGACGTAAAGGGAGAAATCGTCCGGAAGGTTGGGCCCAGCGAAAATATCGTCGATGAGTTCGCGGTAGCGCGGCCCGAACATGACCATGTGGTGCTCAATATCGTCCGGCACCGGGCGGTTGAGGCCGAAATAGACCACAAACAAGGAATTGGAGAAGCGCTTGCGTTCCAGCCGGCGCCCTTCGGCCTGGCCGCGCGGGGTTTCTTTAAGGAGGCCTTTGTAGGTGTGAACCACGTCAGCGTTGCTGGCGACGAGATCCGCCTCCAGCATCTCACCGGAGGCAAGCTCCACACCGCTCGCCCGCGTCCCGGTCATCGTAATGCGGCGGGCCGGCGCGCTGAGGCGCACCGTTCCGCCCAACGTCTCAAAGAGTTTCACAAGGCCCGCCACCAGTGCGCCGGTGCCGCCAAGGGCAAACCAAACACCCCCCCGCCGCTCCAGCGCATGGATGAGGCCGTAGATGGCTGAGGCCGAAAATGGGTTCCCACCCACAAGGAGCGTATGGAACGAGAACGCCTGGCGCAGGTGATCATCCTCCACGAAGGTGGCGACCTTATCATAAAGGGTGCGCCAGCTTCTGAGGCGGACGAGCTGGGGCGCCGCCCTCACCATGGACTTGAAGTCCAAGAACGGCACAGCGCCGAGCTTCACATAGCCCTCGGTGTAAAGGGCTTCGGAGTAGCTTAAGAACCGGCGATACCCCTCCACATCCTTAGGGTTGCGGGCGGCAATTTGGGTCTCGAGCGCTTCGGCATCGTTAATATAATTGAAGACGTCGCCGTCTTCCCAGCGCAGCTGGTAGAAGGGGTTGACGGGGACCAGGGTGACGAAGTCGGCCAGCTTATGGCCGGACAGCGCAAACAGCTCTTCCAGGCAATTGGGATCGGTGATGACGGTGGGGCCTGCATCGAATGTGAAACCTCTGTCGTGATAGACGTAGGCTCGGCCCCCTGGCTTATCGCGCGCTTCAATGAGCGTGGTCTCGATACCGGCTGACTGAAGGCGAATGGCAAGCGCCAAACCGCCGAACCCCGAACCGATAACAATCGCCCGTGCCATATTTCACTCCGACTCGATAACGAGACATAGCGGGAAAAACAGGGGGCTCCAAACGTGGCGGGGTGCCGCGTCAACGTGTGGAAGGCGTTTTGGCCCGGCTTGGTGAGGGGCACACTTGAGAAAAATCCCAGATTATGCGGCCGGTGCAGGCACTCACGATGGGCGCGGTTCCCATGGTCGCACCCACGTGTGGCACCGCGCGCGCCGTGCCGACGAGCCTCGCCAAACACAAACCCGCGCTTCAACCTGGTTGAAGCGCGGCTCTGTAACACACTATGGAACGCAGCTCGCCCAGCCTTTCGCGCGTCCTGATCGCCCTCGCGTCAGGACGGTTGAGGCTCCAACCCGCCCTCAGTGCTGCCCGGCCGAGGCCGTGATGCGCCAGTGCTCGGCACCGTCGACGCTCGCGGCGTGGGGTCATCGTCAGCATTTTCGCGAACCGGCGGCTTGCCCTTGAGGAGGTTGCGGATCTCATCACCTGTCAGCGTTTCGTATTCCAACAGGCCGTTGGCCACGGTGTGCAGATCATCAAGGTTGGTTTTCATGATGGACGTGGCCGTCTCATAGCCTTCGTTGACGAACCGCTTCACTTCGCTATCCACCAGCTCCTGCGTCTTTTCAGACACGTGTTGGCTGCGGGCGACTGAGTGGCCGAGGAACACCTCTTCCTCATTTTCGCCGTAAAGAAGCGGGCCGAGTGCATCGGACATGCCGAACTGCGTGGCCATAGCGCGGGCCATTTGCGTGCACTGCTTAATGTCAGACGATGCGCCTGAGGTGACTTTCTCGTACCCGAAAATCAACTCTTCAGCGACCCGGCCACCCATGCCAACCGCAAGGTCAGCCTTGAACTTGGCACGGCTGACCGACACGCGGTCCCGCTCAGGAAGACGCATCACCATGCCAAGGGCGCGGCCGCGAGGAATGATCGTCGCCTTATGGATCGGGTCAGACGCTGGCATATGAAGCGCCACCAGCGCGTGGCCTGCCTCGTGGTAGGCGGTCAATTTCTTTTCTTCGTCGGTCATGACGAGGGTGCGCCGCTCAGCGCCCATCATCACTTTGTCCTTGGCGTCTTCAAACTCCTGGTGTGTGACAAGGCGTTTGTTGCGACGCGCGGCCAACAGCGCAGCCTCATTGACGAGGTTGGCAAGGTCCGCCCCTGCAAAGCCAGGCGTGCCGCGCGCAAGCGTCTTAAGGTTCACATCGGGCGCCAAAGGCACTTTGCGCACGTGCACCTTCAAGATTTTTTCGCGACCGATGAGGTCCGGGTTCGGCACAACGATCTGACGGTCGAACCGCCCAGGGCGCAGGAGGGCGGGGTCCAACACGTCCGGCCGGTTGGTGGCCGCGATTAGGATAATACCCTCGTTGGTCTCAAACCCGTCCATTTCCACCAGGAGCTGGTTGAGGGTTTGCTCACGCTCGTCGTTGCCGCCGCCAAGGCCAGCACCGCGGTGACGGCCAACAGCATCAATCTCGTCGATAAAGATGATGCACGGGGCGTTTTTCTTGGCTTGCTCGAACATGTCGCGCACGCGGCTCGCGCCGACGCCCACGAACATCTCCACAAAGTCGGAGCCTGAGATGGTGAAGAATGGCACGTTGGCTTCGCCCGCAATGGCGCGCGCGAGCAGCGTTTTACCCGTCCCCGGTGGGCCGATGAGGAGAACGCCGCGCGGGATTTTACCGCCCAACTTTTGGAAGCGTGACGGATCCTTCAAGAAATCGACAATTTCTTGAAGGTCTTCCTTCGCCTCGTCGACGCCGGCGACGTCCTCAAACATGACCCGGCCGTGGGCTTCGTTGAGGAGTTTAGCCTTGGATTTGCCGAAGCCCATGGCTTTGCCGGCTCCACCACCCTGCATTTGCCGCATGAGGAAGAGCCAGATGCCCAGGATCAACAACATCGGGAACCATGTGGCGAGAATACCCCAGAGCGAAATGCCATCGTTGGGGGGCTCAGCCCGTATGGTCACGCCTTGCGTCTCAAGCGCGTCGATGTAGTTGGCGCCATCGGGCGCATACGTTTTGAAGCGGCCACCGCTGGAGTACTGGCCGGTGATCTCCTGCTGCTGGATCGTCACCGAGCGGACATTGCCATTGCGCGACTCGGTGAGGAATTGTGAGAACGCGATCTCGTTGGTGTTGGCCCGTTGCCCAGGATTTTGGAAGAGCTGGAACAACGCGATCAACAGCAGCGCAATGACCACCCACAGCGCAAAGTTGCGGAAATGACTGTTCATATCGGACCTTTGGTTGCGCCCCACTCACGGGCACCGGGGGCAAACTCTGCCCCGCCTAGATGACCAAACATAGGGCCTGCTGGCGAACCTGCCAAGCGAGTGCCAGCGCCGAGGCGGGTCGGACCGATCAGCGCATGGCTAGGACGTGTCACGCGGGGCTAACCCATCGGCACGTCCGGCACCGCGGCCGATAGGGTCCGGCATCTTCACGAACTCGACAAGGTTTTTATCAACCCCGCGCCGCCAAACACCAAGCGTCGGGAACGCGATGATGCCGCCCTGCGCCGCACAGACTGCCGGCGCGCCGGCGATGACGGCTTTGTGCGCCACTCTTGGAACCCGTGCTGCACACTCTGACCCAGCAAGGCGAACGCTGAGTGCCGGTGCCCCGTGCGCAGCGGTCGCGACAAAGCGACCATCGAACACAACAGGGGCGCCTGGCGGTAAAGCCATCGCCGGCGTGGTGCGCGGCTCACGCACTATCAGAATGTCGTTCCCGTCAAAAAGCGCGCGTGTTCTGCCGCCTTGGGTGGGAGTGCCTGACAAAAGGTCATGCTCCATTTGCGAGCTCAACCGGGCGCGGGGCTCGTACTGTCTCCCGCCACAGTATTTCACCGCCGCAGCAAGGGCCTGGCGCCTCACATCGTGGCGCGCCTCTCCAAAGGCCCCGCGATCGATCCGCACGCTGCCTGATGGGCACATGCGGACCCACTCTTCCCACCACGCGGCGATATCGCGGCAAAACGTATCATCGGCAGCGGCAAGGAGGGCCGCCGACCCTGCGATCGCCTCTGCACTCACGCCCGCTGATTCAAGCGCAGGAAGAACAGCCCGCACCTTGGTTCTGGAAAACCGCAGATCATCGTTTGAGGGATCATCGCGCCAAACCATACCACGGGCACGCAATGCCTCCCGCAGAGCCTCGCGTCGGACGCCCAAGAGCGGGCGGGTGATCAGGGTGCCGTGATGGTAGGCGCGGGGCCGCATGCCGGCGAGCCCGCGCACCCCGCTCTTGCGGCCAAGGCGCAACAGCAGCGTTTCGGCCTGGTCATCGAGGGTATGGGCGGTGACGATGGCTGCCAGCCTGTGGCGCGCTGCAATTTCGCTGAGGGCGCTGTAGCGAGCGCTGCGGGCCCAAGCTTGCACTGACCCCGTTGGAGCCCGCGTCAGCCGGTGGCCCACAAAACGGCACGAAAGACGCGCGGCAAGGGCTTCGACCGCAGCAAGATCCTCGCAGGCCTCCGGCCGCAGCCCATGGTCGATGGAGATGAGGGCGGCTCCCTCCGGCCCAAACGCCTCAACAAAAAGGACAGCCAAGGCCACAGAATCGCTGCCGCCCGAAACTGCAAGACCCAGGGGCCGTTCAGAGCATACCGACCAATCGATCCCAGCTGGGACGATGCCCGCGCCAGGCGCATCGCCGCTGTTGGGCGCGGCGTCCCCGTTTGGCGCAGCGCGGGGATGGCCAGGCGCTAAACGCAGTTGGCTGCGGCCCGTTCGCGCTCAGCTGCCGCGCGGGTTTCAGCGTCAATGTTGGGATAGGCGCCGAACAGCTCTTCAAGGGATGAGCAGGCGGCCTCCCGCTCGCCCAGCCCGTTGAGTGCGGTCCCGAGCCGCAGAAGGCTTGCCGGGGCGCGCGCGTTGGTGGGATCGGCGGTGTAGTTCTCCAAAAACATGTTGGCCGCACCGCGATAGTCGCGCTGCGCTAAGAGCGCCTCGCCTAAGAGGAAGCGCGCCTCTGTGGCTGCGGCGCCTGTGGGATTGGCGGTGAGCACGGCCCGCGCTTCATTCTCCGCCATACTGTAGCGGCCCGAGGCTTGGAGTTCGCGCACCTTGCTCAGCGCATCGGCAGCTGGTGCCGGTACAGCGGCTTGTTGCTGCTGGACCGGCTGGGACACCACCGGCGGCAAGGCCGTTTGGTTCTGGTTGAGCGCCGAAAGATCGATCGGCCCCCCTTGCCCGCTGGCCGGCGGTGTTGTGACGGGCGGGGCTGTGGATGCCACCGCCCCAGGCTCACCCACCGCGGGCGGGGTTGCGGTGGTGATGGTGCCGAGCGGGCGTGGCGGCGCGCCGGGGCCGGGCTGCGCTTCTGGGCTTGTCAGCGCGCCTTGGCGGCCGGGCGTTGCAGCGCCCGAGGTTTGGCCAAGCGCTGCCTCAAGCCGGCGGACGGTGAAGGTGAGCTGCTCCACTTGCCCAGTGAGCATTCTCACCTGTGCTTCCAACTGCTCGATGCGCAACGCCATATCGGCGCCGTCTTTTTTCTCACCACCCAGGAAGCCTGGAAGAAAGCGGTTCTGAACTTCGATCAAATGGCCACCCACATCAGCCTGTACGGCGTGGCGGGGGCTTGCCTCAACCGGCCCTGCATGAGCGCTCAAGGCGGCGGCAAGGGCGGTGGCAATGAGGATCGGACGCATAGCGGGATCTCTCGTATGGGACGCGACTGGCCTGCTTATAGCGCTAAGCCGGCGCAATTTGAACGGCGCAACTGACGATGCTGAGAATTTAGGCGCCGCCCAACACGGTGACGGCGCGTCGGTTCTGGGACCAGCACGATTCGGCGTCGCACACCGAGACCGGCCGCTCTTTACCGAATGACAGGGTGTTGATGCGCCCCGGCGAGACCCCTTTGCCCTGAAGATAAAGCTTAGCGGCGTTGGCGCGGCGGGCGGAAAGGGCGATGTTATATTCCCGTGTGCCGCGCTCGTCGGCATGGCCTTCCACGGTGACTTGGTACTTTGGATAGCGCGCGAGCCACTGGGCCTGACGGTCGAGTGTGGCGGCGGCCGTCGGCGTGATTTGCGACGAATCGACGGTGAACAGAACCCGGTCGCCCACGGTCTGCGAGAACTCTTGCGGCGAGCCAGGGGTTGCCGCGCCGCCGACGGTGCTCGCAGGGGTGCGTGCGCAGGCTGCCACCATCACAACAAGGGCAAGCACGATGAGGGGATTGCGGCAGGGGCGCACGGCTTTCATGAAGGCCATCAACTCTACTCCGATGGAGACGCGAACTCAGGTACCGCAAACGCGGTAAATGCGAGTGAAGCAAGGCTGGTTAACGCCGGGTTTGCGGCACTTTCGTGGGACGCGCTGACGAACGCGCTAGTCGCGCCGGGGCGACCACGCAGGGTCTGACGCAAGTGTTGTGGTGATCACCCGGCGCTCGTTGCGGCCGGTGATGTCCACCGTGTAGATCTGCGGTCCGCCCGATGCGCCGCCCGTTTCCCGGAAGAAAGCGAGGACCCGGCCGTTGGGGGCCCAGGTGGGTCCCTCGTTGTGCCGGCCTGTGGTGAGGAGACGCTCGCCACTGCCATCCGGCGACATCACGCCAATGGAAAACCGCCCCGCGGCTTGCTTGGTGAAGGCAATCAAATCACCGCGAGGTGACCATACGGGTGTCGAATACCGCCCCTCACCGAACGAGATCCGTGTCGCTTCCCCGCCCGCGGCGTTCATCACGTAAAGCTGCTGCGTGCCGCCGCGATCGCTCTCAAACACAATCTGCTGCCCATCGGGCGAATAAGAGGGGGCTGTGTCGATGGCGCCTGTCTGGGTGAGACGGCGAAGGCTCTTTGACCCAAGGTCCATCTCAAACAGATTGGCGTTGCCCCCTTCTTGGAGGCTGAGGACCACGCGCCTTCCATCAGGCGAAAAGCGCGGCGCAAAGCTCATGTTGTTGAAGTTGCCGAGAATTTGCCGGCGGCCCGTCTCCACATCGAGGAGGAAGACTTGGGGCTGCGCGCCCTCATAACTCATGTAGGTGACCGTCTGGCCCGCTGGGCTGAACCGCGGCGTCAGCACAAGGCTTGAGCCATCCGTCAGATATTTGAGATTGGCACCGTCCTGATCCATCACGGCAAGACGCTTGACGCGCCGGTTCTTGGGCCCGCTTTCGGCAACGAAGACAACGCGGGTGTCGAAGTAGCCCTCTTCACCGGTGAGGCTTTCATAGATGGCATCGGCGACAATGTGGGCGACGCGCCGCCAATTCTGGGGCGTAGTGGAGAATTGGCGGCCAACGAGTTGGCGCTCTTGAACCGCATCCCACAGCCGAAACTCGACCTTGAGTGTGTTGCCGCCCTCGCGCACGAGCTGACCCGTGACGACAGCATCGGCGCCGATGGCGCGCCATTCTGCAAAACGGGGCACATCAGCCGTCCCCATCACGGGCGCGATGAAGGCGGCCCGGTTCACCGGCTGCAGAAGGCCTGTGCTGCCAAGGTCAGCCTCCACCACCTCGGCGATTTGCTGGCCAAGCGCGGCATCGGCGCCGGTGCCTGCAAAGTGGGGGATCGCGATGGGGATGGCTCGCACCGTTCCCTCGGTGATGTCGATGGACAGCAGCGCACGCGCGGGCGTCACCGCGAGCGCGAGCAAGGCCAGCACGATTGAGAGCCTTTGAAAGATACGCATCATCGCAACAAATCCCTCGGGTCGAAGGTGACCTGAACCGCCTTCCACTCTGCATACTTCGATGTGGGCAACCGATATGGCTGGCATTGGAGCACTGCACGACGGGCAGAATCGGCGGCCACATCATAGAGCCGCCCGACTCCCTGTGCTCCGACCGAATCGATTGCCTCAACAGACCCGTCGATAAATAGTCTCACCTCAACAATGATTGCCACATCGGTACCATCTCGCACCGCTATCGGCGGATTCCAGCACCGCTGCATCTGACTGCGCAAAGCATCCTTCTCAGACAAGGTCAGCGGCGCTGCAGCCCGGCCGCTGGCAGCGCCCAGCGAGGCTTGGGCCGAGCCGCTGCCGCCGCCGGAAGGATCGGTCCGGTTGATGAGTTGGGAGAGCCTGTTGGCATCAAACGAATTTTCGTTGGGGCGTTGAAGCCTGGCCTGCTCCGTCCTGCGGGGCGGGCGCGGTTTGCGGCTGGGGACGACCGTTTCGGGCACAGGCGCCGGGGCTTCTGCCTCTGGCGCAGGGGGCTCGGGCAATGGATCGGCCGCGGCAACATCAGTGGCGGGCGGGGTCTCTTCTGGCGGGGCCGGCGCTTCGACGGGCTCGGGCAGACCGGCCGGCTCCGGCGCGCTCGATTCGGGCGCATCGACGCGGGCGTTCTCGTCGGTGGCAATTTCTTCGGCGGCAGCATCGTTGGCGCCTGGCGTGGTGTCGGGCTCGGCAGGCGCATCGGCCTCCACGGTTTGGGGGGCAGCCTCGTCCAGCACCTCTTCAGCGTCGACACGGCCTAGCGTGACGTCCGTCTCCTCATCGATGGTCACCAACTCAACAGGTAGCGCATCGACTGAGGGCGTTGAAAAGCCCTCAGCATCCGGCAAGGTCACCAGCATCCCTGCCAGGATCATGAAGTGGACAACGGCCGATACGATCAAGGCCGCGCGCATCGATCACGATTCCTCGGTGGTGACGAGCCCGATCCGCGAAAACCCTGCGCGATTGAGCCGGCCCATCACCCGCATCACCGTCCCATAATCGGACGTGGTGTCGCCGCGCACAAGGATGCGCTCCTCATAGCCCGCTGCCGCAATGGCTTCGAGCCGCGCCACCAGGTCATCAAGCTCAATCTCGTTCTCCTGAAGGAAAACCTTGCCGTCCGCGGTGATGGAGATGGTGAGCGGATCGGTATCACCCTCCAAAGGATTGGCGCGGGTTTCAGGAAGGTCGAGCGGCACACCCACGGTGAGAAGCGGGGCAGACACCATGAAGATAATGAGAAGCACAAGCATCACATCCACAAACGGTGTGACGTTGATCTCCGCCATCGGCTGATAACGGGCCTTGCGCCGCCGACCGGTGCGCCCTGGCGCGCCCGATGGTCCTGACATACCCACCGGTCAGATCCTCTCGTCGATTTCGCGCGACAAAATCGCGAGAAACTCGTCCGAAAACCCTTCCATCTGCTGCGTGATCCGGCCAACATCCGTCGCAAGCTTGTTGTAAAAAATTGTCGCCGGAATGGCGGCGAGAAGGCCAAGTGCAGTGGCCAAAAGCGCTTCGGCAATCCCCGGCGCCACGACGGCAAGATTGGTGGACTTTGACGCGGCAATCGCCTGGAAGGAGGACATGATCCCCCAAACGGTGCCGAAGAGGCCGATGAACGGCGCCGCCGAGCCCGTCGAGGCGAGCACGATGAGACCGCGCTCCATCTCCTCACCCTCACGCGACAGGGTCATGGTCATCACCCGGTCGATCCGTTGGGCGAGGGAGGAGAGCGCCGGGCGGTCCCCCTCGTGGCTGCGCTTCCATTCGCGCATGGCGGCCACGAAAATCGCAGCAAGACCGTCTGCATCGTCCGGCGACTGCTTTTGGTAGAGTTCTTCGAGAGACTGGCCTGACCAGAACTCATCCTCAAACCTAGACATGCTGGCGCGCATCCGCCGAAACGCCACCAGCTTGAAGAGGATGATTGCCCAGCACCACACGGACGCCAGCACAAGGCCAATCATCACCAGCTGGACGATAAGCTGCGCTTCAGAAAAGAGCGCAAGAAGAGAAAAGTCCCCCGGCGCCTCGAGCCCTTCGCTGGTGACGACGGTGGTCTGCGCCAGGGCGCCGGCGCCGAAGATCCAGGCTGCAAAGGCGGTCAGCGCCCCATTCCCAACATCAAACATGGGCGACGGCCTCGCCACGCAACGGTTTTACAAACTCGTTCAAAACGCACTCCACAGCGAACGACCCCAGGGCGAACTCTCGCCGTGCCCGCCTCGCACCACCCGGTTTGTTGAGGGCGCGCGCTCTCCGGCAGGACCAACACATCTGCGGGCGTCTACGCAAATGACACGCTAAGATCAACCAGGCCTTAACGCTTCGCGGATGGATGCTGGCGGACGCTGAGGCCTTCCGCGCCCATCGATGAGGCAAAGCTCCACGTCCGCTTTGACGAGCGTATCGTCCCCTTTCAGGATTTCCTGTTGAAACAAAATAGTCGCCCGGCCCTCAGAAGGCGTGCTGACCACGGTGAGCACATCATCAATGAGCGCGGGACCATGGAAGCTGAGGGCGAGTTTGCGGATGGTGAAATAGAGCGGCGGCTGCGCGCTCGCGAGCATTTGATGATCAAGACGTGCTGCGCGCAGCGCCTCGGTGCGGCCTCGCTCCAGAAAACGCACGAACGCACCATGATAGACCCTGCCGGTGAAATCGGTGTCTTCGAAGTAGACGCGAATGTCAAAGCGCATCATCGGCGAGCGAAAAGGCGCTCAATGTCGGCCAGCGACAAGGTGATGAAGGTGGGCCGTCCATGGTTGCATTGGGCCGCTGACGGGGTGGCCTCGATTTGGCGCAAAAGCGCGTTCATTTCATCGCCTTTCAGCCGTCGCCCGGAACGGACAGAACCATGGCAGGCGATGGTGGCGGCAAGGTGGTCAAGCCGTGCTTCAAGAGCATCGGACGCGCCCCAGGCTGCGATCTGCTCGGCAAGCTCGCGCACCAGGGCTTTGACATCGAAGGTGCCAAGCGGTGAGGGCGTGCCGCGCACCACAATGGCCCCAGGGCCGAACGCCTCAAGGCTGAGGCCAAAGCTCTCCAGCGCCTCGCTCTCGTCCTGAAGCCGCTCAACGTCCTCTGGCGGCAGCTCCACCACTTCGGGGATCAAAAGGAGCTGTGATGCCGGAGCGCCCCGGCTTGCTTTCAGCTTTTCATAGACGATCCGCTCGTGGGCGGCGTGCTGGTCAACAATGACCACGCCGTCGTCTGTCTGGGCGATGATGTAGTTTTCGTGGACTTGGGCAAGGGCGGCGCCCAGCGGCGCTTCTTGCCCATCACGCTCCGCGCGGGTGGCGCTGGGCTCTAGAGGGGTCGCCACCGTCTGGTTTGAGGGCGGCGGTGGCGGCGCGCGGCGAGGAGCCAGCATGCGCGCAGCCACTGACGAAATGAGCGGACGCGGCGCGCTCCGCGGTTCCGGCACCTCAAACGGTGCGGCGGCTGGCTCGGCCAACCCTTCCCGGGCGGGCTGTGCACCAAGGGCGGCCATCGCCCTATTCGAGACCGCTGAGGATGTGCGCGGGGTGGCTGAGGCAAGCTGCCGCCGGATGGCCGACACAATAAAGCCCCGCACGGCCTCAGCGTTTTGGAACCGCACATCGGCTTTTTGGGGGTGGACATTCACGTCCACCAGCGCCGGATCGAGTGACACATTGATGATGGCCACCGGGTGGCGGTCGCGGGCCATCACATCCCTATAGCCCGCTCTGATGGCTTGGCCGATGAGCTTATCCTTCACCATGCGCCCATTCACGAACGCGAACTGCGACAGCTGGTTGGCTTTGCCGGCGGTGGGAAGGCCTAAAAACCCCGTCAGGCGGACCCCATCGCGCGCGGCCTCCAGCGCAATGCACTCGTTGGCAAACGCGTCGCCCAGCACCGTGCGGGCCCTGTCGCGTAATGTCCCGGCGGGAAAGCGTGTCATGCGGCCACCGGTGTTGAGCGAGAAGGCAAGATGCGGGGCCGCGAGGGCCAGGCGCTTCACAGTGTCGCTGATGGCGGCGGTCTCTGCGCGCTCGCTTTTCAAGAATTTGAGCCGGGCGGGTGTTGCGAAGAAAAGGTCACGCACCTCAACCGTTGTGCCGGCACCGCGCCCGCATGGCTCGACCGGACCGACCCGGCCGCCATCCACTACAATACGGGCCGCATCAGCGCTGCCTTGTGCCCGCGATGAGAGGCTGAGCCGGGCCACAGCACCGATGGAGGCGAGCGCCTCCCCGCGGAAACCGAGCGTTGTGATCGCCTCCAGCCCATGCGCATCCCAAAGCTTGGAGGTGCAGTGGCGG
>JBCDLN010000077.1:0-13992 GCA_038745295.1 Pseudomonadota bacterium | reverse complement strand
CTTCACCTTTGAAAGCGCTTTGATGAGCGCCGGGATTGCGATGCGCCACATCGATGAGGATCGAACCGTCCCCATGTTCCGCACCAACGTCCCCTGTGCACCAGCGGGCCCGTTCAAAGGCAACATGGTCGTCTCCATGCGCCCGATCCCTGAGGCAAGGCTCATGGATGTGACCGCCATCTGCGCTCAGTTCCCCGAGGCCCACGGCGCTCCCATCCATGAGGGCGACCCGGCGGCCATCGGTATCGCCGACCTGTCACAGCCCGATTTCGGCGAGACCGTTTTGCCCCAACCTGGCGAAGTGCCGGTTTTTTGGGCCTGCGGTGTGACCCCGCAAAATGTGATCCTCAGCGCCAAACCCGATCTCGTGATCACCCATGCGCCAGGGCACATGTTGGTCACCGACATCGATGAACACACTCCAACGCGCGCCTGACAAGGAGCTCCCATGCGCCTACCCCTGACCACACTGCTCGCCGCCCTCGTCGTGACACCTGTTGCCGCCCAAGAGCTTGCGGTTGTGGGAAGCTGGTCGGGGCTGCCGCTCCACAAGCAGTTTGAAGCGCCCTACTGGAGCGAGACGCTGCCTGCGACAGCCGATGGGGTGACGGTTGCCCTCACCACACACGACCAGATGGGGCTTGGCGTTGCGGACGTGTTCCGCCTCCTAAGCGATGGCGTTTACGATGTGGCGATGACCGTCGGCGATTACGCCGTTGCCGATGCGCCTGAGCTTGAAGGGCTTGATGTGCCGCTCGTCGCCATGGACGCCGCCACAGCGCGGGCGATGGTGGATGCCGCGCGCCCTATGGTGGACGACATCTTCGCCAACCGCTTCAACTCCAAGGTCCTCGCCATTGCGCCCTACCCGCCGCAAGTGGTGTTTTGCAACGCGCCCATCAGGGGGATCCGCGATCTGGCGGGCAAAAAAATCCGCGGATCGGGACGCATGACCATCAAGCTCTTGGAAGCGCTGGGCGCGGAGGGCCTCAACGTGAACTTCGGCGAGGTGCCTGGCGCCCTTCAGCGTGGCGCCATTGACTGCGCTGTCACTGGGGCCGGCTCGGGCTACTCGGCCGGCTGGTGGGAAGTCAGCACCCACCTCCTGCCGATCCCTCTGGGCGGATGGGATAGCGTTGTCACCGCCATGAACGCTGACCGTTGGGAGAGCCTAAATCCCGCCGTTCAAGAGGCGATCACCAGCTCCATCAAGACCTCGTTCGAAGACCCGGCCTGGGCCACCGCCCAAGACGCTCTGGTCAATGACATTGCGTGCCTCACCGGCAACGGCGAATGCGCCGCCGGCGAAGCCCGTTCCATGGTGCTCGTGGAGGCAACCGATGAAGATACCGCCGCCGCGCGCGAGATCCTTGAAGAGGAGGTTCTACCAGCCTGGGCCGCCCGCGCCGGCGGTGATTGGGCGCAGCGGTGGAATGACAGCGTGGGCAAGGTGGTGGGCGTCACCGTCGCCGCGCCCTAAGGCCAGCCCCTCCCATGGACGCAGCCCTTGCCGCGCTCATCAAGCTCAACCGGGGTGTCGCCCTTCTAGCGGGCGTTGCCTTGGTGCTGTGCGCCTTGTTCATTCTGGCCGACATTGCGCTGCGACGGGTGGGGAGTTCGTTTGGAGGAACCGATGAGATTTCTGGCTATGTGATGGCTGGACTGACCGCCTGGGGTTTCGGCTTTGCGCTGACCGAACGGGCCCATGTGCGCATTGACCTTTTGCGCGACCGGCTGGTCAGTCCGCTGCGCGCCGCGCTTGATCTCTTGGCCATGGTGGCGCTCGCGTACGTGGCGTTGGTGATGGCGGTGCGAGGTTGGCCCGTTCTGGCCAAAACCATTGCCAACAACGCCCGCGCCAACACTGTGCTGGAAACACCCCTCGTCATCCCGCAAAGCGTCTGGTTTGCAGGCCTCGTCTGGTTTGCCCTGATGGCGGCGGCCATGGTTCTCATCGGCGCGCTGTTTCTGCTGCGCGGTGAGATCAAGAAGACAGAGGCAGCCATCGGCCCGCCGGGCGAAGCCCCATGAGGGCGCAAAGGGCGCCCAGTCAGACGGGACTGCAATGATTGGGGCACTGACGGCGGGGCTTTTGATCCTCCTGTCGCTGTCGATCCCTGTGGGTGTGGTCCTCTTTCTCTTGGGTTTTGGGGTATCTGAGTTCTTCTCAGCGTTTCCTCTGATGCGCGGGCTTGGCCAGATGGCGTGGTCAGCCATGAACTCAGCAACGCTCATCGCAGTCCCCCTGTTTGTGCTTTTGGGCGAGATCTTGGTGCGCGGCGGGGTGGCCACCAGAACCTATGCAGCCCTTGATAAGTGGGTGTCGTGGCTGCCGGGCGGCCTTGTCCATGCCAACATCGGCACGGCGACAATGTTTTCAGCGACATCGGGCTCCTCGGTGGCAACAGCTGCCACCGTGGCGACCGTTGCCATGCCCCAGGCGGAAAAGCTCGGCTACGATCCACGCCTCTTCTCAGGGGCCATCGCCGCGGGCGGTACCCTCGGCATCATGATCCCGCCGTCCATCAATCTCATCGTCTATGGATTTTTGACCGAGACCTCGATCCCTCAGCTCTTTGTGGCGGGGCTGCTCCCTGGGCTCATACTGGCGTTTGCCTTCTCGCTGGTGACAGTGCTCCTATGCCGGTGGCGCCCCTCACTGGGCGGTGAGCGGCGGGTTTACTCCCTCCGCCAAATGCTGCGTGCGCTGGCCGATTTGTTGCCGGTCATCCTCCTGTTCGTTGTTGTGGTGGGCGCCATCTACGCCGGGATTGCAACGCCCACAGAGGCGGCTGCCGTGGGGGTGGCAGCCGCCTTTTTGATTGCAGCGGCCTTCGGCGGTGTGTCGCTTACCATGATGCGCCAATCCCTTTTGGGCACCATGCGCATCACTGCGATGATCATGCTGGTGGTGACGGGAGCAGCGTTCCTCAACTTCACTTTGGCAGCGGCGGGGCTGGGGCGAGACCTTAGCGCGTTCATGGATGGGCTCGGCCTGACCCCCTTATCCACGCTGCTGGTGATTGTGGCGATCTACATCGTCTTGGGCTTTTTCATCGAAACCTTGTCTTTGATGGTCGTGACCATTCCCATCATGGTGCCGATTGTTGTGGGCCTTGGTTACGACAAGGTTTGGTTCGGCATTGTGATGATTGTGCTTGTGGAGATGGCGCTGATTACGCCCCCCGTGGGGCTTAATCTATACGTGGTTCAGGGCGCGCGAGGGTCGGGCACACTGCACGAGGTGATGGTGGGCGCAATCCCGTTTGTGTTGGTGATGCTTTTCATGGTGGCAGCGCTCATCGCAGTCCCAGGGCTCGCGCTGTTTCTGCCCTCGCTCCTATGACGGGCCCTGCTGACGCGTGGGGTACGCGAGATCAAATCCACACTCCAATTTGAGCGATCAATCCGCTCGAGCACGAGCCGCTCAGGTTTAATCACACTGAGCCGATAAAAGCGTACTCGCCCCTGAAGAGCGAGACATGCGCTAACCAGCAATGTCCGCAATGGGCTTGCAGCGGGCCGTGAGCCAGGCCCGCGCTTCTGGCGCCACATCACCCGACAGCGCGCCCAGAACCCGCACATGGTAAGCGTCGAGCCACCCGATTTCCGCCGGCGACAAGATGTGCGGGGCAACAAGGCGGGTGTCGATGGGCGCAAGGGTGAGCGTTTCAAACGATAACATCGGCTTCAGCCCCCCAGGCGGCACAGCCGGCTCCAACACCAACACAAGGTTCTCGATGCGGATGCCGTAAGCGCCCTCGTGATAGTCGCCGGGCTCGTTGGACACAATCATGCCGGGTTCGATGGGCGCGCGGCCTTTTTTTGAGATCCCGGGCGGGGCTTCGTGGACGGCAAGCGCTGCCCCAACCCCATGGCCGGTGCCGTGGGCATAGTCAAACCCCGCATTCCAAAGGGCGGCGCGGGCAAGGGTATCAAGCTCAGCGCCCGTGGCGCCCACCGGAAAACGCTGACGGGCGAGGGCGATGTGGCCCTTGAGCACCCGGGTGAAGTTGATCCGAAACGCATCACTGGGTGTCCCGGCGACAAGCGTGCGCGTGATGTCGGTGGTGCCATCGTCATACTGGCCACCTGAATCAATCAACACCACATCGCCCTCAGCAATCACCCGATTGCTGGCCTCGTCTACGCGGTAGTGGATGATGGCACCATTGGGTCCTGCGCCTGCAATGGTATCGAAAGAGATATCCCGCGCCCCCACATCACGGCGAAACGCTTCAAGGGATTTCACGCAGTCAATCTCAGTTTTGCCCACGGCATGTTCGTCAAACCACGCCAGGAAGTGGGCCATCGCCACGCCATCACGCTGGTGCGCGTCTCGCATTCCAGCAACTTCGGCAGGGTTTTTGATTGCCTTCAGCCGAGCGGCCGGATCTGGCGATGCGACCAGCGTTCCGCCCGCCTCAATGGCGGCTAAAGCGGCCTCTGAGGTGCCCTGAGGATCAGCTTCGACGGTGAGCCCGTCGCTGAGCTCGGTGAGCGCGGCAGGGTAGTCTGCCGCCGGCGCAAGGGTCGCGATCCCTGAAATCCCACTGCGGAGCATGTCGTCAAGCTTACTTTCATCGAGAAATAAAGTGACGGGGCCGTCCTTGGGGACAAACGCGCGGGCAAGGACAAGCGGGGTGTGAGCCACATCGCCGCCACGCCAGTTGAAAAGCCAGGTCACCGTGTCGGCCGCGGCAATGAGCAGCGCGTCATGGCCCATGGCAGCGCGGATGTCGTCAAGCTTTTGTGCCGTTGAGCGGCCTGCAAGATGGGGCGGATGGGCTCTCACCGGCGCGCAAATGGACGCGGGGCGATCCAGCCAAAGCCCGTCCATTGGGTGGGGTGACAGCGGAACCAGCGTCACCGTCTCAACTGTGGCCGACAAACGCTCCACCGACGCCCGGGCATGGAGGCTCGGGTCATACCCAAGCCTTAGCCCGTCAAGATGCTCCTTCAGGAAGGTGCGCGCATCATCCGCGGTGCTGACAATGGTAAAGAGGTCGCCGGGCACCTGTGCTTTGGCTTGAAGCGCATACCGCCCATCGGTTTCAAACAAAGCGCTATCACGCAGGATCACGGCGCGCCCGGCGGAACCGCTGAACCCGGTCATCTGGTGGAGACGTTCTTCTGACGCGGGCAGATACTCGCTCTGGTAGGCGTTTTCGTGGGGAACCACCACGCCGTCGACACCCAAACTGTCAAAACGGGCTCTCAGAGCGGCAACGCGGGCATGAATGTCGGTGGGGCGGACGGCGGGGGTCGCGAAGGTTTGGTAGGCCATGGGGCAACCTCGCTCTCATGCGAGGTGAGGGCAAGGCTTTTGTGAGGCTTGCCCGGAGCCTTGGTTGTGCGTTGCAGCATTGGCGCACCAGGCATGCGCTGACGACAGTTGTCCAATTCCCCCCAATCGCCATTTCATGGATCGAACGCGACCCAAACGGGTCACCCCCACTGCGTTGCTGCAACGCAAAAATCATGGAAGTACCGACATGTCCGTCTTCACCGCTGAAAACGTTGACCTCACGGGAACACCTCGGGAGCGCGGTTTCCTCTCTCGCATGGGTGAGCGCCTTGTTGCCGCCCGGATGGAATCTGCGCAATCGGCCGTTTCGGCTTACTTGCTCAGCCTTGACGACCAAACCCTCAACAAACTCGGCTATGACCGCGCCACGCTCGAAGCCAACAACCCCAAGGGCTTCCCCTTCCTCTAAGTGAGGGGCGACCCCTTCTTCTACCTTCTGGCCGCCGCTGCGCGCGGGCGCAGCGGCAACGGCTTGAGGGTGATGGTGGCCCAATCGTTCAGCGTCACGGTGCGCTCCACGCAAAGGCCGTAGGCGCGAAAGACAGCCTTGATGCGCTTCTCGTCAGCGGTTCTGAGCCCTGAAAGGATCAGAACATCCTGGGCCGCCACAGCAAGCTGAGGCGCCATTTTGATGAGTGGCCTGGCCAAAATGTTGGCAATCACCACGTTGGCGGGCTCAGTCGGCCGGGATGCTACAGCGAAATGGATCGGTCGCTTCACCCTATTGGAGGCCGCGTTACGGCGCGCGACTGCCACGGCATCAGGATCGATATCAACGCCTGAAACCTCCCGTGCGCCGAGCCGGTCAGCGGCAATGGCAAGAACGCCTGAACCGGTCCCCACATCGTGGACGGTTCCCAGAGGTTGCCGCTTTGCAAGCCGCTCCAGCGCCAACAAACAGCCTGCTGTGGACGCATGGTGCGCTGTGCCAAACGCGCGTCCAGCATCGATCCTGATTCGCCACACCGACGGCGGCAGGCGCTTATCATCATGACTGCCATGCACAGTAAAACGGCCCACAGGGACAGGGGTGAGCGCACGCTGGCTTTCTGCCACCCAATCGCGGGCAGCCAAAGGATCGACCGTAAACGCGCCCAGAGCTGGCACTGCGGCGCGCACACTGTCGAGCCAAGCGTGTGCGGCGCTTTCCTCCATGAGCGCGAACAGCACCTCCAAGCACCAAGGCCCATCCTGACGGGTGAGGTAGGCCGATAGGACGGGCTCACCGTCAATGGTGAACTCATCCACCAGCGATAACAGCCGGTTCGCCTCCATCTCAGCATCATCGCCAGTGCCAATTTCAGTTGTGGCGCGGATCACCATGGGGCGGCCTTCATCAAGCGGTCTTCATCATCACGTCCTTACCGCTCAAGAGGTGATGATGTGGTGAACAAACCGCCGCGATAAGGGTGGCACTTTCGCCACCACACTGAGCACCGCCAACGCCAGCGTGCGCCGAACGCTGCCTCCAAACATGGTGGTGCGCCCACTCTCGCTCAGCTTGATGGTGGCAGCCCCTGCGTCATGCCGCGACGCGCTGTAGCCATCAAGCTGCCCCTCAACGAGCCGCTGAGCCCACTCGGCCGCATCAGCGATGCCCAAATTCATGCCCCGCCCGCCCGCCGGGGAGTGGGTGTGGGCCGCATCGCCTGCCAGCGAAACATGGCCAACGCGGTAACGGTCCACCTGTTGGATCTTGATGCGAAACCGCCCCGTGCGCCGAATGTTTGCAATGGGAAACGGGGCTTTCCCAAGCGTTTGGAGAGCGTCAGCGGTATTAGAGACCAGCCTTAGGCGCGAGGCTTCCATGGCCACCATGAACACCGCCCTCCCCTCATCTTTGAAGTGGATCTCCATGATCGGGCCCGGCGGTTCTTCAAGGTCAACATCGGCGATGGACCAGTCCTCCTGAAGCTCAAACCCTTGAGGTGTAACGCCGATGCTCTCGCGCACTGCGCTTCGGGCGCCATCCGCCCCCAACACTTCGCGCGCAGCGATTGAGGCGTCTGCCAGCATGACATTGGGTTCTTCCAGAACATTCTCCACACCGGTGACGGTGCTGCCATACTCCACATCGATGCCGCGCTCCGACAGGGCACTCGCCAGGATTGCCTCAGTGCGGTCTTGCGGAAGGCTCAAAATGCGCACGTTCGGGTCGGGGTCGCCATCAAGGTCGAACTGAGCGATTTGGCGGCCATTCAAGAAGAATCGCCCCGTCTCGATGGTTATTGCTGCGTTGCGTACCCGTTCGCCGACGCCCACCCCATCAAAGATGTTCATGCTGGATGGTAAGAGCCCCACAGCGCGCGACAGATGGGAGGGGCCGGTGCGCTCTTCTAAGATCCGGGGACGAAGGCCAAGGTGATGTAGGCAAAGGGCTGCGGTGAGCCCCGTTGGTCCGGCGCCCACGATCACAATATCGGCCATGATCGGCCCTCCCGGCTGTTGCGTCTGTGCAGTTTCACCACAGCGCGCGCAAACCCCGCGCGAAGAGTAGGCGAAGCTGGAGCGCTGGCCAAGACATCAGCGTCTCTAAAGGGCACGGTGGTAAGCGCTCGGTGGGTTCAACCGCCATCGCTCAAAAGGAGACTGCGCTGTGGATGATAAAGAGTGGTATCTTGCGATTGACGGTCAGCAGTCAGGCCCTCACCCTGAAGGTGCTCTTGATGGCTTTCGCGCTGACGGCCGCCTCACCCCCGAAACCTATGTCTGGCGCATGGGTATGGAGAACTGGCAGCGTGCTGGCGAGACCGAGCTTTATGGTGGACCGGCAGCTGGCGCGCCTCCTTTGGGAAGCGCTGCCGGTGTAGTGGGCGATGGCTCCATGCGCTCACTGCCCGGCGCCACGTTCGGCCAGGCGGTTTCTCGCTTTTGGAAAAAGTATGTCCAATTCAGCGGGCGCGCCAGTCGGTCTGAGTTTTGGTGGGCCATCCTTTTCTTGGTGGCGGTGAGCATTGTGCTGGGGACGATCGATGCAGCCATCTTCGGAATTGAGGAGGATGATCCGGGTTTGTTTAGCCCGCTCTTTAGCCTCGCAACGCTTCTCCCAAGCCTTGCCGTCGGCGCAAGGCGGCTGCACGATATTGATCGCACTGCATGGTGGCTCCTGTTGTGGTTTGTTCCTATCCTTGGCTGGATCGTGCTGATTGTCTTCCACATTTTGCCGAGCACACCAGGGCCCAACCGCTTCGGCGAGTAGCCTCATGGCAGCCGGCCAGTGAGCTCAACTCCAAAGAGGTGTGGAGTTGGGCAAGGCACGCCGAACGATCGCCCCCAGCCGTCTAATAACAGCTAAAATAAAGCCTGCCGTGTCCAGCAGACAGGCAGGCGTCTAATGCGATTTTTTCTCCGGCCACATAAACCAGCTTAGCCGCTTTGGAATCCACCTTATGATGGGCGGCTTCTCTGGATTTCTTAGAAGTCCATGCCGCCACCCAAACCGGCCTGGCCGGTTTGGGATCCACCTGATTATGGGCGGCTTCTGTGGACTTCTTAGAAGTCCATGCCGCCACCCAAACCGGCTTGGCCGGTTTGGGATCCACCTGTTACTGGGCGGCTTTTATGGACTTCTTAGAAGTCCATGCCGCCCATGCCGCCCATGCCGCCGCCCGGAGGCATGGCGGGCTCTTCTTTCTTGGGCTTCTCAGCAACCATCGCTTCGGTGGTCACGAGAAGGGCCGCAATCGAAGAGGCGTCTTGGAGCGCAGCACGCACGACCTTCGTCGGGTCGATGATGCCGGCTTTGATCATGTCGCCATACTCTTCCGTCTGGGCGTTGAAGCCGAAGTCGGTCTCAGAGCTGTCAGCGATTTTGCCCACAACGATGGACGCTTCCACGCCGGAGTTGGTGGCGATCTGACGGGCAGGGGATTCAAGCGCGCGAAGCACGATCTTGATGCCCGCAGCAACGTCGGGGTTGTCGCTGGAGAGCTTGGCAACAGCGTCTTTGGCGCGGAGGAGAGCCACACCGCCACCGGGGACAATGCCTTCTTCCACCGCAGCGCGGGTGGCGTTGAGGGCGTCGTCAACGCGGTCTTTCTTCTCTTTCACTTCCACTTCGGTCGCACCGCCAACGCGGATCACGGCCACACCGCCTGCGAGCTTGGCAAGACGCTCTTGGAGCTTCTCACGGTCGTAGTCGGAGGTGGTTTCTTCGATCTGCTGCTTGATTTGCGCAACGCGACCTTTGATGTCCTCAGCGTCGCCAGAACCGTCGACGATGGTGGTCTCATCTTTGTTGATGGTGACCTTCTTGGCGCGGCCGAGCATGTCGATGGCGACATTTTCAAGCTTGATGCCGAGATCTTCGGAGACGACTTGGCCAGCGGTGAGGATGGCAATGTCTTGGAGCATCGCTTTGCGGCGATCGCCGAAGCCGGGGGCTTTGACGGCTGCCACTTTAAGGCCACCGCGCAGCTTGTTGACCACGAGGGTCGCCAGCGCTTCGCCTTCAACGTCTTCAGCGATGATGAGAAGCGGACGGCCAGACTGGACCACAGCTTCCAGGATGGGGAGCATCGCTTGGAGGTTGGAGAGCTTCTTTTCAAAGATCAGGATGTAGGGATCTTCAAGCTCAACGGTCATCTTCTCGGCGTTGGTCACGAAGTACGGCGAGATGTAGCCGCGGTCGAACTGCATGCCTTCGACGACTTCAAGCTCAGTCTCAAGGGACTTCGCTTCTTCGACGGTGATCACACCCTCGTTGCCGACTTTCTGCATCGCTTCGGCGATGTCGGTGCCGATGGAGGTATCGCCGTTGGCGGAGATGGTGCCGACTTGCGCCACTTCTTCAGAGGTGGAGATGGAGCGCGAACGGGCCTCAAGGTCTTTGATGGCTTCAGCAACGGCCATGTCGATGCCGCGCTTGAGGTCCATCGGGTTCATGCCGGCGGCCACGGACTTTGCGCCTTCACGAACGATGGCTTGGGCAAGCACGGTCGCCGTGGTGGTGCCGTCACCAGCGAGGTCGTTGGTTTTGGACGCCACTTCGCGAACCATTTGGGCGCCCATGTTTTCGAACTTGTCTTCCAGTTCGATTTCTTTGGCGACGGTCACGCCATCCTTCGTGATGCGCGGGGCGCCGAAGGACTTTTCGATGACGACGTTACGGCCTTTGGGGCCAAGGGTCACCTTCACAGCGTTGGCGAGGGTGTCCACACCGCGCAGCATCTTGTCACGCGCGTCGGTGGAGAATTTGACTTCTTTAGCAGCCATTTCTGGTTCCTGAACTCAGTCGTAAGATAAAATGGATCGAAGCGAACGCAGCGTTACGCGGCGACAGTGGCGCCTTCGACGACGCCCATGATGTCGCTCTCCTTCATGATGAGGAGATCTTCGCCATCAAGCTTCACTTCGGTGCCGGACCACTTGCCGAACAGCACGCGATCGCCAGCTTTCACGTCCATCGCAACGATTTGGCCATCGTCACTGCGGGCACCGGGGCCGACGGCGACGACTTCGCCCTCTTGGGGCTTCTCTTTGGCGGTGTCGGGAATGATGATCCCGCCTTTGGTCTTCTCTTCGGACTCGATGCGGCGCACGACCACGCGGTCGTGGAGCGGACGGAACTTCATATCTGCCCTCATGTTGTCTATGTACAGGTGGATCGAGCCAGCAACTTGGCGCCGATCAGCCGTTGGCACTCACTCTCGTTGAGTGCCAACAATTGATGCGGGAATTAAGTCGAAGCGCGAACTGTGTCAACGCCCCGCAGGCATCCAGGATGAACTTTTTGACCAACGAACGAGCGCGGGTGGGTGCGCCTGCTCAAAAAGAAGGCAAACTTGTCAAACCATTGAGATGCCGGCGCTTGCTCGCGATCCGTTCACGCCGCCGTGACGGGACGTAGGGCGGCAACAGGAATTGGCCAGAGTGAGCGCTCTGGCCCAGCACCGCTCGCCCTCTTGGGAGTGATGGTGGGCGCGGCGATGTTTGGGACCGTTCCCCTTTTCTCCATCGCCCTCCTGAACTCAGGGCTTGAGCCTGAGGCGGTCGCGTTTTGGCGATTTGCGACCATTGCCGTTCTCTTGGCGCCCACGTTGATCGGGATGCGGGAAGGCCTACGCCCGCTGTTGTGGGCTGTGGGCGGGGGCGCCGCCATGGGGCTGGGGTGGATTGGCTATGTGGCCGCCCTCCAGCACATGCCGGTGGCTGAGGCGAGCCTCCTTTATATGACCTACCCGTTTTTCGCCATTGCCATTGCCACACTGATCTTCCAAGAGCGCACCCGGATCGCCCACCTTGTGGCCGCGGGTTTGGTGTTGATCGCCGCGGCGACAGCCTGGCCCGCCACTGGCGCAGGCGGCGTCCCCCTGAGCGCGGTCGGGTTAGCGCTCCTTGCCCCCGCCGCTTATGGGCTGATCCTCAACATCGTCTCCCATCGGCTGAAGGACCTTGCACCGTTGCGGGCGGTGGCAGCGATCGGGCTCGGCTCAGCACTCGCGATCTTTCCGCTCCTTCTATGCCAACCCGTTGAAGCGGTGATCCCCCAGCAACCCTCGGCTTTAGCCTGGATGCTGGGCTTTTCGCTGGTGACAGCACTCCTTCCCCAAACCCTTTATGTTTTGTGCGCACCGCACGTTGGGCCAGCCCGCACGGCCATTGCCGGAAGCTTTGAGCTTCCTTCCATGTTCACCATTGCTGTGTTGGCTTTTGGCGAAACGATCACGCCAGCGCAGATTGTGTCGGCCGCGCTCATTGTGGCGGCGATCACCATCGGTGCCGTTAACCACCCCGGCAAGCCCGCGCCGCGCTAGCCAGATCAACCGCTGAAGTTGGGCAACCGGCCACGATGACCTGGTCCGCCCCATGTTGGAAAAGGGGCTTCAAATCAATGGGAACGAACGTTGATCAGGCTCTGGTGATCGCCATCACAAGGTTGCGCAATGTGCGTTAGGTAGTCTTCATCAAGCAATTCGCGCGCTTATTCTTAAAGGGCGCAACAGCGCAGTTGGACGCTTCACAGGAGAACACGATGAAAATCTTGAACCGCGGCCTTCTGGCTGCTGTCGCACTATCGACTGCATTCACCGGCTTCACCGCCGGCTCGGGTGCACACGCTAACACGGCCGCTCTCATTGCCGCGCAACTTCAGGCGAGAACTCCGCTCTGTAGCGAGTTTCCTGATTTTGGTGTGAGGGGCCGTGTCGCCGCCTACTACGCCAGCTCACCCAGATCGGTGCGCATGTCGTTTGTGGGCTGCTTCCCCAACTTTAGCGAATGCGAAAGTTGGCGGCGCGAGGTGATGCGCCGGCTGAACCCGCCGGTCCAAGCCAACCGCTGTGAAGACCGTTACTAAAGACGTTTCTTTCAAAACGATAATATTCATCGCAGAGCCTCGCGCGGGCGAAGCGATACCTTTGGAAAGCGTGGGATCTACAACACTGCCTTCCAGTGCGGCGACCTTCCTGGTCGCCGCTTTTTTTATGGGCCGAACGCCCTGGAGTGACCCATGCGCGCGTCTGCCCGCCCGAAAAAGTATCCTCAGTTGCGAAGTTTGGGCTGTTGCAACATTCTACCCCCATGCGGACTGCACCATGACAGCTTCGCCATCACAATGACGACCGGGAGGATACCATGGATATTATGACCCCCCAGGGGAAAGTCTCGACCTGGCTGAGCCAGTTTTCCGCAGCGCTTGAGAACAACGATATTGAAACGCTCAAAGGCTTGTTCGCACCTGACTGCTACTGGCGCGACATGGTGGCCTTCACCTGGAACATCAAAACCATGGAAGGGCGCGATGCCATCGGCGAGATGGCAGCCACCACGCTGGCCGCGGTAAAACCCACCAACTGGCAAATCGACGGCTTGGTCACCGAGAATGACGGCGTCTCAGAAGCATGGCTGACGTTTGAGACCGACGCTGTCATCGGCAAAGGCCATGTCAGGATCAAAGACGATGGCTGCTTTACGCTTTTGACAACAGCGCAAGCCATCAAAGGCCATGAAGAGCACAAGGGCCGCACGCGCGATGTGGGTGTTGTCCACGGCGCGGCAAAGCACAGAGAAACCTATGCCGACCGACGCGAACGCGAGGCGCGCGAGCTGGGCTACACCGAGCAGCCCTATGTGGTGATCATCGGCGGCGGTCAGGGCGGCATCGCGCTGGGCGCCAGGCTGCGCCGGCTTAACGTGCCCACCATAATCGTAGAAAAGAACGACCGCCCCGGCGACAGTTGGCGCAAACGCTATAAGTCGCTCTGTCTCCACGACCCGGTTTGGTACGACCACCTTCCGTATCTGCCATTCCCCGATGACTGGCCGGTGTTTAGCCCCAAAGACAAAATCGGCGATTGGCTGGAGAGTTACACCAAGATCATGGAACTCAACTACTGGACCAAAACAACGGCCCAGTCAGCGCACTATGATGAAGTGAAAGGTGAGTGGACAATCACCGTCGACCGCGATGGTGAGAAAGTCGTCTTGCGACCCAAGCAGCTTGTTTTGGCGACCGGAATGTCCGGCGTTCCCAATATTCCGAACCTTCCTGGACAAGACACGTTCAAAGGCGAGTGGCACCACTCATCACAGCACCCTGGGCCAGATGCGTATGCGGGCAAAAAAGTGGTTGTGGTGGGCTCCAACAACTCCGCTCACGATATCTGCGCAGCGCTTTGGGAGGCCGACGTTGATGTCACGATGGTGCAGCGCTCCTCCACCCATATCGTGAAGTCTGAAACGCT
>JBCDLN010000076.1:0-14087 GCA_038745295.1 Pseudomonadota bacterium | reverse complement strand
CTCCAACCGCGTGATGGTGACAATGCGCGCTTTGAGCTCCACCGCCTCCCCGCCGCGCGCAAGGTCATAGGCCCGTTGACCGTTGACTTTGATGGCAGAATAGCGCGGCGGAACCTGCTCAATGTCACCGATGAAGGCTGGTAGAGCCGCCTCGATGGCAGCCCTGTCGGGGCGCACGGGCGAGATTTCGATGGCGCTGCCGTCGGCGTCGTCAGTGTCGGTGGTGGTGCCCCAGGTGACGGTGAAGCGATAGGTCTTGGCCCCATCCACCACGTAGGGGACGGTTTTGGTGGCATCGCCGAAGGCGAGCGGCAGGAGGCCGGAAGCGAGCGGGTCGAGGGTGCCGGCGTGGCCTGCCTTTTCCGGCGTGAAGACACGCTTGACCGCGCCCAGCGCCTGGGTGGAGGTGAGGCCGATGGGCTTATCGAGCACAATCCAGCCATCGAGCGCATTTTTGGGCTTGCCGCGCCGGCGGGGGCCGCCCTTGGGGCCTTTGCGGCCTTGATGGCGCGGGGGCTCGCCGCGGTGGTTGGGATCGGTAAGGTCGAAGGTCTTAACCATCTTGCTCGCCCCCCTTCGACACGTCGGGTGCAGCCTCGGCGGCCACATCTGCGGCAACGCCGGGGGAATCGAGCATGGCTTTCATGGAATCATCATCGTCGAAACGGGTGTCGAGGCGGAAGCGGAGCGTTGGCATGTATTTCAGTTGCCGTACCCGTTTGGAGAGCGTGCCGCGCAGGGGCTTGGCGACGCGGGCAAGGGCTTTAACGGTGCGCTCCCCGTCCGTCCCGCCCAGCGGCATGACGAAGACTGTCGCGATTTTGAGGTCTGCGCTCATGCGCACCTCGGGCACGGTGATGGGTTTTCCGTCGATGTCAGGGTCGTGCACCTCGCCGCGCATGAGGATGTCGCTGAGGGCGTGGCGCACAAGCTCTCCGACGCGGAGCTGGCGTTGTGATTGCATGGTGTCTTTTCTCTCAGCCGGAGTTGGACCGGCACCGGCGAAGGCTTTTCTCTTTTAGTTTCCCTCGACCGAAGGGTTAATCCGTAGTGATGCGGGCGAGATACCGTTGGCGATTAAATGGCTAGCGGCGGCTCGGCCAACCAAAAAACCCGGCTTTGCGCTCGCCCTTGCTCATCATGACCATCGGGTGAGTGCGACACCGGCCTTGCGGCCGGCCGCGCTTCTCCGCCCCTTAAGCGAGCGTGCGCTCCACCTCTTCGACGCGGAAGCACTCGATCACGTCGCCCTCGCGGATGTCCTCGTATTTCTCGAAGGCCATGCCGCACTCTTGGCCCACTTGGACTTCCTTCACTTCGTCTTTGAAGCGCTTCAGGGTGCCCAATTTGCCTTCGTGGATGACGACGTTGTCGCGCAGGAGTCGCACGCCTGCGCCGCGCTCCACCATACCTTCGGTGATGCGGCAGCCGGCTACTTTGCCCACTTTCGTGATGTTGAAGACTTGGAGGATCTCGGCGTAGCCGATGAAGGTCTCCCGCACCTCCGGCTTCAGCATGCCGGACATGGCGTCTTTCACATCATCGATGAGGTTGTAGATGATGGAATAGTAGCGGATTTCGACGCCGGCCCGGTCAGCCGCATCGCGCGCTTGCTTGTTGGCACGCACGTTGAAGCCAATGATGATGCCGCCTGTGGCAGAGGCGAGCGTCACGTCCGATTCGGTGATGGCGCCGACACCCTGGTGGAGGATACGCGCGCTCACCTCGTCGGTGTTGAGCTTTTCAAGGGCCCCGACAATGGCCTCCACCGAGCCCTGCACATCGCCTTTGAGGACGATGGGGAACTCGGACGTGCCCGCGGCCTGGAGGTTTGACATCATCTGTTCCAGCGACACGGCAGTCGATGGAGCGGCCATGGTTTCCCGTTTGACCCGCTGGCGATACTCGGTGATTTCGCGGGCGCGGGCTTCATTGTCCACCACCACGAACTGGTCGCCCGCTTCCGGTGTGCCATTGAGGCCTAAGACCTCCACAGGCATAGACGGGAGCGCTTCTTTCACGCGGTCGCCCTGGTCGGTGAGGAGGGCGCGCACTTTGCCCCACTCGCTGCCGGCGACCATAATGTCACCCACGTTGAGCGTGCCTTGCTGAACAAGGACGGTGGCAACGGTGCCGCGACCTTTATCGAGCTGGGCTTCCACCACCGTGCCGGACGCTTCCCGGTCCGGGTTGGCTTTGAGTTCCAGGATTTCCGCCTGGAGGAGGCAGGCTTCTAGGAGCGCTTGAAGGCCCTGGCCGGTGAGGGCGGAGACCTCCACCTCCTGGATGTCGCCCGACATGGATTCCACCACAATGTCGTGCTGGAGAAGGTCGGTGCGCACACGAAGGGGATCGGCGGCAGGAAGGTCGATCTTGTTGATGGCCACGATGATGGGCACGTTGGCGGCCTTGGCGTGGCTGATGGCTTCCGCCGTTTGGGGCATCACACCATCGTCTGCCGCCACCACCAGAATGACCATGTCGGTGGCCTTGGCGCCGCGAGCGCGCATTTGGGTGAAGGCGGCGTGGCCGGGCGTATCGAGGAAGGTGAGCTTTTGACCCTCAAGCTCCACCTGATAGGCGCCGATGTGCTGGGTGATCCCGCCCGCTTCGCCGGAGACGACATTGGCTTTGCGGATCGCATCCAGGAGCGAGGTTTTGCCGTGGTCGACGTGGCCCATGATGGTGACAACGGGCGGACGGCCGACGGCATTTTCGGTGTCGATCTCGCTTTGGTCGAGGAGGCCCTCTTCCACGTCCGCTTCGGACACGCGCTTCACGGTGTGGCCGAATTCGGTCACCACCAACTCGGCGGTCTCAGCGTCGATGATGTCGGTGATCTTGTGCATTTGCCCCTCTTTCATGAGGAGCTTGATCACATCGACGCCACGCTCTGACATGCGGCTTGCGAGGTCTTGTATGGAGATGGCGTCCGGGATGACCACTTCGCGCATGACTTTTTCGCGCGGGCCGGAGCGGGAGCCGCCACGCTTTTCCTTTTCGCGCCGACGGCGCAGGGCTGCAAGGGACCGGCCGCGCTCTGAATCATCGTCGAGCGCTGTGGTGATGGTGAGCTTGGTACGCCGCCGATCATCGCCCTTCGCACCGGTGCGGGTGGGCGTGGCGCGGGCCTTTTTGGCCTTGGCGCTGGCGGCCTCGTCCTCTTCCAGCTCCTTGGCGGTTTTGCGCCTTGCAGGTGTGGCTGCCCGCGCTGCGGCCCGTTCGGGGTCGGCCGCTGTTGCGGACGCATCGGCTGCTTTGTTGGCAGCGGCGGCAGCCTCTTCAGCTGCTTTGCGCGCAGCAAGCTCTTCTTCAGCCTTGCGACGGGCCTCTTCGCGCTCTTTGCGCAGCGCCTCTTCGGCCAGTTCGCGCTTAGCCGCTTCGATGGCCTCGCGCTCGCGCACGGCCTCTTCTTCGGCCCGGCGTTTTTGCTCGGTCTGTTGGGTGCGGGCGACGGCGAGAGCTTTGGCCCGCGCTTCCTGCTCGGCTTTGGAGAGGGTTCTGTGGACTTGTGGCCCACCTGAGCGGCGGCTTTGACCAGCACGCTCTGACCGTTCGCCGCGCTCTGAGCGTTCCGCGCGCGGGGTTGGCGCGGTGCGTTCGCGGCTTTTGGTTTCCCGTTCTGTTGTGCCGGCGCGCTCGCGTTGGGCAGCGCCCCGGGGGCCTGGTGAGGAGGCTTGTGCGGACCTGCGCCGTGTGGTGGCGGTCTCCGCAGGGGCAGCGGGCGCGCTTTTCACCTCGGCCTTGCCGATGATGCGGGGCCGGCGGGGCATGTTGAGGGCTTGTGCGGCAAGCTCTTCGGCCGTGGGCTCGCGCGATGAGGCGCCAGTGGTGCCCGTGTCAGCGGTGGGTGCTGCCTCGGCGGGCTCTGCGGCCTGGGCTGGCGCGGGCGCTTCAACCTCTGGCGCGGCTGTCTTGGCCTCGACCGCCGTCTTGGACGGGGCTGATGGCGCTTTGGCGGCAGCCTTTGGCTGAGGGGCTTGAGCGTCCCCTTTGGCATCGGCGGCTTTGGGCTCTGCCGCCTTTGCGTCAACCGCTTTGGGCTCGGCCGGGGCGCTGGGCGCACGGGCGGCCTCAGCGGCAGGCGCTGGCTTGCGCGCAGGTTCTGCCGCTGGCGCAGCATCGGCCGCACCAGGCACCACGACGCGGCGCTTCTTCTTCTCCACCACCACAGATTTGGTTCTGCCGTGTGAGAAGCTTTGCCGCGTGGTTGTTTTTTCCACACCGCCGCGCCGCAAGCTCAGCGTTTTTTTGCGGCCGCCAACTTGTTCGCCGGTGTCGTTCGTTTCGCTCATAAATTCAAAGGTCCTGCGAACCCCTGTCCATCCAGCTGTTCGCGGTTGCCTACGTCGTGCAACGGCTCCGTTTCAAAGCCGCGCACGCGCAGAGCGTCCGAGAAGAAGAGATCGCTCGCTTGGCCAGGCGATAGCGCGGCATGCACCACACGATGTCGCCCCAATGTGCTCTCCAGCTCGGCTGAAGAAAACACGTCTGCCACTACCTTGTCCTTATGGAGATGCTGAGCCTTTTTGGCAAGCGCCAGCAACTTGTTGCGACCGTCATCAGCAGCGTCAGATGCACATATCAGACCCGCAACAGGCCCGCTTGCTAGGCGCGCGCGCACCTTCTCAAACCCGAATGTCACAAGGCCGGCTTTTTGTGCAAGCGCCAGCCGTTGAAGGGCCGCACGCCGCAACAGGCTTGCCACATCGCCAGCAAGGCTTGCCGGTGTCTCAGCCTGAGACTTGAACGCGCGGGGAAACACTTTGCGGCTGACAGCGCGGGCTACGCTGTCTTGGGCTGCGTCAATCCAGACGCCACGGCCTGGTAGGCGCCGCCGAATATCAGGCGTGACGACGCCTTGGGGAGACAGGACGAACCTAATCATACTGTCGGGGGCCCCTTTGCGGCGGCTTAAAGCGCAGGTGCGTTCTGGCGAGCGGGTGGGCTTCAGGATGTCACCTCCACGGTGCCTTGCTCTTCGCCGCCGGTCTCATCGGCATACTCGCCCTCTTCAAGCTCATCTTGCGGGCCGGCAAGGTCCTCTTCGGTGATCCAGCCGGCAACGACGCGGGCGGTCATGATCATCGCTTCAGCATCGGCACGCGAGACGTCGAACGCGGAGAGCGGGCCGGTGTGGCGCACCGTCTCAGGCCCACGCTTTTCGGTCCATCCGACCAAATCGTCGGGCACGGAGCCGGCAAAATCTTCAAGGTTTTTGACGTCATCTTCGCCGAGCGCCACCATCATGGCGGTGGTGATGCCGGGGACTTGGCGCAGGTCATCCTCAACGCCCAGTTCGCGCCGCTTATCGTCGTTTTGGCGCTCGATCTCTTCGAGGTTTTCGCGGGCGCGGGCTTGGATCTCTTCGGCGGTCTCTTCGTCAAAGCCTTCGATGGAGGCGATCTCGTCGATCTCGACGTAGGCGACCTCCTCCATGGATTCAAAGCCCTCGGAGGCAAGGAGCTGGCCCACCACCTCGTCCACATTGAGGCCATCGACAAAGAGTTTGGTGCGCTCGGCGAACTCTTTTTGGCGGCGCTCTGACTCTTCGGCCTCGGTCATAATGTCGATGTCCCAGCCGGTGAGCTGGCTGGCGAGACGCACGTTTTGGCCGCGGCGACCGATGGCGAGGGAGAGCTGCTCGTCGGGCACCACCACCTCGATGCGCTCTGAGTCTTCGTCGAGCACCACCTTGGCGACTTCAGCGGGCTGGAGCGCGTTGACAATGAAGGTGGCGGCCTCGGGCGACCAGGGGATGATGTCGATCTTTTCGCCCTGCTGCTCTTGGACCACCGCTTGGACGCGGCTGCCGCGCATCCCCACGCACGCGCCCACCGGATCAATGGAGCTGTCGTGGGAGATGACGGCGATTTTGGCGCGGCTGCCAGGATCGCGGGCGACGGATTTCACCTCAATCACACCGTCATAGATCTCAGGCACTTCCTGGCGGAAGAGCATGGCGGTGAATTGGGGGTGGGTGCGCGATAAAAAGATCTGGGGACCGCGTGGCTCGCGCCGCACATCCATGATGTAGCAGCGGATCCTGTCACCAGGGCGGAAGATCTCGCGCGGGATCAGCTGGTCGCGCCGGACAATGGCTTCGCCGCGGCCAAGGTCGACGATGACATTGCCGTACTCCACCCGTTTCACGATGCCGTTGATGATCTCGCCGACACGGTCCTTGAACTCATCGAACTGGCGGTCGCGTTCTGCCTCACGCACCTTTTGGACGATGACTTGCTTGGCGCTTTGGGTGGCCACACGGCCAAACTCTATGGGGGGGAGCGGGTCGGCGATAAAGTCGCCAATTTGCACCTCGGGGTTTTTGGCAAGGGCATCCACGAGGGCGATTTGGTTGGAGGGGCTCTCCACCTCTTCCACCACTTCCATGAGGCGTTGGAGGCGGGTTTCGCCGGACTTGGGATTGATTTCGGCGCGGATCTCCGTCTCCTGCCCGTAGCGGGCGCGGGCGGCCTTTTGGATCGCGTCCTCCATCGCCTCGATGACGATGGCCCTGTCGATCTGCTTTTCCCGCGCCACAGCGTCGGCGATTTGGAGCAGCTCAAGCTTGTTTGCGCTGACCGCCATGATGATCTTCCTCTACCAAGGCCCCTGCGCGACGTTGTCCGCCGAGCCATTTGCGGTTTGTGCCTCTGCTGCCTGCTTTCCCCGTTTGAGCGAATCTTTGATCAGCTCATCGGTGAGGATCAGGCGCGCGTCAGAAATTTCTGAAAGGGGGACCGCCACTTTGGGGTTGCCCATGTCGGCAAGGCGCACGGTGACGGCGCCTTCGCTCACGCCCATCAGCGTGCCGCGGAACCGGCGGCGCCCATCGATGGGGAGCGATGTTTCCAATTTGGCCTCGTGGCCGGCGGCGCGGACAAAATCGTCGACCCGGACCAGCGGGCGATCGATCCCTGGGGAGGACATTTCAAGGTGATAGGCGCGGCCGATGGGGTCCTCCACATCGAGCGCAGGAGAGATGGCTTCGCTGGCGGCCTGGCAGTCTTCGATGGTGAAGGTGCCATCGTCGCGCTCAGCCATGACCTGAACCGTGCAGCCGTTGGCGCCTGTGATGCGCACACGCACAAGGCGGAAACCCAACGCCCCCAGACTTGGGATGACGATGTGGGCCACCTGGGCCTCAAGCCCTGTTTCTTTGATCAGACGATCATCGTCAGCCAAGTGCGGTCCCTGTCCTCGGTCCTTATCGCAAAACGCCTCGTGGGGCCGGTTCATGATCGAACCAACCGGTGTCTCACCCAACGAGATCGGAATACCCGTTAAATAGCGCGAGGCTCGCCGCCACGCAAGTGCGGATCACCGCTGATGAGGCTGCTAAAGGTGTCAGCCACATGTTGGTAAACGGCGCGCTTAAAGGGCACCACCACCTCCGGGGCGACGTGTAGATCGTCCCACCGCCAGCGGGAAAACTCGGCCTGATGCCCGTCGGGCGGGTGGGTCACGTTGATTTCGGCCTCTTCACCCACAAAGCGAAAGGCAAACCAGCGCTGGGCTTGGCCGCGATAGCGCCCGCGCCAAGCGGCAAGCTCTGAGGGAAGGTCGTAGTGGAGCCAGCCCTCCACCTCCCCCATGAGACTGACGGAGGAGACGTTGGTCTCTTCATAAAGTTCGCGGCGGGCGGCATCGATGGGCGCTTCGCCCTGGTCGATCCCCCCTTGGGGCATCTGCCACGAGTATTGGGGCACGACGCCTTTGTTGGCGCGCTTGCCCAAAAAGACACGACCATCGGGCCCGAAGAGCACAATCCCCACACACGGCCGGTAGCCCCTTTGGGGCCGTGGATGGCAGGGGGCGCTCAAAAGGACGGTGTCCTGATGGCGCGCTCCACAGCATCGGTCAGCCGGGCCGAGCTTGGCGTGATGAACGAGGGGAAGGCTGTGATGAACTGCCCGTCGCGTCCGACGAGGATCTTATGGAAGTTCCAGGCGGGGATGGCGGCACTTCCCCCCGCCTCGCGGGCCCAGCGGTAGAGGGGGTGGGCGGTGGTACCGGTGACCTTGACCTTTTCAAGCATCGGGAAGGAGACATTGTAGCGGCTGCCGCAGAAGGCAGCGATGTCCTGGTTGCTGCCGGGTTCTTGTCCGCCAAAGTCGTTGGAGGGGACGCCAAGCACAGTGAGGCCGAGGGATTGATAACGCTGGTGCAGCGCTTCGAGCTCCGCATATTGGGGGGTGAAGGCGCACCGAGAGGCGGTGTTCACAAGAAGCACCACCCGCCCCTCAACAGCGTTTGGCGGCAGAGCCGTCCCATCAATGCTGGTGAGGGTATGGGCGCTCCAATTCACCGGCTGGCTGCCAGCCTTGGGGTTGGCCTGGGCGCCAAAGGCGGCGGCGACACCAAACCCAAGCGCGGCGGCGGCGCTGACTAATTGACGAACCACACTCAGCCTCCTTGCATCGACCCCGATCTGTCATCTGAGGCGTTTGAGGGTTTGCGCCCCAAATCTGACCCTCGATCGGGTGTTTTGAGCACTTGTGCGATGGTCCATGCGGCCAGCGCGCAAATGCGTTCAACTCGTTATGGCAACGGGGGGCTCAACACCTTGGATCAAGATGGTAAGCAGCCCCCGGCGTTGACCGTTTTAGCGTCTTTCGGCGGCTTGACCCTTTCATGAGCCCACTGCCGCCGCTTCAACATGGGCGTCTTTACGGGGCAAGCCACCGCATGGTCGGCGGCTCTTGTGGACCACCAGCGTAAGAAATCTCGGCACGGCGGTGGCCAGCAGCGGCGAGATAAAGCCATTCCATGGCACGCGCCTCAAGCTTGACCACGACGAAATTCGCGAAAGCCTCGTCATCCCCCAGAAGCGATGTCTCGGCGATGGTGGGGTCTTCGATGGGTTCGCCAGGACCGATGGGCTGGCGGTAGCAGACTTTGCTCATGTCGCGCATTTGCTGCCAAATGGGCGCGGTCACATCGTCCTTGTGGTGGACGTGGGCGTGGGCTCTGACCCGCAGTTGGATCTTGGCGCCGTGGTCATAAAAGTGGATGACGCAGCTGGGTGAGGCAGCAAACTCGGCGACCTTGCCCGAGCGAATATCGGTGTGGAAACGCAGTGAGCGTGTGGGCGCATTGGCCGCGCGCAGAACAACCGTCCGTGCCTCGGGCAGGCCAGCCGCGTTCACCGTTGCAACAGTTGCTTGATGAAAGGCGCTTTTGCGCGCGTTGGCGCCACGCACAAGGAGCGCCCACGCTGTGCTTTCAACCGCACTGAGATCGCTATAGTGGGCTGGTACTGTGGGCGCGCTGCGGCCCAGCTCGGTGATTTTGGCCGCATCGTCGACGGTGGTGGCATCTGTCATGGCAGAAGATCCGTGCCGGGGTTGTGGCCGACATTGTTGAGACGCCTCGCCTCCAGCTCCGCGACGATCTTTTGGAGGAGGAGGCTGGCGCTGGCATTGTCCGGGGCCCGGCGCGCCGCGCGTTCCGCAAGGCGCTTTTGGACGAGGAGTTCGCGGAAGGTGAAGGCGCACAGCGGCGTTGCGTCCGCTGAGGTGGCGCGCCGTGTGATCCCGGTCAGCGGCATTTGACCCCCGCTAACGGCATTTGACCGGCGCGGCCCTGCCGCGCACCACACGTTGGATGGCGGGGCGCACCACCAAAAAGGCGCGGTAGGCCCCCTCGAGGGCGTGGCGGATCCCCGGGAGCGCGGCGACTTTGCCCACCGACTTGAAGCCTGGCGTGGTGCGCCACAGCGCTGCGAAGGCCGCCGCGCCTTGGTGGAGGACGCTTGCTTCGCGCACATGAAAGCGCGCCATGGCGGCGGATGCTGTGAGATCCGGCGGGACATTGTCTGGGTTGGAAATGTCCACAAAGTCAGCGTCGGCGCGGCCTTGGAAGAAGGCGATTTCGCGCCGGCAGAGGGGACATGAAGCGTCGTAATAGACGGTGACGTCAGACACGGTCGGACACCTTTTGGGCAAGGCGTGTGGCTTGGAGCGCAGCTTGGCCGAAAAGCGAGCGGGCCATCGCCACGGGCGCAAACGCAGCGGCCGACACAGGGCCGATGACCACTGTGGTTTGGCGGCCAAGGGCGGCAAGGGATGATGAGGCGACCTTTTCAGGCGCCATGGCCCCCGGGATCTCGCCCCCCGCGTAGCCTGCGCGGGAGCCGAAGGGGGTTTTCACCGCGCCTGGGCAGGCGGCCAACACATCGATGGGCCGGTCAGTCAATTCGGCCGCAAGGGACTCGGTGAACGATAAGATGAACGCCTTTGATGCGGCGTAGGTGGCCATGGTGGGGAGCGGGTAAAAGGCCATGGAGGACGCCACATTGATGAGGCCGGCGCGGGTGTCCATCAACTCGGCGCGGTTCAGCATGCCGGGCACGATCTTGTGGATGAGCGCGATGACGGCCTCAACGTCCACATGGACCGTGGCGCGCTGGTCGGTGAGCGGGACGTCCAGGAAATTGCCGTAGGCGCCGAGGCCCGCGTTGTTGATGAGAAGGTCGCACCCGGCGGTTTCGGCTGCTGCGGCGACGGCGTTTTGGCCCGCTTCAGTGGAAAGGTCGGCGACAACTGTGGTGACGCCGCCTTCAAAGACGCGGGAGAGATTGCTGAGCTTTTCCTCGTCCCGACCGGTGAGCACAAGGTTGGTCGTCGGGGCGAGGGCATGGGCAAACGCTTCGCCGATGCCGCCCGTTGCCCCTGTGATGAGGGCGGATCGGGCAGGCTCGCGCGGGGTGTGGCGGCGCTTGAAGGCTTTGAGGTCACCAGTCATCGGGAGCTAGATGGGCGCGCCGCCACAATTGTCGACGTGAAAACTGTCGCGGCGGCTATTCGGCAGCCTCCGCGAAAGGTTCGGGCGTTTCGTAGGTGAGGATGGGCCTCCTGGCGCCGCGCGTCTCGTCGAGCCGGCGGCGGGGGGCAAGGCGCGGGGCTTCGGTGAAGCGCGCGCTGTCCCCCTCGCGGGCGGCATTGGCGAGATCCCGCAAGGCGGCGATGAAGAGGTCGAGCGATGCCAAAGACTCCGATTCGGTCGGCTCCACCAGCATGGCGCCGGGGACGACGAGGGGGAAGTACATCGTCATCGGGTGGAAGCCTTCGTCGATCATGGCTTTGGCAAAGTCGAGCGTGGTGACGCCGGTGCCCTTCAAGAAGCGCTCATCAAAGAGGACTTCGTGCATGGCAGGGCGATCCGGGAAGGCGACCGTCATGACGTCGGCAAGGGACGCTTTGATGTAGTTGGCCGAGAGGACCGCGTCTTCTGAGGCTTCGCGCAGGCCATCTGAGCCGTGGCTCAACATATAGGCGAGGGCGCGCACGTACATGCCCATTTGCCCGTGGAAGGCTGTGAGGCGGCCGAAGGGGACTTCGCCCTCCCCGCACGCGTCCTGCCGCTCCACCAAGGTGCCGTCTGCCCGCAGGAACGGGACGGGGGCAAAGGGGGCGAGGCGCTCTGACAGCACAACCGGGCCGGAGCCCGGGCCGCCGCCGCCATGGGGCGTTGAGAAGGTTTTGTGGAGGTTAATGTGCATGGCATCCACCCCGAGATCGCCGGGCCGGGTCTTGCCGACGATGGCGTTGAAGTTGGCGCCGTCACCATAAAAATACGCGCCCGCCTCGTGGATGGCGGCGGCAATCTCGGCCACCTCCGGCTCGAAGAGGCCGCAGGTGTTGGGGTTGGTGAGCATGATGGCGGCCACATCGTCAGACAATGCGGCGCGCACAGCCTCGGCCGAGACGGTGCCATCTTCGCGCGCTTTGATGGCGGTGACTTTGTAGCCGAGAGCCGCGGCTGTCGCCGGGTTGGTGCCGTGGGCGCTTTCAGGGACGAGGACGGTGGTGCGGGTTTCGCCACGGGCTTTGATGGCCGCGCGGATGGCCATCATCCCGGCAAGCTCGCCCTGGGCACCGGCTTTGGGGGAAAGCGCGACGGCGGCCATCCCCGTCATGGTGGTGAGCCAGCGGGAGAGCTCGGCCATCAGCGCTAGCGCGCCGGGCACGGTGGAAAGCGGCTGAAGGGGGTGAATGTCGGCAAAGCCTGGCATGCGCGCGGCTTTCTCGTTGAGGCGCGGGTTGTGCTTCATGGTGCACGAGCCGAGGGGGTAGATGCCAAGGTCGATGGCGTAGTTTTGCCGGGAGAGGCGCACATAGTGGCGCATCGTTTCCGGCTCTGTGAGGCCGGGGAGATCGACGGGGGTGGTGCGGGCAAGTTTCCCCAGCCGGCTTTGCACCGCCGGCACGTCCGGAAGGTCAACGCCGGTGACGTCCGTCCGGCCCGTTTCGAAGATGAGCGGCTCAGCGATGTTGAGGCCTTCGTTGCCGGTGAAGGTCATAGGACATCTCCCAAAATGGCGGCGTAGCGGGCGATATCGGCCTCGCTGGTCATTTCTGTTGCGGCGACGATGATGAGATCGTCTGGCGCGGCAGGATCGAGACGGCTGGCGGGCACGCCGCCCAGGACGCCTTCACGGGCGAGTTTTTCGATGATGGCTGCCGCGTTGCCGGGAACGCGGATGGTGAACTCGTTGAAGAAGGTGTCGTTGAGGACGCTGACACCTGGGACGGCAGCAAGGGCGTCTGCGGTTTGGACGGCCATGGCGTGGTTGAGGTGGGCAAGCTTTTGAAGACCCGCTTCGCCCAGCAGCGACATGTGGATGGTGAATGCGAGTGCACAAAGGCCTGAGTTGGTGCAGATGTTGGAGGTGGCCTTGTCGCGCCGGATGTGCTGTTCGCGCGTGCTCAAGGTGAGCGCGAAGCCGCGGCGACCGTCGGCATCCACCGTTTCGCCCGCAAGGCGGCCAGGCATTTGGCGCACATGGGCTTTTTTGGCCGCAAAGAGGCCCACATAGGGGCCGCCGAAGTTGAGGGCGTTGCCGATGGATTGGCCCTCGCCCACCACAATGTCGGCCCCCAGCGCGCCGGGGGGCTCGATGGCGCCCAGCGCGACAGCTTCCGTGAACACTGAGACCACGAGGACGCCTGCAGCGTGGGCGGCTTCAGCGATGGGCTTCAGGTCGATGAGGTGGCCATAAAACGAAGGCGTTTGGATGACGATGCAGGCGAGATCGTCCGTGATGGCGCTTCTGAGGTCTTCGGTACCGGTGGGGTCGGTGGGGAGCGCTTCAACCTCAAGGCCGGTGGCGATGGTGTCGATGACATCGCGGTACTGGGGGTGAAGGCCACCGGCAAGGAGCACCTTTTTGCGCCGGGTGATGCGCGCTGCCATCATGACGGCTTCGGCAGCGCCCGTTGAACCGTCGTACATGGAGGCGTTGGCCACCTCCATCCCGGTGAGGCGGGCCACTTGGGTTTGGAATTCGAACAGAACCTGCAGCGTGCCCTGGCTGATTTCAGCCTGGTAGGGGGTGTAGGAGGTTAAAAACTCCGAGCGCTGGATGAGATGGTCGACGCTGGCGGGGATGTGGTGACGGTAGGCGCCGGCCCCCACAAAGAAAGGCCCCTCCCCGGCTGCGCGGTTTTGCGCCGCCATGGCAGCCAAGGTGCGCTCCACGCCCATTTCCGAGGCGCCTTTGGGCAGCGGCAGCAGCCCGTCGAGCCGATGCTCTGCCGGAACGTCCACAAAAAGGTCGTCAACTGATGTGACGCCGATGCGCGAGAGCATCAGCGCGCGGTCGTCCGAAGTCAGCGGATGGTAGCGCATCAAAGGGGTCCTTACTCTTACGCGGCGTGGGCCATGGCAGCTTCAAGGGGCGCGCCGTCAAACACTTCGGTGAGCGCGGTGATTTTGCCGTCCTTCACGGTCATGAAATGGGCGACGATGGTTTCAAGGCGCGCGCCTGTGTGCCGCTGGTGCCCGGTGATCCTGACAAGCGCGGCGACCTTTTCGCCCTCAACCGTGAGGCTTTGGGGGACGTAGCTGTCGAACGCCCAGTGGGTGAGGATTTCCGTCACCCTTTCCCGCAGCGCATCGAGCCCGTCGTACGCCCCACAAAACCGGCCGCCGTTGTGGCAGGCGTTGGCGGTGTGGTTCACGTCCTTGGCAAAGTGGACGAAGGTCCCCTCAAGGTCGCCTTTTCCGTAGGCGTCGTACATGGCTTCAACGATGGCTCGGGCGGTCACGGCAAACTCCTTATTGGCAAAAACTCTGGCGTT
>JBCDLN010000075.1:0-14107 GCA_038745295.1 Pseudomonadota bacterium | reverse complement strand
GATGGTCGCGACACCATGGAGGGCGGTGTTGGCAATGACCAATACTATGTGAGCGAGCGGCGAGAGCAGGTCGTCGAAGGAGATGGTGAAGGCTATGACACCGTTATTGCCGCGATCAAATACCGTCTTGGCGATCACCTTGAAAGCCTGATCTTAAACGGTGCGCCGACAGATGATTTGGTGGGCACCGGCAACAGTATAGCCAATGATATTGTGGGTGACGCTGGCGACAATCTCTTGCGCGGCAAAGGCGGGGACGACCGGATCTATGGTGCCAATGGCGATGACAGGATCACCGGTGGCAGCGGCGCCGATCAGCTGTCCGGCAATGAGGGTGACGATACCTTGCGCGGTGACGGGGGTGCCGACACGCTCGAGGGTGGGGCTGGCGCCGATACCCTTGACGGCGGCCGCGGTGACGACGTTTTGATCGGGGACAGTGGGGCGGATGTTTTCCGTTTCAACGATGACTTTGGCATCGATGAAATTGCCGATTTTCAGGACGGTTTCGATCAGATCAACTTGCGTGACTACCGCGATGTCAATGGCGGGGTTGCGCTAACCTTCAACCAGCTTCTCGTAGAGCAAGTGGGGAGCGCTGTGCACATCTCATTTGATCTTGATGGAGATAGGGTTGCCGACCGGATCGACCTTGACGGTGATGGCGACCGCGATACCGCGCGTATCGAACTCACCGGCACCGCCCTTTCTGAACTCTCCGCCGCTGACTTTTTGTTCTAGACGTCTCCGATAGGCGAGTTCCCGCGGGGCCCGGTTTGGCCGTGTGCCATACCGGGCTTTGCCACTTTGTTGTCAGCCAGCGCCAGAGGATCGCGCGCCGGCTGCGGTGCACTCACAATGCGCAGGCCTTCTTTAAAGCAGGCGGTTTTTCCGGTTTAATCGCCTTCGTTGAATTGGGCGCCGCGCTTGGGCGATGCTCGTCTCGTTTTGTCTTGTCTCGTAGAGTTTGGTGCAAAAACGCTCTAAGCTCTGAAGCCGCGAATCAATCTTTGTGATCATGGCGCGGGCGTTGTGGCGTTTCGGTTCATTCATACAGGTGATCTTCATCTTGATAGTCCGCTCACGGGTCTGCGCTCGCTTGATGACCCGCGTGCCAACGAGGTTGCGCTTGCACCGCGGCGGGCCTTTGAAACGCTTGTGGACACTGCGATCCGCGAAAAGGTCGATGCGTTCCTCATCGCGGGTGATCTGTGGGACGGGGATTGGCGCGATATCAGCGCAGGCCTTTTTGTTCAGGAGCAAGCGGGCCGGCTGAAGGCGGCCGGCATCGGCGTCTTCGCGATCTTAGGCAATCACGATGCGGCGACTGAAGTGTCTCACAGGATCCGCAACCTTGGCACACTTCACCTTTTTGGATCAGACCGGCCGCAATCGGTGCCGTTTAAAGATGCGGTGATCCATGGGGTCAGTTATGGGCAGAGAGAGGTGCAAGATAATCTTGCGCTCACCTATCCAGCTGGCATCCCCGGCAAGATCAATATTGGACTTTTACACACCAGTCTCAATGGCCGGGAAGGCCATGCCCCTTATGCCCCCTGCAGTGTCGATGAGCTTTCGCAAAAGGGGTATGATTATTGGGCGTTGGGGCATGTCCACCGCCAAGAAATCGTAGCACATCGGCCGGCGAGCCAGGGTGGGACCATCGCCTATTGCGGGGTGCTTCAGGGGCGGCACATCCAGGAAAGGGGCCCTAAGGGGGCGCTGCTGGTCAGTGTTGCCGATGGGATTGCTGATGTTCGGCCCATTACAATCAGCCATGTGGAGTGGGCGGAGGTGAGGGCGGACGTCTCGGGAAACACCTTGCCGAAAGTGGCAATGGAGCGGGCGCTGGAGGCCATTGCCGCGCACGTGTCGGCAGACGTGATGCCCATCCGCGTCACACTGAAGGGTGAGACCGACCAGCATTTCCAGTTGCGCTCAAGCATGCGGGCGTTGACGGAATTGGCGCAGTTCATCGCTTCGGGCCTTGCGGGTGGGCGGCTGCTCTTGGAGAGCGTTGCTGTGGCGACGACGCCCGCGGCCGGTCCGGCGGAGCGTCTGCCGGAGGCTTTTGGCCGCTACCTTCAACGAGCCGCTGATGATGCTGGGGTGCGCTCTGTGACCGGTGAAGAGCTCAGTAAGATGGTGTCGTCGCTTCATGCGGGCACCCGTCAGCTTCTTCTCAAACGAATGCCTGAGCTTGCTGTGTTTGATGCTGGAGGCGATCCGGATCAGCTCCTGCGTGATGCGCTCGCGCGGGTGGAAGCGCGCCTCACGGGGCCGCGGGAGGTGTAGCGGCGTTGCGGATCGCCTCCATCAGGTTGCAGCCCTACGGCCGGTTCGAGGATGCCCAGTTCGCCTTTGCGCGGTGTGCGACGGGGCCGGACATTCACCTCATTGTCGGCCGCAATGAAGCGGGTAAGACAACGCTGAAGCATGCGCTTGCCCATCTCCTTTTTGGGGTGCCTGGCGGGTCGCCTTACCTATATTCGTCGCGCCGGCCAAAACTCTCAGGCCTCATCGAAGCGGCGGGGGAGAGGCTTGAGCTTACCCGTGTGGGCACAGGGACCGGCGCCAAACCGGCCCAAGCGGCCGACGCGCTGAAGCAGCACCTGGCCAGCCTTGGCATGAGCCGCGCTGCGTTCTTTGCTGCCCGCGCCTTCTCCCATGCCGAGATGCGCGATGCGGCCCAATCGCTCAAATCAAGCGGTGGCGATCTCCACACGCTGTTGATGCAAGGCGCCAGTGGGCTTGAGGCGGCGCTCAGTCTTCAAGCGAACCTCACCGGCGAGGAAGCATCGCTTTACTCGGCCGATAAACGACGCAACAACCGCTTCAGGACCCTTGAAGGCGCCTGGCAAAAGGCGGCCGATGACTACGCCGCCCACGAGCTCGCCACCCCACAGTATGACACTCTGAGGCGCGAGGTGGACCGTTGTGAGGCCGCCATTGAGGCGCTGCGCCTTGAGCATGCTGAAGCCGTCGAAACCCGCACTGCCCTTGAGCGGACCATTGCAGCAGAGCCGATCATCGCTGAGCTTGATGATGCCGAAGAGACGCTTGCGCGGGTGGGTGAGGCGGTGTTGGCGCCGGGGGCGGTGGAGCGGGTGCAGGCGCTTTTGGGGAAGGTGGCTGAGACAAAGGCACAGTTGAAGCCGCTTGATGAGCAACTGAAGGATTTGGCCGGCGCGCAAGAGAAAATCGCGCTCAGCCAAGACGAAAGTGCGCGTCTGGCCCGCGATATCATCACTGATCTTGTGGAGCGTCGCGCGGCGTTTATCCAGCTCGATGCGCGATGCCGTGATGCGACGACGAGCGCTCAAAGGGCCGCAGCCGTTGTGTTGGCGCGGGCCCGAGAGATGGGGATAGGCCCGGGCGTGTTGGGTGATGACAAAGGCATGCTCGATGCTGCCATTGCTGTGGCAAACACCATCCCACCCATCAAGGTGAGGCGCGATCTTGCCGCCCTTGGACAGCGCCACGAAGCGCTGGCGTTGAAGGTGCGCACCGCCAAGGACGCATGCGATGCGCTCGATCGACGCGAGCGGCCCGCCGTGGTGGCTGGCCCGTCCGAAGCGCTGCGCTCAGCTGCCCGGCAGTTTGACGGCCTGGGCAACTTTGACGCTGACCGAAAACGCCTTCTGCGCGAAGAGGAAGACGCGCGCCAAACCCAGGAGGCTGCCTCCCGCGCCGCGGCCGACGATGAAGACTGCCTCAACCCACCACCGCCAGAAGTGGGTGCTCAACACGAGGCTGCCATTGCCGCTGCAAGGGAACGCCTCTCCCGCACCGCCGACCAGAAAGAGGCGGCAGCAGAGAGCCTGCGCCATGCCCAAGAGGCCGTGCATGCCCATGATGTGAGCCAGATTCCAACAGCCTCCGTCATCAAGGCAGAGCGTGAGGCGCGCGATGAGCTCTTCTGCGCGATTGCCGCCGGCAAGAAGCCCATCGCGTCCGCCGCGAGCGCCTATCAAGCTCTTGTCGGGAAAGCGGATCAGTTGGCCGATGAGCGCTTTGACAAGATCGAACTGGTTGTTGCGGTTGAAGGCGCGCAAAGGGCGCTATCGCTGGCAAACGACCGGTACCAGCGTGAGTGTCAAAAGCTTGATCGCGCCCAAAGCGAGTACGATGAAACCGTCGGCTCGTGGGAAAATATCTTACGCGCAAAAGGCTTTGCAGCTGTGCCGGTGGACTATGGCGCGTGGTACCACCGCCGGCAAAAGCTTCAAGACGCAGCATCGGCGTTGGCGCTCGCCCGCGATCGCCGTGCTGCGCACGAGGAGGAGCTTCAGCGCGCCGCTGCTGCTGCGCGCGCAGCGCTTGGCGTAAGCGCACCGGGCCCGCTGGATGAGCCGTTGAACGCCAAAGCGCTTTTTGGAGCGCTGACGGAAGAGATGACGGCACAGACCGAGGCAGCGGCCGCCGCCCGCGAAGCCGTTAAGGCACACGAACGCGCCATGGCCGATCGGCCCAGGCTGGTGGACCTTCAAAGGGCTGCTCAAGACGCTCTCAAAGCATGGCAAGACCGTTGGGATGGGCTTGTGGCCCAAGCGCGCCTTGCCCCGGAGACCGAGCCCGATGGTCTTTCAGAGTTACTCGGCGCCTTTGAGGCCATTGATGGTGCCCATGGCGACATCGGCAGGGCTAAGGCCACGATCGCCGAAGCTCAGACCTTCTTGGCGACCTTGGGAGCTGACGCTCATCGCCTTGCGGCGCGGTTGGGCGAGAGGCTGGGCGAAGATGACCCTTGGCAAACGGTGATCACAGGGTTGGAGGCGCGCCTCGCCGCGGCGGACGACGCGGCAAAGACTGCTGTGCGGCTTGATGAGGAGCACCGCGCGGTGAAGACGCGGCGCGATGCGGTGCTCGATGCACTGAGGCGGGACGAGGCGCGGCTTGCTGCGGACCGGGCTGCTGCAGGGCTCGGCGAGGCTGCCCCGCATGAGGCTGTGCTGTCGGCTGCAAGACGGTCTGACGAGCGGATCGCTGCGCACACAAAACGGGCCGAGTTGATGTCGGCTCTTGGAAGACTATCCCTCACGCCCGAGGCGGCGCGCGCTGCGCTCAATGCGGACACACCCGCGGCGCGGCGTGCGGCCCTTGAGACCCACACAGCGCGGGTCGCAGACCTTGAAGCCGGCGAAAAGGCGGCCATTGCTGAACACGCCACCTGCCGCGAGGCGCTGCGCAATGCTGAAGCTCTGAGCCGCCCAGGCACCGCCACCGAGGCGCGGTTTAAACAACGCGTTTTGGAAGCCGATATGGCCGATACCGTCGCCGAAGCGATCCGCCGCCGGTGCGAGGCGCTCATTCTCAACCAAGCCATCACCGCCTTTTCGCAGGACAACAAATCTCCCATTTTAACGGCCGCGGCAGACATTTTTCGCGCCATCACCGCCGGCGCCTATGACAGGCTCGACGTGGGGGACGGTCTCACTGTCACCGCCCATCGCACGCACGACGATATGGATGTGAGCGTTGACGGACTATCCGATGGCACCCGGGATCAGTTGGTGCTTTCGGTACGGCTTGCCGCAGCGGCGGGGACGGCTGTCCCATTCATCGCAGACGACCTTTTCGTCAATGCGGACGATGAACGTGCTGGCGCTGGCCTCCGGGCGCTGGGCGATCTGGGCAGGAACGTGCAGGTCTTTTACCTCACCCATCACACCCACATCGCCGACTTGGCGCGCGATGTGCTGGGCCCGACGCTGAACGTGGTCGAACTGGACGGCACGGGGTCCGGTCTGACCACGGCCGAGCCATGAGTTTCACGAGACGAGTTGCACTTAGACGCATTCTTGTTATCGTTTCTGTCAGAGCCGTGCCGAATGGTCGCGGAATAGCCAAAGGAGCGGGAAGAAGGAGCCGGCACGAGGGGGCGGACGACCGACGCGATTGATCGGGGGCGACAGATGAGCGCTTACACAGAACGGGATCAGGATCGTTCCACTGCGTCACCGCGGGGGCAGTGTGCTCCAGCATGTGGTGGCGGTGTTGTGGCAAGCTCACCCCTTCCTGTAGCGACTGAACCGCTGCGCGCGCCGCGATACGCTGCGCTTGATCTGGGCACGAACAACTGCCGCCTTTTGATTGCTGAAGCGCGCCGGGATGGCTTTCGGGTCGTCGATGGTTTCTCGCGGATTGTGCGCCTGGGCGAGCAGCTTGCGCGTGATGGCCGGCTTTCAGAGCCCGCCATGGATCGCGCCATCGGCGCACTGCAAGTCTGTGCGTCCAAGCTTGCATCGTCCGGCGTGTTGCGTGCCCGAACCATAGCGACCGAAGCCTGCCGTTCCGCCACCAACTGCGATCGTTTTACGAGCCGTGTGTTTGCTGAAACAGGTCTTGCCCTTGAGGTGGTGGACCGGGAAACCGAGGCACGCCTTGCCGTGGCAGGGTGCGCGCCGTTGGTGGATGATGATGCTGAGGGTGTGCTGCTGTTCGATATTGGCGGCGGCTCTACTGAAGTTGTCTGGCTTGATCTGACGAGCCGCTACAATCTGTCGGGCGCTGCGTTGGTGCATTGCACCAGAGCATGGGCGTCGCTGCCTGTGGGGGTGGTCTCGCTGGCAGAGGCCTATGGCGGCCACGCGGTGGAGCCCGGCATGTTCGAGCACATGGTGAGCGACGTTCTCCACCGGCTTCAAGCGGTGGATTGCCGGGGCCATCTCACCGACGCTGTTGCGCGCGGCGGGGTTCATTTGTTGGGCACCTCCGGCACCGTCACCACACTCGCCGGGCTGCACCTTGATCTCAAACGCTACGATCGAAAGCGCATCGACGGCGTGTGGCTGAACCAGCAGCAGTTGGACGCCACCTTGGATAATCTTCTGGGCATGACCTATGGCGAGCGCGTGGCGCATCCGTGCATCGGCCCGGACAGGGCTGAGTTTGTCCTGGCAGGTTGTGCGATCTTCGAAGCCATCCGCCGGCGCTGGCCGTGTGAACGGTTGCGGGTGGCCGATCGCGGTTTGCGGGAAGGTATGCTGATGGAGCTGATCGAGCATGACCGCTTGGCGCGGCAGCGGCGGCGGTCGGCCCGGCGCGACATTGTCCAGGGCGGACCGGCCCACGTCTGACAGCTATGGCAGGTAAGCGGGGCAAGGGCCCGCGCCCTCAATCGGGACAAGACGGCGGCGGCGCGCGGATGATGACCTCGCGCGTGAAGACCGCGAAGGGGCGCAAGCTCTCATCGACGCTGTGGATCGAGCGGCAGCTCAACGATCCTTATGTCCAACGCGCCAAGGCGGAAGGGTACCGCTCGCGCGCGGCCTATAAGCTGATTGAGATTGATGACAGGTATCGCCTGCTTCGCCGTGGGCAGACGGTTGTGGACCTTGGGGCTGCACCAGGCGGATGGAGCCAAGTGGCCGCCAAGCGCATCCATGCGAGCGCCGATGCGCCTGTGGTGGCGATCGACATTTTGCCCATGGATCCGCACCCGGGTGTCCACGTTCTCACCGCCGACTTTAGCGAAGAGGTGGCGCTTGAGATGGTGCACACGGCCCTTGGCGGGCGGCAGCCCGATGTGGTGCTCAGCGACCTTGCCCCCCAGACCACCGGTCACCGGGCGACGGATCATCTGAGGATTGTGCATCTTGTGGAACTTGCAGCCGAGTTTGCGCGCTCAACCCTTGCGCCCCGCGGCGTCTTTTTGGCGAAGGTCTTCCAAGGGGGGACGGAGGCAGACCTTCTTGCTGGCCTCCGCCGCGACTTTGAAACGGTGCGCCACGTGAAGCCGCCGGCATCGCGCAGGCAATCGCCCGAGACCTACGTGCTCGCCACCGGCTTTCGCGGCGGTTGATAGCGGTTGGCGATTTCTTCCCCCGCCTCGTTGGGCAGGCGCAGATAGTAGACCACCGCCACCAGTGAGCAGAGCGATACGGTGATGAACGCGGCCACGAAATCCGACGCAAAAATCTCTTCGCCCGGCCGCATTGCCCTTTGGATCTCCACCACCGCTGCGGCAAGCGCAACCCCCGCCGCCAACGAGACCTGTTGGGCGACGCTGTAAAGGCTGGTGGCAAGGCTCATGCGGGACTGTTCAACCTCAGCGTAAGCCATGGAGTTGAGGCAGGTGAATTGGAGGGAGCGGAAGTACCCACCCACCAACAGCACCGACGCAATGAGGATGCCGGAGGGGTGGCTTGCAAACGTGCTCATGGCCAAGAGCGAGGCGCTGCAAATGATGCCATTGACGATCAGCGTTGTGCGGAAGCCGAAGCGCCGCACGATGGGCTGCGTGGTAAACTTCATGGCAAGCGCGCCGATCGCGGCGAAGAAGGTCAATCCGCCCGCCTCAAACGCGTTCATCCCGAGCCCCAGCTGCAGCATCAGCGGCAGCAAAAACGGAACGGAGCCAATGCCCAGCCTAAAGAAAGAGCCGCCCACGGCGCTGCAGTGAAACGTCGGCAGCTTGAAGAGCGAAAGATCCAAAAGTGGCGCTGCGACCTTTCTGGCGTGAGCAAGGTAAAGGACTGTTGCGATCGCGCCGGCACCGATCATCGATAAAGTGACCGGGAGGGGCAGCATGTTTTGGCCAAGGACTGAAAGGCCAAACACAAGGCCGGACAGTCCGATACCCGACAGGATGAAACCTGTAATGTCGAGCGGCCTTCTTTCATCGCCGCGAATTTCGTCGATAAAGATGGTGACGAGGACGATGCCGACGATGCCGACAGGGATGTTGATCCAAAAGATCCACCGCCAATCGAAATAAGTGGCGATGAAGCCGCCGAGCGGCGGACCCGCCAGCGGGCCAGCAAGGGCCGGGACTGTGAGCCAGGCCATGGCGGACAAGAGCTCTGGTTTGGGTGTGGTGCGCAGGAGAACGAGCCGCCCCACGGGCACCATCATCGCTCCACCGGCGCCTTGAAGCATGCGCGCCATGACAAACTCAAACAGCGAGGTGGAGAGCGAGCACGCCACAGATCCGATCATGAAAACGACAATGGCCGCTCGGAAGATTGTGCGTGCGCCGAAGCGGTCGGCCGCCCATCCCGAAATGGGGATGAAGGTCGCCAAACTTAAAAGGTACGCTGTGAGCGCGAGCTTGAGCCGGATCGGATCGGTTCCAATATCGGCCGCAATGGTCGGCAGCGCAGTCGCAATCACGGTCGAGTCGACGTTTTCCATGAACAGCGCCGAAGCGATGATCAGGGCCGTGAGCTTTGGGCGGGTCAATGAGACTGTCCGTGGGTTTGGGGTCGTCGCCCCACGCACGTTCATAGGCTGCAAAGGGCTATCATGCAACGCAGCCTCAAGTCATTATAAGGCGGGTGGGTTGCGCCGGGATGACGACGCGCCACTGGTGATACGAGTTGTGAGGGTCCCCTATGTCGCTCAACCAGCGGATCGAGGCTGCGTTTTCTGCCGGTGAGATCCCAAAGCTTCATGCCGTCTATGCAAGCCATCGCGGTGAGGTGATCGCCGAGGCTTATTTTGATGGTGAGGATGAGATTTGGGGGCGGCCTCTAGGCCATCGCAGCTTTGACGCTGAGACGTTGCATGACGTGCGCTCCATCTCCAAAAGCGTGGTGAGCCTGCTGTACGGGATTGCACTGGAAAGGGGGGTGGTGCCCTCCCTCGATAGCCCCCTTGTTGAGGCCTTCCCCCAATACGGTGACCTTGCCGCCGATACCGAGCGCCAAAAGATCACTCTCCGGTACGCCCTTTCGATGACCATGGGGCTCGCGTGGGATGAGACGGTTCCTTACGACAGCCTCAAAAACAGTGAGGTGGCGATGGAACATGCGCCCGATCGCTATCGCTACGTTATGGAGCAACCTGTCGTGGAGCCGCCCGGAGCGACCTGGAACTATAGCGGTGGGGCGGCTGCCCTTGTGGGGAAGGTGATCGAAGAGGGGACGGGTCAAGCCCTTGATGAGTTTGCCAAGACGGCGCTGTTTGACCCCCTTGGCATAACACGGTGGGAGTGGATGCGTGGCGATGACAACGTGCCGGCGGCTGCCTCCGGGCTGAGGATGACGTTGCCTGACCTTGCCAAGCTGGGTGATCTGATTGTGGCGGGCGGTGCCTCAGGGGGCCGCAGCGTGGTGCCGTCGCGGTGGCTTGATGACGCCTTCACCGCCCACGCCTATGAGCCGACCGGACTTGGCTACGGCTACTATTGGTGGCTGAGCCATCCTTTCTTGCTGTCGCGGTGGGTTGCCGCGTTTGGAAACGGTGGGCAGCGGCTCTTTGTTCATCCTGAGGATGAGGTGGTGGTCGCCATTTTCGGGGGCCGCTACAATGACTTTGAAGCATACCTCTTGGGGATGACGCTCTTAAGCCGGTTTATCTATCCTGAGGTGCGCGCGCGAATGAAAGGGACGGCCCCTTAACGCATGCCGTGCTTGACGGCCCCTTCCGCGCGCGTCCCAATGGGGACATGAAAACACGGGCTGCCATTCTATCCCACTTCCCCGCACAAAAGCCCTACGGGGTATCCAAACCACTCTCCATCGAGACCGTCACCCTTCACGACCCTGGCCCCCATGAAGTGCTGGTGGAGGTGGTGGCGGCGGGGCTGTGCCATTCGGACCTGTCGGTGATCAATGGTGACCGGCCGCGCCCGATGCCGATGGCGCTGGGGCATGAGGCCGCCGGCCAGGTGGTGCGATGCGGGCCGGGCGTCGAGGACCTTGTGCCAGGCGATAAGGTGGTGATGGTGTTTGTTGCCTCCTGTGGGATGTGCGGGCCGTGCGCGGAAGGGCGACCGGCGTTGTGCGAACCGGGCGCAGCTTCCAACAACGCCGGCACGCTTTTGTCAGGCGCCCAGAAAATCATCGGATCGTCGGGTCCCATCCATCACCATTTGGGCGTTTCGGCTTTTGCAGAGCATGCCGTCGTCTCCCGCCGTTCGCTGGTGAAGGTGCCTGACGATTTGCCCTATGAGACTGCCGCATTGTTCGGCTGTGCAGTCCTGACCGGTATGGGGGCGGTGGTGAACACGGCAAAGGTCAGTCCAGGCCAGGTGGTGGCTGTGGTGGGTTTGGGCGGGGTGGGTCTTGCCGCCGTCCTGGGCGCGCTCGCCGCCGGCGCTGCGGAGGTGATCGCGCTCGATATCAACGCTGAGAAGCTTGCCGTTGCCGCATCCCTTGGCGCGACGCAGACCTTCAATGCCGCCGACACCGACACCCCGGGCAAAGTGCGGGAGTTGACCAAGGGCGGCGTGGAGGTGGCGGTTGAGACAGCCGGCGTTGTGCCAGCCCTGGAGCTCGCCTACGACATCACCCGGCGGGGCGGCATGACGGTGACGGCAGGGCTCACCAATCCGGCGGCACGCTATCCACTTTCCCCGGTTAAGATGGTGGCGGAGGAGCGCATTCTGGCAGGCTCATACCATGGCGGGGGTGTGCCTGGTCGCGATATCGGCCGCTATATTGCCCTCCACCAGGCTGGGCGCCTCCCGGTGGAAAAGCTCCATTCAGGGACAAGCCCACTCGATGACATCAACGAAGGGTTCGACCTTCTCGATCAAGGGCGGTCGATCCGGCACGTCATCCGCATCCGGCCTTAGCACCCCGATCGCTTAGAAGAGCGAAAGCGTTCTTGCGCCTGTCTTGCTCGATCTGGATGAGATCAAGCGAGGAAAAGATGCGCGCTCTTGAGGGCGAAAGACGATCCGCTCAGATTGATTCAAACTGAGCGGATTGTCCTCTAGCATTTGGGGCAAGTCCAAGACTGCAGGAGCCTTTCCGACCTGACTGTAGACAGTCATCCCGAAGCACATTGCTCTCGGCTACGCTCACCAGGTGCACGACGATCGGTTCCTGTCTTAGTGCGGTGTCTGTTCCGCATCAAATCATGTACGCCGCCGGTCTTTGGGTGACTTGAGCGCGGGTGTGCTTTGGTCGACGTTGGTGTCGAACGGCGCCGCCGGACGGGGCAGGCCCCGGCAACCCGCGCCAGCCTGTCAAAGGGGCGAGGATTGTCCTCGCGCCGCATCAGGCGCGAAATGCTCGAGCGCCGCACACCGTCTTAACTCTTTTACGCCCACCCAAGTTGGCGCAAAGCTGCCCCGTCGTTCCAGATTTTGGTCATGTGCGTGATGTGGTCACCTTCAAACACCATCACGTACGCATAGTCGGATGCCACCGTGCGGCCAGTCGGGTCGACCGGTCCGCCAGGTCCTGTTTGTGTCCCTTGGAAGACCGCTGTTGCCACCACGGTGTTGCGTCCAGCATCGGCAGCGAACGCAGTGAGCTTATAGAGGCCGTCGGGGATCGGACCCAGGAGGCCCTTCATCCATTGCGCGTAGTCTTCAAGGGTCTTCGTTTGCGCAAGCGCATCAGCCTGGCATGTAAAGGTCGCGTCGGGATGGCAGTAAGCTTTGCATCCCTCCCAGCCGCCCCCTGTCTCGCAGGCCTCAAAAAAGGCGCGCGCTGTTTGCTCTTGGCTCATCGTGTCTTTCCTCCGCAGAACGAAAACTTTTCTGGAGACCGCTGTTCCCGGGCATCCCATCGCCACCCAAATCGGTATCGGGCCATGGCGCTCCGGATGGCTCAGTCGACATAACGCGGGGGTGCGTCAAAACTCCGGCACATCGTAGGCTTTGAGTTGGTTGAGATGCTCCGCGGCGTCTTCGCGGAACATCTGCCGGGTCATCCCGCTCACCAGGCGCGGTGCTGCAAACTTGAGCGCGTTGATGGACGAGCCACTGGGGCCAAAACTCATGGTGGCGGCAAATGTGAAGATGCGAACACGCGACAGCGCGGTGGTGCGCGCCTGCGCGCTGGACTTGGGCAGAACCTCAAAAGTGTCGCCAAGATAAGGATAGCGTGCCAGGCGGGGATTGCTCGCAGATGGCGCATATCGATCCGCCCACAACGCGACGTCTTCTGCAAAAGGTGAAAGCTCGGGGCGGGCGGCAAGATCAACGTCAAGGCCGGTGCCGGCAATGGCAAAGTCGGCGATAAAGGGGCCTTGTGTTGTGTCAAGCTTGAGCGTGCCATCGTCTGTGAGTGAAGCGCCGGTCCAGGCTCGGCCGGTGTGGATGACGGCGTTGTCGTGCCGGGTCACACGCTGCCAGGTTTCGGCAGGGAAAGCTTCGCGCATATCAAGGAGATGGGTGAGCATCTCCCAGCGGTTTTCATCATCAAGGTCGGCCATGTGGCGCAGGAAGCCCGTGTAGCTGATTTGCTTATAGGGCTGCACCCTTTGCAGCTCCGGCCGGCGAACGAAAATGTGCACGGCCTTTGCCCCGGCCTCAAGCGCGGTGGCGGCATTGTCAAACGCTGATGCGCCGGCCCCCAAGACAGCCACTGTCTTCCCACTGAGCTTGGTAAAATCGATGGGATCAGCTGCTTGAGCCACCAACGTGGCTGGAAGATCGGCTAAAAACGGGGGCATCCACCACCGCCCAGATCCTTCAATGCCCGTGGCAAGCACCACATGGCGGGTGCGGGTGGTGAACGGTCCATCAGGGCCTATGGCGTCCACGTCCACATGGGTGTCATGGGGGGTGATGCGCGTGACTGTGGTGTCCGCTTCAACATCGATCTTCAGGACCGACTGATACCAGTTGAGATAATCTTGCCAGTCCTCTTTGGGGATCTTGCCGAGCGCCTCCCAAGCCGCTGGCCCGCGTGTCGCCTCATACCAGGATTGGAAGGTGAGGGAGGGCACGTCGAGATCGGGGCCGGTGGTAAACTTTGGGGAGCGCAAGGTGAGCATGCGCGCCGTGTTGCGCCAGGGGCCGGCACGCCCGGTAGGGGCTCGGTCCAAAATGCGCACACCGTCCACCCGCTCGCGCATCAGCTGAAACGCCAGCGCGAGCCCGCCCTGACCGCCGCCCACAATCAAAACGTTATGGAGGAGCCGCCCATCTGGGCCATAGCGCGGCTCCACCCAGGACGTGTTGGGCCAAGCGATCTTTTGAAGGTCGGCTCTCACCTGCGCTTCCAGCGCCTTGAGGCCGATGGTGCGTTCCATCACGGTCATGACGGCTCCCCAGCGGTCAGTCGATACCCGTTAGCCATAGCGCAAGACCTGGAAAAATCACGATGAGCACAAGTCGCAGGACATCGGAGGCGCAAAAACCGAGGACGCCGCGCCACGTGGCGGTCATCGGAACGTCCTTGGCCATGGCATTGATGACAAAAAG
>JBCDLN010000074.1:0-14354 GCA_038745295.1 Pseudomonadota bacterium | reverse complement strand
TGTTAATCCCAAACTTTGCAGCCGTCTCCGTGGCACCCGCCGCCGTAAAGATCTCCCAGTTCGAGCCGTTATAGTAAACAATCGCAGATTCGTCCCGGCTATAGGCCAGCCAACCCTCCTTCGGCGTGAAAAACACCCACGCGCCGTCAAGGTAAGCTGCCACCTCGAACGGATGACCAGCCCACGCTCCAGTGGGATTGGCCGCCACAATATACCGAACCCCCTCCGTGGGAGAGCCAGGAGGAGAGCGACGATCACGGTTCTCGACCGTCAACTGCACCGCAGCATCAAGCCGGCGGAATGCGTCATTGACGGTCACAGACTTGCGCGACTGGTTCTGGGCCAAATAAGGCAAACCAAGATTAGGGCTGTTCGACATTTACCGTCACCTCATAAGGCACCCCGGCTCCAACGCCAGGCGCAAGCTGCGATATGCGCATCGAGATGGTCTCAAGCGCGCCGCCAAAATCGGCCGTCTGTTCGGCCAGCGAATACGTGTAAAGAGGGCTCGTCACCTCGACGGTCCGCACCACATTGATGCTATCGAGGATCTCAAGCCGGTAGCGCTCCTCACTTTCACCAAGGGGCACATCGCCACCATCAGGAAAGCCATCGCCGCCAATGCGAGTCCGCCGGATCCACGTCAGATCCAGCCCATTATCACTCACGCGGCGCCTTGCCTTACCGTGGACGGGCGATAAGGGAAGCCGCGCCCGCCCGCTTGGCGTAAACTCAAAGGTGGTGACGTCGTTGCCGCCGACGCCATCAGAAAGCGGCCCCACACGGTAAGTCCGTGTGAGCCCAATTTGCGCTTCGGTTATTCCAAGCTCTGTGAGCGTACGATCCAGCACCACCACCCGGGCCCCAAGCGGAAGGCCTGATCGGGCAGCCTGTTCAGTTCCCACCTGACCGCGTAGAAGCGTGGTCAGCCGGTAAGTCTGCTCACCGATTAAGGTGGCGGTCTGAAACTGTACGATCTCCCATTCCCCGTTCGCGGCCTCAATGGCGAGAGCGTTCTCGCCATCAAGCACATCGAGCCGATCAGCCGATTGAAGCGTCCCGCGATAGAGGAACACGTCGAGTTCATTCGCGTAGTCCCACCTATTCGTGGGACCAAGGCCCACAAGTCCCACCACCTCGCCCATGCTGGTCGCTTGGGTGGCGGACTTTAAGAGCGTAAACGATCCCCCATTCACGCTCCTCCAGATCCCCATCTCCGTGGGAAACGGCCGACTGTGAATGGCAAGAAATGCCTCAGTGTCAGAGATCGCTTCATCCACGAGTGGAAGGTTCACACCAAACGCCACCGGATTTGCCCCGGCCGGCGGGGGCGTAGGCGGTGTTGGTGAAAAAACTGTGGGCACCGGCGACAAAGCAGTGCGATCAAGGGTCCTGGCAAGCACCTCGCGGTGCCCCAAATCCTCAACCTCCTCGACCATAATCTCCCTGTCGCGGCCATCGTGGCGAAGGGTCAAAATGTCACCGGGCATGATCGCAATGGCACTGGGCGGGAGCGAGAACCGGACCGCCGTTCGGCCCCCCCAACGCACCGCGAGCGCCATTTGCGCAAGCTCTGTTGCAAGGCCATCGTTCATACTGGCCGGTATGGAGATTTCAGAGATCTGCCGTGTGGACGCTTCAGGCGGCCGGAAGCGGGCGCTCCCCAATTGATACTCACGCCCACTATCGAAGTAACGGATGCGCTGCTCAATGGGGAGTGCAGCCACCTCATCACGCAGTTCGCTGATGAGGGCGCCGCCGCCCACCTCCACCAGATCGTCCTCATCAATTGTCGCAACAGGCGCGTTCAAAAGCCCCACAAAGCGCACATCAACGCCTGTGTCGGCCCCAACAACTGACGTGGCGGCCGTGAGCGGTGTCAGAACATTGCGAAGACTTTGCGCCGTTCCCACAATGAACCCGTCTAGCACTGTGGGCGCTGCTTCAACAGTTGGTGCGGCAAGGCCCCAATCGGCAAACAATGCCCGCACCAACGCACCAAACGGCACGGTTCCGAGCCGACCGGTCAACCAGTGTCCACGCTGCCAATTGGGACCGTCAGACCATACCTCCACGTTGTGCGGAAACGCAGGGAACGGCCTGGCATCCCATGTCCAAACATGGACGCCGGACCGGTCAACCATTCGCTTTCCATAAACGCTGGAAATAGGGTTGAAGTTGTTGATATCGCTCGACAACGCCCAGTCGAACGCACCCAGCATCGCCTCCAAATAGGCGCGTTGCATTTCATCATCGCGCCGCCCGTTGGAAAAGTACGGCAACTGGGACTCTGCGCTCTTTGGGTCGTAGAATACGTTGGGCTGGTTGGCACCTTTGTCCACCGCCGGGCAGCCCACCTCAGTGAACCACACAGGCTTCACCTCAGGGACCCAATCGGTGGGCTGAGCAACCTCCACCCCTGCCACCCTGTTATAGTGGAGCTCTGACCACCAACTCTTTAGATCTTTATATCTGAAGACCCAGTCTTTTCCGTAATTACCATCGGAAATTGCTGTGCGAACCTGATTAATTCGGTCAGCTTCACTTGCATAATACCAATCAAACCCTTCCCCACCGGTGATGTTGCCGGTGAGGTAAGTCAGATCGTGTGGGGTCGCGGCAAGGGCGTCATCCTCATGGGTCCCATCGCGCCAGTCCGCCAAAGGCCAGTAGTTGTCTATCCCAATGAAATCGACATCATTGCTGGCCCAAAAAGGATCAAGATGGAACGTGACATCGCCATTGCCTGGCTGGTGCCCAAAATATTCGGACCAATCCGCAGCGTATGAAAGCTTTGTCCCGCTGCCCAGAACGGTCCGAACATCTTCCACCAGCGATACCAAACCCGAAACGAAGGGATAGCCCGATTGGCCCCGTACGGTGGAAAGACCGCGAAGCTCGGACCCCACCAAGAAAGCATCCACACCACCAGCCTGCGCACACAGCCTCGCGTAGTGCAAAATCATCCGCCGCAAAGACCACTCGGCCGGCCCCGAGTAGCTCACAACATCGTCGCTACCGGTAAAATCATTCGGTGCAGCTGTGCCAAGCAACGCGGCAATGGCAGTATCTGCGTCTTCTGTTCCATCGGGTGAGCCAGGTCGCCCCGGCGCCGGTGACACGGTGATCCGCCCCCTCCAGGGAAACACAGCCTGCTGCGCGCCCCCATAAGGATCGGTCAACCCGTTGTCGGGCGGAACGTCCATCAAAATAAACGGATAAAAGACAACCTTGATCCCGCGGGACTTGATTGCCTCAATGGCGGCGAAGACTGAGTTGTCGGAAGGTGTTCCGCCATAGGCTGGGCGGTTTTCGGCGTCTGTACTAATCAGAACTGCATCGCCACGCTCAAGGCCGCCCACACGCCATTCAAGATCAGTGGGCCGGACCGCGGCCTCAACTTTGGGCCGCAAGGTACATTCGCCTGCGCGAAGATCATCGCCGAACCAAGCCACAACAAGAGCGATGCGCTCAAGGTTCGGGCAAACCGCCAACAATTCATCGAGCGACGCTTCAAGATTTGAAGCAGCAACACCCAGATGTCTGTTGTCGGTATCATTTTCGCCCGGCGCAATCTGCCGCCGCACTTCGTCTGGATGATAGCCAAATTCGGTCGCGCCGGGAATGAGGGTGACGGCCCGCACCATGGGCTCAAGGTCACCAACAGGGCGGATCACCTCAAAGGTGAGTTGCGGCAAGCGGTTGCCAAATGCCCCAATGGGCAAATGCTCAAACACCACATAGGCAAGGCCGCGATAGGCCGGCGCCACCCCCTCAATCCCCTCAATCAGAGGATCAGCCTCCTGATCACCCCTGCCCTCGTAAACGCGCATGGTAATCTTGGTGAGGTCCAGCGGATCTCCATCGGCCCAAACCCGCCCGATGCGCGCAATGGGACCCTCACACAAAGCAACGGCGAAGCTGACCGTGTAGGAATACTCTGTAACCTTTGGTCCGCCCTTTCCCCCGCTCGATGTTTTGGACTGTTCGACAAAATCCGTCGACCAAATGACCGTACCGGCAAGACGCATCCGGCCATAGACTTTCGGGATGGAATTGCCCTCAGACGAGGTTTGGACCGTCAGATCATCAATCCGCCCGACGGACTGATCGGGATCGTCGTTAAGAAGCCTTTGGTCCACCACGTGGCCGGCGAGCGCACCTGCAGCTCGGCCGGCCATCGCGCCCACAGGCCCCAAAAGGCTGCCTGCCGCGTGCCCTGCGGCCTGTAGAACGAGCGTTGCCATCAGTCGCTCACCCCCGGGAAATCAAAAATCGCTGCCAGCCTTCGCCGCCATGGGGCGCTGAGCGTGGCTTCAACAGCCTTGCCGGCGGCATCGTAGGCATGAATGAACCGCGTCTCGCTCACGGCGATCCCCACATGTTTTGCAGGGGCCGACGCGCGCCACCGGAAGACAATCACGGATCCAGAACGGATGGTGTCCGCCGCCACAAAATGCCTTTGCGCGGCACCGAGTAGCGTTTCTTCACCCCGTGCTTCTGCCCAATCGGGCGTGTAAGGCGGGGCGCGCTCAGGCTCTTGTCCCACGACGTCGCGCCACACTCCGCGCACAAGACCCAAACAATCGCAGCCTACGCCCCTCAGTGAGCCTTGGTGATGGTAAGGCGTCCCTACCCAGCGCTGGGCGGCACGCACGATCTCAATGCGCCTCATGCCTCGCCCTTTGCGTAAGAGAACGCCCTGTCGTTGCCAGGTAAATTCGGAAAGCCTTGGAAATTGAGCGCGTTGCCAAACCTGGCCACACAGGTCCCAAAACGCTTGTCACAGCCAGGCGTCACATCAAGCGTGTGGGTCTGCGTGAGCGTCACCATCGGCTCGCGCAACGTCAATACAACGCCCGATGGCTCAACTGTATGCAAATGCACAATGCGCCGCGCCCCGAGCTCTGAGCCAGTGGTCGCCACAGCTGCGCCGCCTGAGGCCCAACCGGCCGCAAGATCATCAAGACCCGAAACAACAACCCGGGCGCCATCAACGCTCAAGACGGTGGCCTCGCGGGTCAGTGCGGAAAGGTTAACCCCACACCGACCATCGCCAAGATCGGCGTCGCACGTCTTGGTCACCACCCGGCCCCGGATGGTCTCCAAAGCTTGGAGTGGGCCACGCACTTCGGCGCGAAACGCGCCGTCAACGCGCGTGACTTCCCCCAGCGTGCCCGCGCGCAGCACCATCCGCTGCGCAGGATCATTCCAGTTCACAAGGTAAAGGGTGACCTTTGCACCGTCATAACGGCCACTTTGAAGATCAACCGCAGAAAGGGCCGAAGACGAAAGCGCTCCCTCAACCTCAAGACCACCGACCCCAAGGCCGGCCTTTGCCACATCTCCAGAAGCTGTCAGACCATCGACGGCAGAAAACGTCATGCTGTCAAACGACACTTCACGATCGTGGTCAGTAAAACCCATGGTCACGCCGTCAGAACGCACCAAACGCCAGCACCGACAAAGTGTCGTCGTTCCCTCATCCAGGTGGGCTTGGAGATCGCTCGGAACCGCCCTCACAGGACGATCTCCACCACGGGGATCGACGGGATTGCCCCCGCTTCAAACCGTGACAGATTGATCTCAAGATGATCTGTGTCGAAGCGCACAGGCACATCGAAGAGATAACCAGCTTTTACAGTCCCCCCGTTTCGGGGTTCTCTGCCGGGCAGGAATGAAACCACGCCATTGGCGAATTGATAATCCACGCCCTCGGTGCGGGGCTGACCATCCACCTCCACCAAAAGACTGCCCGCCACAGGCAAAAAGATCAGCCGCGCGTAGGGCTCAAAATCGCCGCCGTACGTCTTGATCAGCGGGAAGTCAGCGTTTTGACCATCGCCGACGCCCAATTCTTGATCAGCGTAATCAGGTGTTTGGCTTGGCGGACAACTTTTGTGGTCCAGCGGGTCAAGAAAGCGAAAGCCATAAAGTCGGCCGCGCCGCTCTTCAAAGAAGTCCACCACTGTTTGAAGATCATCGCGATTTCTCACTCCTGTTCCGGCATCGTAGCGTCGTTTGCTGACCGACCACCGCTGATTGCGTTCTTCGCCGCCCGAACCGAGGCTGATAACTTCGGTGCGCCGCTCCGGCCCCCCCGTCGCGCCAAAGGCAACGGCAAGGGGAAAGCGCACATCGTGAATATCGACCATCTCAAAGCCCCCTGCGTCCGCGGCCGACGGCGCGTGCCAGCATCGCGGTCACCTGCGCCTCAGAGCGGCGGAAACTTTCAGCATCGGGCGTGGAGACGTTGATTGTGATGGAGGGTTGGGACGCGCCTCCCCCTTCCACCGCCACACCCAATCTGCCGTCGGTGCCGCGCGCCAAAGGAAGCACCGCCTCTCGGCCCGCTTCCCCCATCAATCCCACCCGTCCGTCACCCATGTGGAAGGTCGTGGGGGTGCCGATCACGCCCCCTTCAGCAAAAGGCACCACCTGGGTGGAGGGCGTGCGGAACGCGCCCATCAAGGTTTGGGAAAGGCCGCCGACAATCGAATTGGCAGCGCTTCCCACCATACCCGTCAGAGGTCGCATCCCGGCTGTGAGCGCTGAACGGGAAAGGGACATGGCGGCCCGGCGAAGGGTCGATTCCAAGCCGCGCCCTTCCACCACAGCATCACGCATCCCCCTGCGGAGCGAGCGGGCAAAGTCGCGGGATGATAGCGTTAAAGTGTCAGCGATCTCGTCGGCAGCGGCAACGCTTTCAAACAAGTCCTCATTCTCGGGCATCGGGAAAGGCCTCCATCAGGCGCTCAAACGCCGAACGCCGCGTCGCTGAGGACACGGGACGGGCCAGCACCATTTGAATTTCAGGAACGGTAAGAGCCCAAAAGTCCGCTGGCGCCATTCCCCGATCGCCCACGAAATGGGCCATCAAATCGCGCCAGGGAAACGGCCGCGGCGTGTCCGCGACCGTGCCCGTCAAGAAGGGTCGGGGGTGTCCTCAGCGCCAGCGCCGAAAGTGGCAGTCAGCAAGTCGGTGACGATGGCCGCAAAACCTGCCGCGCCCCCATCAGCGCTCATGCGCGCCACTTCATCATCGGCCACGTTGTTGCCCGCGCCGCGCAGCCCCGCACCAATAATGGTGATGGCATCTCGGGCTGACAGCTTGCCGGAGGAAAACCTGTCCACCAACGCCGTCATGTCGTCAGCCTGGAACGCAGCCTCAAGCTCGGCAATCGCCCCAAGGGTCAAGCACAAAGTAAAGGCCCGCCCGTCGAGGCTCGCCCCCACCTCACCGCGATAACGATTGGGCATCCTCGCCTCCTCAAACCGCCGTGAAGGTCAGTTCGCCGGCCGATTCCAGCGCAATGTCATAGACGACTTCGCCGTCATAGTTGCCGCCGTATTCAAGCGCGGTGACTTGGAACGGGCCCTCAACAACCCCAAAGTCCGGCAACACGATTTGCCAGTTGCGAACGGCACCTGCAAAGAAGATCGTCCTCACCGTCTCGTCGGACTGTCGATCTTTAAAGATCCCCGAGCCAGCCACGTTGGCTGTCTTGACGCCGGCGCCATCCAAGAGCTCGCGCCATTGGCCGGCAGAGGCTTGGTCGGTCACATCCACCGCCTCAGCGCCGAACGAGATCCGGCGCGAGCGAAGCCCCGCCACGGTCCGATAGGAACCGGTACCGCTCTCATCGACCTTCAATAGAAGATCCTTACCGCGTTGGGCTGCCATTAAAGCCTCCTCACAAGGTTTCAGTCAGCGCGTCAAAGCGCAGGCGGGCGCGGTAGCTGCGCCCATCCCGGCTCGGCGTGATGGTGGTGGTGCGTAAGGTCACAAAGACCAGCGAGAATCCGGTGACAGGCAGGTCAGCGCCATGGATGAGCAACCCAACGCGCGCCGTAATCTCAGAGACTTGCCGCCGGCCTGGTGTGCGCGAATGCACTTCGATCTCAAAGCGATGGGCTTCAGACGCAGGCTCATCGCCATCAGCAACCCGCGTCAGGCAATCTCCAAAGCTCACATAAGGATAAGCAGCCCCGCGCGGGACAGGATCATAAACCCCGCCCTCACCCAGCAACGATAGAAGCGTCGTGTCCGAAGTCAGCGTTCCATAGATCGCCGTCAACAAAGCATGGCGGGCATCGCTCATGCCTGTTCCTCCTCGCACCAAAGGTGAAGAAATCGGCCCTGCGGGTCAGCACGTTCGGTGCTCAAAACCCGGTAGATGGCACCACCATCACGGATGCGAACCCGCCCGCTCAGATCATCGCGAAAGCGTATGGTCACCAGATGGGTAACAACCCCAATCTCACGGCCGCCCTCAACATCGGTGCGCCGCCGCTTTGCCTCAACAGCGGCAAACACCTCCGATAAAAGCGCATAGGTGCTCGTCATGCCGCCAGCGCCGTCAAACATGTCCTCGCGCCGCTCAAGGCTCACCCGCCGGCGCAGCGCCCCTATGGGCGTACTCATTGAAGCCTCGGCAAACGGTAAGGCGCCAACAGCGCCGAAATCCCTGACTCCACAGGTCCAACAACAGCGCGAAGCCGGCCCGCCTCGCGGTGTTCAAACCACTCTGCCACAAGCATCAAAATTGCTTGCTTGAGGGGGGCCGGTACATCCTCAGCACTCTCAGCCCCGCAGGTGAAGTCCACCTCCACCCCATTCATCGCCCGAACACCCCAGGGATGACCGCTCAAAAACTTTAGCCGGCCGGGCTGACCATAAAGATCCACCTGATAGTCATCAGCCGACAAGACTTCAGGCGTTCCATCGCCCGCATAAAGCGTTACCGCATCAACGGACATCACCGGCGCCGGCGTTAGCCGGATGATGCCGCCAGACGGTATGCCGTCACAGACAATACGCCAGCTTTGACGCATCAGCGCCCGGCGCGTGCGGTTTTCGACCTCAGCCCGTGCCGCTGAAATCAAAGCGTCGATGCGCTGATCTTCAGCATCGCCATCAACGCGCGCATGGGCTTTCGCCTCGTCCCGCGTCACAGGCTCGGCCTGCGGCGGATCCACCAGGATCGCGACCATAGTTCACCCAATTGTCGGAAGGAGCGCGCAGATCGCGCGAAAGGGGGCAGCGCAAACGACGCGCCCTCAGCAAAGTCGGCGATACTTCATATCGCCGTACACGTCTCAAGACTGTGCGGCACGGGCACTGATACTATGCCCGTGCCGCATCACTCAAAAGTCTGAGTGTTGATTAGGTAGAAAACCGCAAGAATTTGATCGCATCAAAGTCTTGGATGCCCCCACCCACGCGCTTAGTGGTGTAGAACAGCACGTAGGGCTTGGAGGAGTAAGGATCACGCAAGATCCGCAGACCTTGACGGTCCACCACCAAGTAACCACGGCGGAAGTCACCAAAGGCGATTGCGAGGGCATTGTTTGTCATGTCGGGCATGTCTTCAGCTTCCACCACCGGGAAGTTGAGGAGGGACGCGCGCGTGCCCGGAATAGCAGGTGGTGCCCACAGGTAGTGACCGTCCGCGTCCTTAAACTTGCGAATGGTAGCTTGGGTTGACCGGTTCATCACGAAGGTGGCGTTTTGGCGATAGCCAGCCTTCAGTGTGTAGACAAGATCAATCAGCCTGTCGCTCGCACCAGTGGGAGGGAAGTCGCCGGCAGCACCAGTCTTGATGTAGCCAATTGAGCCCCAGCTCCAGTTTGTCTCATTGGCGGTCGGATAGTTGGTGAAGCCGCGGGGCTGTCCATTGCCGGTCCCGGCCACGAATGCTTTGGTCTCCTGCTCGGCAAACACCGTTTCGATCTCATCGGCAAGCCAAGCATCAATATCGACAGCAGTATCGTCAAGCAACGCCGACGTTGCGGCAGGCATTGCGTAAAGTTCCATTGTCTCAAACTTCAGCTCCGACAAAGCCGGCGCATCCGTCTCGGGCCGGGCGTCGTCATCGGCAACCCAGCCCGATTGTGGGCCTTCGCTGGTGACGGGCTTTTTGTACGTCCCGGTGGACACTTGGCGCACACCCGAAATGGCCCGAATGGGCGAAATCGCGGTGAGGCGGCGCATCACTTCACTTTCCACCTCCACGGGGATGGTAAAGCCTGCGTCCGATTCAGCGCTCGTCAGACCCTTGATCTCGTTGGCGCGAAGACCAGCGTCGTTGCCGGCGCGCACATAAGCTTCAAAGGCACTCTTGCGTTCGTTCACCGACACGATGGGCGCTGCAGACAGCGACGGGCGCTGCGACTTCAGCACAATCTCATCCATGCGGCGCTGGTTGGCATCCATGGCCACTTCAATCCGGTGCAGCTTTTCACCGGTGAGGACATCCGCACTGGACTTTTGTTCAATCTCGGCCAAGCGGCAGTCGTTGGTTTCCTTAAACGCCTCGAAGGCGTGTTGCATATCATCGATTGCCCGCGCCAGATCGGCCTTCGTTTCGGGCGCACCCATAGCGTTGTCCATTTTCACCTCGTTTGACGAAGAAAGGCCGTTGTCCGACGCATGCGAGCCAACAGCCCCGCGTCCACGGCATCAGCGGGCGCCGCCCGCGGTTCCCATGCAGCTTGCGCTGCACGCGCCCTCGCCTCAGGAAGCATGGGGCTCATCACCACAGAGACTTCCCAAAGATCAATTTTTGTTATTCGCCGCACTTTGGATGTGCGATCGTGCTGAGACGCCAATGTGCGAAACCCGATCGACAAACCGTCGATCCGACCCTCACCCATGAGCTTGGCGGCCTCGGCTGCGGTTGCGGTTCCGCCAAGTCGGCCCTCCACCCAAAGTCCGCGCGCATCCTCTTCCAACAAAAGCCATTGGCCGATGGGCGCCTTTGGATCATGCTCCAAAAGCATCCCAACGCCCTGCACGCCGCGCTCGCGCAAGGTGCGGGTAAAGGCACCACGCTCCACCACATCGCCGGAAAGATCAGCCCGCCCAAACAGGGAGGCATAGCCACAAAACCGACCGTCACCGTCAACAACAGCCGATGCGGTGGAGAATTTTCGCTCAGGCGCAGGCGTCATCTCAAAGCCCTCCATGGAAAGCTGACCACCCGCGGCTCATCGCGCACACGCCGATCCACAATGGCGCGGCCCACATTGTCGGCAAACTGTCGGAAAACAGCATGATGATTGACCTCGCGGACCGTCGAAAGCCGGAGCAACGACCTGGCGTTGCGTTTCAAAAACCCAACCATCAGTCTTGTCCAAAGAGTGCATTCAGCTTTGTGATTGCTGTCACAAAGTCGCTAAAGCGCTGGTTTGATCTTGAGAGTTCGCGCATCGTAAAGATCAACATGCCCGAAGCAGCGCTTGCCCATAAGAATAGCGCAAGATGAGCGAGGTCCCCCCGCTCCACAACGCTTTGGGTCAAAGGGTCCATCAGCCTTCCTCGGCCTCTGAGCCGCTGCCCGTCGCTGTCCGGCCGGCCTCAACGCCATATCCAACGGCATGACGCTTTTCAGCCCGCGTCAAGAAATTGGCGCCCGCTACCCGAGACCAAAGCGCCTCGCGCTCTGCGGAAAGCGCTTCGATCTGGTCAGCATCAAAGGAAAGCCGCAACGCCTCACCGGAAAAGGCCGGGCTCAACCAGTTGGCCAAATCCTGCGCGGTCCGGCTCACCAGCGGCAGCACCGTGTGGCGCCAAAAGGCGCGGTTCGCCTCGCGGTAATTCGCATAGGTGTTGTCGCCAGGAATGCCCAGCAGCATCGGCGGCACACCAAAGGCAAGGGCGATCTCCCGCGCCGCCTCACGCTTGGCTTCAATGAAGTCCATATCGCGCGGGCTCATTGCCATCGTTTTCCAGTCGAGCCCGCCCTCAAGGAGGAGGGGGCGGCCGGCATTGCGCGCCCCGGCATAGCCATCTTCCAGCTCAGCCTTCAGCCGCTGAAACTGATCATCGCTCAAATTGCCGTCGCCGGTGTAAACCAATGCTCCAGAAGGCCGCGCAGCATTGTCCAACAACGCCTTTGACCACGCGCCAGACGCATTGTGGATATCAAGGCTCGTTTGCGCCGCCTCGATCGGGGCAAAGCCATAGTGATCGTTGAGCGGGTGGAAGAGCGAAAGATGAAGGATCGGGGGAACATCCCCTTCCTGCACATACTCAACGGACTGGGCACCCGCGGAGTAAACAAACGCACGCGGCCAACCATCGGGCCCCGGAACGACCTTCACCCGGTCAGGCCGCAATGCAAAAAGCTCACGCGGCACACCATCAATCGCAACAACTTCAACGTAAGCGTTGCCCGCCACCATCAGATGCCCATAGACGGTCTCCATAAACGCCGCGCCCGATTGAGACGGGTTGGGGCGGTTCAGGAGGCCAAGCAGCGGGTGCTCATCGCGCTCAGCATCGCCGTCATAAAGGAGCCAAGGCGCCGAGGCGGCCGCTTCTGCAATCATACGCACTGACCGGTAAACAATGGGGTTTTTCGAAAACCCCTCCCGGGCGAGCGAGCCATAGTCCCGCGGTGTCCAAACAGGACGCCCAGGGCCGCCAACAGCCATCAGCCGCCCCGCCCGGGACGCCTTCTGCTCATGCCGTCCGAAAATCCCCATGACGCTCCTTCCCGCCGGCGGACCGGCCAATAAAAAAGGGGCCCGTAAGGCCCCCGTCGTTCCAACGCCATTTCATCCCGGTCACCTGAGGCGTCTCACCCGCGGTGCAACGGGTGAGGCTTTGTCCAGCATCAGCGCTGTGACCGCCCACACCAGCGCATCAATGCGATCTGGCGACACGCCCTCACTCGTGCCCGCTGGCACGAAGTTGCACATCTGATCTTCAAGCTCAGCGTGAACCCCCACGTGCTTCACTCGCCCCTGGGCATAAAGCAGCGCCACCGGCTCAGCCCGGGTCCACTTGCCACGCGTGGCCCGCACCGCAGTCACCGGCACCTCAGGGTCAGCCTCCCTGACGACGGTTTCCACCATCTCACCGCCCTGATTGACCTCAGCAATCAGCGCATCAGCATCAAGGGCATGATAAAGCCCCACCGCCCGATCTGCCCAAGCCTGGGGGGTGGCCCTGGCAAGGGTTTGGTCGGCCAGAATGTAAGCCTTGCCATCCACACCCAGGCCCGCCGCCACAATCCCGCACGCTGCAGACCGTGCGCCGCTGCTGGCCGGCGGATCCACCGCCACCACAACACGCGACAGGTCAACAGGCTCCATCACACGGGCATCTTCAATATGATCCCGACGCCAGAGCGCATCGTCGCGGTCTTCAATCAATTCGCCATCAAGCTCTTGCCGGCCGAGCCGCGTCCCCTCGTAGCGGGCCACCACCACATCCAAGAAACCGGGCGCAAGGTTGGCGGCATTGTCGGAGGTCGCCATGGTGGTCACGGCGGTCCTCTCATCAGCCATCAACGCCTTCAGCAACGGAACCGGCCTTGGCGTCGTTGTCACCACCTGGCGTGGTCGTGTGCCAAGGCGAAGGCCAAACTGAAGCATGTCCCAAACCGTTTCAGGATGGGGCCACTTGGCAAGCTCATCACACCAGGCAGCAGCAAACTGCGGGCCCCGCAAGCTCTCAGGATCAGCCGCGGAAAACAGCTGTGCCACAGCACCGTTGGGCCACTCAAGCCGCCGCCGTGAGGGTTGCCAGGTGGGCCGGTCGCACCGCCGCCCGATGGAGAGCAGACCCGAAACCCCCTCCACCATCACCTCGCGGGCGTCAGCAAATGTCTCGCCAATCAGCGCGATCCGCCCACAGGCCTCAGAGGCAAAGGGAGCCCGGCCCAACGCTGTCCCCATCACCCATTCCGCGCCCGCCCGGGTCTTTCCAGCGCCGCGACCGCCCAACATCAGCCACGTCAACCAGTGCCCCCGCGGCGGCATTTGTTCAGGACGAGCCCACACCGGCCAATCCGATAAGAGAAGTTCGGTATCGCGGGCGGAAATCCCGCCAAGAAAACTTGGCAAGTCGCCCCGCTTGCCACAGGCCACCAACGCTTGCTTCAAGTTGTAAGCGGTTGTGGGTCGTTTGCGGTGGGTTGTCATCAACCATCACCCTTCATCGTCTTGGCGCGTCTCGCCCGGCTCAGACGCCTTTGCTGGATCTTTCAGCGCCGCAAGACGGCTCATCAGCTCCGTGCGCATGGCATCCACATCGACTTCCGCCTCACCCTCATCAGGTTGAACCAGTCTGCGCTCCACAGTCACCAAGGTTTCCAAAGTCTTCGCAAGCCCGCTTAAGACTTTCGCATCTTCAACGATCCCGTCACCCGATTGTCCTGCAATGCGCTCCTCGATATCGGTCAGTTGTTTGGAGAACGCCTTGAAGAGACGCTCCACGAGGCTCTCACGGGAGCCGCGGTCAGGCACTGCGGCAGTCATAGCCCCTCCATGGGACCCGCTTTGGATCCGATTTTTGCGTCCAATGACAGTCTTTGTGGTTCCACCCGACCTCGTCAGCGCACACC
>JBCDLN010000073.1:0-14647 GCA_038745295.1 Pseudomonadota bacterium | reverse complement strand
TTTTATGGCGGGGCTCATCTTGGAAGCGGATGCGCACATAGTCGCCCGTTTCCATCATTTGTTTCGTGGCCTGGGTGTAGCGTGGCTCGTCCCGGTCGATGGGGGGCACGGTGGATTGGCCAGGCAAGAAGCTGAGGGCCACGGCCACAAACAGCAAGAACGCGGCGGTGACGCTGAGCGCCCGATCAAATGCTGTCTCGTCAGGTGTTGCTGTTTGGGTCATGGCGCGATGGCCTTCTGGGGAGGGTGGCCGTGGGGGTGCCGGGGGGTGACTATGTGGTGGCCACTCATGGTGCGGCCTTAGCGCATCAGGGCGCGCATGGGAAACGCACTGATGCCTTGGCCACAGCTCTTGTGCCCTGACCCGCTGCCGCTCTCCACCGCGGCGATTAGGTCACACTTTGAAGGTGCTGGTGGCGGTGACGGATCGGCCGCGGGGGGCGGTGCTGGTGGCAGACTAAGCCTGTTGCTATGGCGGCCCCATGCCTCGCATTGCTCAACTCACTGACCTTCATCTGCGCCCCCCTGGCGTTCTCACCCTCGGCGCTATCGACGCTGATGCCTATGCCACCGCCGCCATTGATGCGGTGATCGCCAAACATGACGATCTCGACGCAGTCATGGTGACCGGCGACATTGCTGATCTGGGTGAAGAGGACGCCTACACCCGGGCCGCGATGCTGTTGTCGCGCTTTGCGATCCCTGTCTTCGTGGTGCCGGGCAATCACGATATGACCCATAGGCTGCGCGATGCGTTCATCACGTGGCCGGGCGTGTCGGACGCCCCTGTGCCTGAAAAGCTGTGCTATAGCGCTGACCTAGGCAGTGTGCGCGTCGTCATGCTCGACACTGCCGTCAACCGCGATAACCAAATGGTCCCCAGCGGCACCTTGGGGACCGCGCAGCTTGAGTGGCTAGACGCGGTGCTTGATCACCCTGGTGACACGATTATTGGAATGCACCATCCCCCGTTTCAGGTGGGAATCGGCTTTATGGATGAGATCAGCCTTTCTGATGCTGACGCGTTTGGGGCGGTGGTGGCCAAGCACGCCAACGTGGCGCGCATTGTGTGCGGGCATGTCCACCGGACTATTGTTGGCACCGTCGGGGGGGTGACGACCATGGCGATCCCGGGTGTGGCCCATCAGGTGAAGCTGGCGTTGTCCGCCGTTGCGGTGCCGCAGCTGGTGATGGAGCCCCCGGCCTATGGTATCCACCTTGCAGCTGGCGGCGCGGTGGTGTCGCATGTGGGCTATGTGGACAATTTCGGCGGGCCGCAAACGTTTAGTGAGATGGCGGCAAAGGCAGAACCAGCACGGTGAATGGGACGAACAACACACTGGCGATTGGCTTGGCAGATGTTGAGGCGGCGGCAGGGCGCATTGCCGGCCAAGCAGTCCGCACGCCTCTTTTAACGGCGCCCGCGCTGGACGACGCGGTGGGGGCGCGCGTTTTCGTCAAGCCTGAGTGTTTGCAGCGGACCGGCTCGTTCAAATTCCGGGGCGCCTATAACCGGCTGGCGATGATGACGTCGGCTGAGCGGGCAAAGGGGGTGGTGGCTGCCTCTTCAGGCAACCACGCCCAAGGCGTTGCGGAAGCGGCGCGCCTTTTTGGCGTGCCGGCCACCATCGTGATGCCCTCCGATGCGCCCGCCATTAAGCGCGCCCGCACTGAGCGTTCCGGCGCCAAGGTGGTGCCCTACGACCGGGACACGGAAGATCGGCTCGCCATTGCGAAAGCCATCACCGCTGAGACGGGCGGCACCTACGTGGCGCCTTACGATGATCCTGGCGTCATGGCCGGCCAGGGCACCACTGGGCTTGAGATCGCGGCCGACCTGTCTCGTCTCGGGGTTGAGGCCGACCACGTCTTGGTGCCCACAGGGGGTGGGGGGCTGCTCTCAGGCACTGCCACAGCGTTGAAGGCAAAGATGCCGTGTGCGGTATGCCACTCCGTCGAGCCAGAGGGTTTTGACGATACCGCTCGATCGCTGGAAAGCGGCGCACGGGAGACAAATGCTGCCACAAGCGGGTCCATAGCCGATGCGCTCATGGCCCAATCACCAGGTGCCATCACCTTTCCGGTAAACCGTGCCTTGGCGGGGAAAGGCTACCATGTGGCCGATGAGGTGCTTCTCCACGCGATGGCGTTTGCTGCTGCTGAACTGAAACTTATCACCGAGCCGGGCGGGGTGATTGCGCTTGCAGCAGCCCTTGAGGCAGGTGCGATGTTTGAAGGGCAAACCATCGTCGTGGTGATTTCTGGCGGGAATGTCGATCCGGATGTTTTTGCGCGAGCGCTGGTGCGCTGAGCTGGCTGAGGATCAAGGCGCTGGATTGAGCCCTCGCCCAGGCACCCGCTGGTAGGTGATGGGTGCGCTGCTCTATGGTGGCCACGCGTTTTTGGGTGGTGGATACTGGTCTCGGTTTACGCTGCCCTGTGGTGCGGGTGGGTCGCCTCCTCGTAGCGCACATCGATCACACCGCCTTTGGTGCGCATCGCAGCGGCGACAGACTTTGGAACATTGCGGCGCCGCGCAAGCGTGAGCGACACCTCCTCGCCGCCGCTTGAGGCCACCACCACAAAAGTCACCTCGCAGCTGCCATCTTCGCGCAGGAGCTTTTGCAGCGGCTCGATGCTTTTGAGCGCGGCCTCGCCGTCCAAGAACACTGTCACCGACCGGTCTTCTGCACTCAGTTTTGCAAGGGGCTCCACATTCTGGATCCTCACCTGAAGGCCCTCTTCGCGGTCCTGCGCACTCACGGACAGCATCACGCACGCACCAGGTTCCAACCGGTCGCGGCAGGCTTCCAACGCATCTTCAAAGATCACCGCTTCATACTGCCCTGATGGGTCGGAAAGTTGGACCACCCCGATCCGCCCGCCGCTTCGGGTGCGCCGCTCCTGGCGAGACATCACCACCCCAGCAAGCCGGCTTGCCCCGCGCTTCATGGCATCAGGGAAGTCGCGCCAGCGGGGCACACCTTTGGATTTGAGGCTTTCGGTAAAGTCATCGAGGGGGTGGGACGAAAGGTAAAACCCAATGGCGGCGTGTTCACGCTGGAGCCGTTCGGCGGGGGTCCATACCGCATCGTTGGGCAAGCGGATATCGTCGGCCTTTGCGGCGCCGAAAAAGTCGCTCTGGCCAAGGGCTGAGCCGTTGGCGATGCGGTTGGCGACACCCAGCACGTTCTCGATGCCTGCTGAGAGCCTTGCCCGGTCGGCCACCAAGCAGTCGAACGCGCCGGCACCCACCAGCGCATCAAGCGCGCGTTTGGGTGCAGCTTTCGGGTCAAGACGGTTCGCAAAGTCAGACAAGCTCGCGTAGGGCGCTTCTGCCCGCGTCGCCACAATGTGGTCCACCAGCTGACGGCCAACACCTTTGACGGCGGCAAGGCCGTAGATGATGGCATCGCCTGAGACGGAGAACTCTGCGGTGGAGCGGGCAATGCTGGGGGGCTCCACAGGGATCCCCATGCGTTGGGCTTCGGCGCGAAAGTCGGCGAGCTTATCGGTGTTGCCCATGTCGAGCGTCATCGAGGCGGCGAGGAATTCGCGCGGGAAGTTCGCCTTCAAATAGGCGGTGTGATAGGCGACCAGCGCGTAGGCGGCGGCGTGGGACTTGTTGAAGCCGTAGTTTGCGAACTTTGCCACCAGATCGAAGATGCGGTTGGCGTCAGCGCCCTTGGTGCCGCGCTCTTCAGCGCCTTCCACAAAACGGTCGCGCTGGACGGCCATCTCTGCGGCAATCTTTTTGCCCATGGCGCGGCGCAACAGGTCCGCTTCTCCGAGCGAATAGCCTGATAGGATCTGCGCAATCTGCATCACCTGTTCTTGGTAGATGATGATGCCGTAGGTCTCTTTGAGGACAGGCTCCAGCGCGGGGTGGAGATAGTCCGGCGCCTCTTCGCCGTGTTTGCGCCTGTTATAGCTTGGGATGTTGTCCATCGGGCCGGGGCGGTAGAGCGCCACAATGGCGACGATGTCCTCAAACCGGTCGGGTTTCATCCCGATGAGGGCCTTTTTCATGCCCTGACTTTCCAGCTGGAAGACGCCGGCGGTCTCACCCTTGGCGAGAAGCTCGTAGGTGAGCTTGTCGTCGAGGGGGAGGGTGTCTAGGTCGAGCGGGGTGTCGATGAGTTCCAGCGCGCGCTCGATGGTGGTGAGGGTTTTAAGGCCCAAAAAGTCAAACTTGACGAGGCCGGCGCTCTCCACCCACTTCATATTGTACTGAGTGACGGGAATGTCTGAGCGCGGATCGCGGTAGAGCGGGACAATCTCGTCGAGCGCCCGATCGCCAATCACGATGCCTGCGGCGTGGGTGGAGGCGTGGCGGTAGAGCCCTTCCAGCTTGAGGGCCATTTGGAGAAGACGCTCCACCTCAGCGTCGGCCTGGCGGGCTTGGTCAAGCCGCGGCTCTGTCTTGAGCGCATCGCCTAGCGTTACCGGGTTGGCAGGGTTTGAGGGGACGAGCTTGGCGAGCTGGTCGACCTTGCCGTAGGGCATATCGAGGACGCGGCCCACATCGCGCACCACAGCCCGGGCCTGGAGCGTGCCGAAGGTGATGATCTGGGCCACTTTGTCGGCGCCGTAGCGCTTTTGGACGTAGCCGATCACCTCATCACGCCGCTCTTGGCAAAAGTCGATATCAAAGTCCGGCATCGAGACGCGTTCGGGGTTGAGGAAGCGCTCGAAGAGAAGGTCGAACCGCAAGGGATCAAGGTCGGTGATGGTGAGGGCGTAGGCGACCAGCGATCCTGCGCCAGAGCCGCGGCCTGGGCCCACCGCCACCCCTTGGGCTTTGGCCCATTGGATAAAGTCGGCAACGATCAAGAAGTAGCCCGGAAACTTCATCGAGATGATGATGGAGAGCTCATGCTCAAGCCGGGCCTCATAGGCGGCTTTGTCCACACCCGGGGCCATGCCGCGGCTTTCGAAGCGGGCCTCTAAGCCCTCCCTGGCGATCTTGGCGAGTTGATCGGCCTCTGCCGCGAGCGGATCGGCGGCCTTTGCCCCATCCCCTGCACCATCTCCGAGAAAGCGGGGCAGCATTGGGGCGCACTTGCGCGGCCGAAAGTGGCAGAGCCGCGCAATTTCCACTGTGCTTTCAATGGCCTCCGGACAATCCTCAAAAAGCCTTTCCATCTCGGCCTGGGTTTTGAGGGAATGCTCTGGCGTGAGGCGGCGGCGATCATCGTCAGCCAGGCGGCGGCCGCTGGCGATGGCAATCAGCGCATCGTGGGCCTCATAATCATCTGCGGAGGCAAAGTAGGCCTCGTTGGTCGCCACAAGGGGGGCTGATGCGGCGTAGGCAAGGTCGACGATGGCCGCTTCCAGCGCAGTCTCAGCCGGCAAGCCATGGCGCTGGATTTCGCAGTAAAGCCGGTTGCCGAATGCGGCCTGAAGGGTGGCAAACCTTGCGTGGGCTGCGGCTTCATCGCCCGCCTCAAAGGCAAGGCCGAGGGGGCCATCGCGCCAGCCGGTGAGGGCAATGACCCCGCCAGAAACCGCGCACACATCCTCAAGGGTGACGCAAGGGGCCGCCCCCGCAGAGGCGAGGTAGGCGCGGCTGATCAGCGTTTGGAGGTTCAAGAACCCTTCTTCGCTCGCCGCAATAAGGGGGAGGCGCGCCAGGGGCGCCGTTTTGCGCTCGCCCACATCCTCATCAAGCTTAACCGGGACGGTGGAGGCAATGATGGGCTGCACCCCATTCCCCACCGCAATCTCGGAAAACTCCAACGCACCAAAGAGGTTGGCGCTATCGGAAATGGCGATGGCGGGCTGCTGATCCGCCGCCGCCAACGCTGCGATTTTCTTCAGATGAAGCGCCCCTTCCAGCAGCGAATAGGCTGAGTGAACGCGAAGATGAATGAACACGTGTCACCTCAATGGCGGGCTTCGGGCAGCGGTCTCAAGGGTGGCCGCGCCGGCACAGCGGCGAGGCGTTTCAGTATGGCGGGGCTATGTGTGCCCGTTCAATGAGACTCCGGTCAGACTGAGGCGCTGACGTATCCCATCCACAGATAGCAGGCCGACAGGAATGACACGCAGGAGATCAGGGCACCGGCATCGAGCATGAAACGTCGCATATTTGTTCCTCCTTCAATGGGATGGAACGTAACGGAATAAAATAAGAACATCAAGATGTAGGAACGTCGTTCTTGCTTCGCTCCACGGCGTGACCGTCCGATAAGGTTACTGTTCTATCAAGCTGTTTGGCCAAAATGGGATTATGGGTGGCCACCATGGCCGCAAGCCCTGTGGTTCGGCTCATAGACAAGAACGCATCTCGAACATTGTCGGCCGTGCCTTGGTCGAGGTTGCCTGTGGGTTCGTCCGCCAGAAGAAGGTCTGGGGCGTTCGCGACGGCGCGGGCAATGGCAACACGCTGGCGTTCACCGCCAGAAAGGGCCGCGGGGCGATGGGTGCGCCGGTCGGCCAGGCCGAGCTGGTCGAGGAGATCGTCAGCGCGTTTGAGCGCGGTGCGCGCCGGAGCCCCCGTGAGGCGCAGCGGCAGGGCAACGTTTTCCCGGGCGGTGAAGTCCCCCAGGAGATGGTGGAACTGATAGACAAAGCCAATCTTGTCGCGGCGGAGCGCGGTGCGCTCGGCATCTCCCAGCGTACCTGCGTCGGCGCCGCTGATTTCCACCCGACCGGCTGTGGGCCTGTCGAGAAGACCGGCGATTTGGAGGAGTGTGGACTTGCCAGCGCCCGAGGGCGCGACAAGGGCAACGAGTTCGCCAGGCGCCACCACAAGGTCCACACCGCGCAGCACCTCGACCACGCGTTCCCCATCGCCAAACGCACGGGTGACGCCGGAAAGGCGCAGCGGGGGCGGCTTATCGCTCATTCGGCTTTGAGCGAAACGACCGGGTCTGTGCGCGCGGCTTTCCAAGCCGGGTAGAGCGTGGCGAGCAGCGACAAGAGAAGCGCCATGCCGACCACCATGGTGGTCTCTGTGCTGTCCATCTCCGCTGGCATTTGGGAGAGGTAATAGAGCTCCGGCGAGAAGAGCTCGGTGCTCAAAAGGTAGGAAATGCCTTGCCGGATCGCCTCGATGTTGAGCGTCACCACAAGCCCCAGCAAGAGGCCGATAATGGTGCCGGCAAAGCCGATCGACAGCCCCACCATAAGGAATATGCGCAGGACCGAGCCTCGGGTGACGCCGATGGTGCGCATGATCGCAATGTCGCGGGTTTTTTCCTTCACCAGCATTGTCATCCCAGAGATGACGTTGAGGGCCGCGACGATGATGATGAGCGTCAAGATGATGAACATGACGTTGCGCTCCACCACCAGCGCGGAGAAGAAGGTGCTGTTGCGCTGGCGCCAATCAATAAGGAAGAGCGGGCGGTCGGCGGCCATTTCGATGAGGGGGCGCATCTCATCTACCGCGTCCGGGTCATCAAGGTAGACCTCGATCGCGGTAACCTGGTCGTCCTCATTGAAATAGATCTGCGCGGCTTCCAAGGGCATATAGACGAACGAGGCATCGTACTCGCTCATCCCGATTTCAAAGATAGCCTTCACCACGAAGCTGTCGATCCGCGGGGTCACCCCAAAGGGGGTGACGGCGCCGTTGGGATTGACGAGCTGGACGCTGTCCCCCACCGACACACCTAAACTCCGCGCAAGGCGCGAGCCCACGACGACGCTTTTTGAGCTGCCGAAGTCATCCGTCTCGCCCAAAAGAATGCGGCCCGAAATAAAGTCGAGCTTATCAAAATCCTCTTGGGCGAGGCCGCGGACCAGGGCGCCGGTTGCGTTGATTTTGCCCGAGACGAGCGCTTGGCCCTCCACAAAGGGGATCACCATTTTGACGCCCGGAACCTTGGACACATTGTCGGTGACGGCGCGGAAATCGTTGAGCGGGCTCCCGATGGGCTGGATCAGCACGTGGCCGCTGACGCCCAAAATCTTATTGAAGAGCTCGGCGCGGAAGCCATTCATCACCGCCATCACAATGATGAGCGTGGCGACCCCCAGCGCGATCCCGATGAGGGAGAGGGTGGAGATGACGGAGATGAACGCTTCGCGGCGGCGCGATCGCAAGTAGCGGACCGCGATCTGCCATTCGAGGGCGCCGAAGGGGGTCATGCTGCCCCCGTCACAAGCGCGATGGCTTCGGCTGCGGGGAGCGTTTGGCGCTCGCCTGTGGCGCGGCGTTTGATCTCCACCATGCCGTCTGCCGCACCGCGGGGACCCACAATGAGCTGCCAGGGGAGGCCGATGAGGTCCATCCCTGTGAACTTTGCGCCGGCGCGTTGATCGGTATCGTCAGTGAGGACGGATTTGCCTGCCGCCTCCAGCTGCGCCTCGAGCGTGTTGACGAGGGCGTCAGTGGCTTCGGCGCCGGGCTTCAGGTTGATGAGGCCAATGTCGAACGGGGCGATGGCATCGGGCCAGATGATGCCATCCTCGTCGTGGCAGGCTTCGATGACGGCGCCCACAAGGCGGGAGACCCCGACCCCATAAGAGCCCATGTGGACGGGGCGCTCTTCGCCATCGGGACCGGCCACCACTGCGCCCATGGGCTTTGAGTATTTTTCGCCGAAATAGAAAATATGGCCCACCTCGATGCCGCGGGCTGTGACGCGCTTCTCCTCAGGGATTTCGGCGAAGGCGGCTTCGTCGTGCATCTCGTCGGTGGCGGCGTAAAGGCTGGTGAAATCCTCGATGATCGGGGTGAGATCGCTGAAGAAATCGGTGTCTTCGCCTGGCACGGGCTTATCCAGAAGCTCTTTGTGGCAGAAGACCTCGCTCTCGCCGGTGGAGGCGAGGATGATGAACTCGTGGCTGAGGTCGCCGCCGATGGGGCCAGTGTCGGCGCGCATGGGGATGGCAGTGAGGCCGAGGCGGTGGAAGGTGCGCAGGTACGCCACAAACATGCGGTGGTAGGCGGCGCGGGCGCTGTCGGCGCCCAGGTCGAACGAGTAGGCGTCCTTCATCAGGAATTCGCGGCCGCGCATCACGCCAAAGCGGGGGCGCACCTCGTCCCTGAACTTCCACTGGATGTGGTAAAGATTGAGGGGAAGGGCTTTGTAGCTCTTCACGTGGGTGCGGAAAATGTCGGTGATCATCTCCTCGTTGGTGGGGCCGTAGAGCATGTCGCGCTCATGCCGGTCGGTGATGCGCAGCATTTCAGCGCCATAGGCATCGTAGCGGCCTGATTCGCGCCAGAGATCGGCCGGCTGAATGGTGGGCATCAGCACCTCGTGGGCGCCGGCACGGTCTTGCTCTTCGCGCACCACTTTCGCGATGTTTTCGAGCACCTTGTGGCCCAGCGGCAGCCACGAGTAGATGCCGGCGGCTTGCTGGCGGATCATACCCGCCCGCAGCATGAGGCGGTGGGAGACGATCTCCGCCTCCTTCGGCGTTTCGCGAAGGAGGGGGAGGAAGTAGCGGGAGAGGCGCATGGACACACTCGTCAAATCAGTCCGGGGTATTGGACTGGCCTGGGCGGTGCGGTCAATGACCCTCAGCCGCGCGGAGGGCTGTTGTTTGGGGCCGCGCGCGTTAAAACGGCTGCTCGCGGGGGAGGACCACCATCGTCGGCGTTTCCGGCAAGGTGTTGAGGGAAACGCTTAAGGTTGGCTCGGCGCTCACATCAATGGCGAGCCCATGGGCTCTGGTGCGCACCACAAACTCGTTGAGCGTATAGCTGGAAAACCAGTGCATGGGGATGGCGATGGAGGCGCGCAGGCGGTCCACCACAGCCATCATGGATGGGTGAGCCATGGTGTAGCCCCCGTCGATGGGGACAAACACCACATCAAGCCGGCCGATTTCGGCAATTTGCGCGTCGCTCAGCTCCTGGTGGAGGTGGCCTAAGTGACCGATGCAAAGCCCCGCGATCTCGAAAATGAAGATGGAGTTGCCGCTTTCCTCCACAGAACCGCCAAAGCGGCGGATGTCGGTGGGCACATTGCGCACCAGGACTTCGCCCACGGTGAGGAAGTGTTCCGCTTTCCCGCCTTCCGGGTTCCATCCCCGCAGGACGTGGGGAATGTCGGGGTCGGGGAAGGGGGTCCAGTGGCTGGTGTGGGCGTGGTTCATGGTGACTACGTCCGGCAGCGGCCCAAGGCCTGAGACGCCCGCATAGTCGGTGGCGATGGTGGTGCCGTCCGGCGCGGTGATCCGGAAGGTTGAGTGGCCGACGTAGGCGATGTTGACAGTGTACTTGTCGCCATTGACGGGGGTGAGGGAGGCGTGGCGCACGTAGCGGGCGAAGGTGTTGTGGGCGATGGCTTGGCAGTTGGAAAATACCTGTGCCGCAGCAGGCTGAGGGTGGGCGGCGATGGCGACAAGGGCGCCAGCCAGTATGCTGAGGGCACTAAGGAGGGGGGTCGCAGAAGATCGTAATAGAAACATGGCACGCTCCATACCGGATCCAACGCAAGGGGCGATGATAGACGGGAAATGGGGGGCGTCTACCCACGGCGTTGTCGCGCGGACAGCGAGGGTCCATCGCATCTGAGATGTGAGTGGGCGTGCGGGCGTCTTGCCGGCGTGCCGGTGGTTTTGGCCAGGCGGACCACATTTGAAGTTCTAGTGCATCTTCAAAATGCAGCAGCCGAACTCGGGCCGCGACCGTGCGACCGGGTGCTGCGGGCTTAAGCGACTTCGCTCTTGCGGTCGATGCGCTGCTGCACCGGGGGCAACGCCGGGGCGCCGTGGGATCGCCGGTAGGGACGCGTCATCAGCTCGGAGCGGACAATGAAGTCGGCGGTGGTTTCTGTCATCGCCAAGGCAATCTGGGCGACGTTGGCAATCCGGAGGAGCGGGGCCGGGTCCACATCATGCGGCTGCCGGGTGAGGGGATCCGTGAAGAGGATGAGAATGTCCACCTCGCCATCGGCGATGAGGGCGCCGATCTCAAGATCCCCGCCCAAGGCGCCTGAGCGCAGGCACTGCACCTCAAGGCGCGTTGCGTCCATGACGGCGCGGCCAGTGTTGCCGGTGGCCGTGAGCTGATGGGGCTGCAGAGCCCGCTCGTTGGCGAAGGCCCACGCGCTTAACGTGGGTTTCATAGCGTCGTGCGCCACGAGGGCGATGCGCTTTTGCCCGTCCATCAGGTTTTCTTGCGGAACGCGTCAAGGGAGACGACTTGCGCGCCCTCGCCATCGCCAGCGGGCGTTTCGTCAGGCGGGGCGCCGTCACCCTCGGGCTCGGTGCTTTCGGGGGCCGCGTCCGCCTCCGATGGGGCGGGAAGGGTTGCAGGTTCTGCGGCCGGTTTGCTGCCGTTGGTGTTGGCGGGCACTTCGAACTGGAGGCCAAACTCCACCGACGGATCGAAGAAGCCTTTGATGGCGGCAAACGGGATGAGGAGACGCTCCGGCACGCCGCCGAAGGAAAGCCCCACCGCGAAGGCGTGTTCGCTCACCGTCAGGTCCCAGAACTGGTGCTGGAGGACGACTGTCATCTCTTCGGGGTGCTGCTGGAGGAGGCGGGACGAGATTTTTACGCCGGGCGCATTAGTATCGAACGCAATGTAGAAATGGTGTTCGCCGGGCAGGCCTCCCTCGGCCACCTCGCGCATGACCTTGCGCACGACGCCGCGGAGCGCGTCTTGCACAAGAACGTCGTATCGGATGAGGTCGTCTGCCACGATCCACCTCCTTCGATGCCGGCGTGACCCGGCACTTCAATCCCACCCGGCAGCGGTGTGGGCGCTCAATGCCCCTCCGCAGTGAAAGGTGCGGGTGAAGGACACCACCTTCAACCAACCTTTCAAAAGCCCGTGCCGGACCGTCGCGCGCAGCGCCTCTAACGGCTCATCCGGTGCGTTGAGCCACCTTTATGAGAGCTGCCGCACTTGCCTTGGACCACTCACGCACCGCGGTGCAGTGTATTACCCCTGGCTTGCGCAGGAAGCATGTCATTGCGGCCGACGCAAGCGCGCGATTGGTAAAGCTGACGATTGACAGGCGGTATGTCACGCGTTGTCCGCGCAATGCGCGGTCAGCAGCTGTAGCGGTGTGTGCGCTGTGCGTATCTGGGGGAGGGGAAGGCGAAGGCTTCTGTTGCCAGGTGCCTTCAAACCCCGCCTTACCCGGCTAAGGGTAAGGGCTTAAATTGAGGTGTCGCGCCGCATTACGCAGCGAGACGTGCCTCAGCATAGTTGTCATTCGCAACTACAAAAACGGCCCGATAACGGCGGAACCATGCCGAGCGAAAGAAGTGCCTTTACACCCTCGTCGATCCTATTTCGCCCCCGCCGAAGCGGCGGACCTTGCCAACAAGGCTCGCCGCTTGGGTGGAGGCGCCGGGTACCGCCCCCGGGTCCGATAGGCTTATTACGCGCCCCGTTTATCGCCATAGCTGACCGTCGCCAGCACGTGCCAATATAGTGAAGTCCGCCTCCTCTGAGAAGGGGAGTGTGAGGGTGATGCTGTCCTGTTGACACAGATTGGCGCAGGACATTATATAAAACCAAATGGTTTCATATTTGACCCAGCCTGATGTCTTCCACGCCCTGGGCGACAAGACGCGCATGGCGATCATACAAAAGCTTGCCGGCGAAGGCGCCCAGAAAATCGGCACCATCGCGCAGGCCTTTGAGATGACCCGGCCCGCCGTCGCCAAGCATCTTGGCGTGTTGGAGGCGGCCCGCGTGATCCGGTTTGAAAGACGCGGGCGAGAAAAGCTGTGTCACTTGGAGCCGCACACACTGGCCGCCGCAGCCCACTGGCTGCAACGCCACGAAGCGCTGTGGGTGAACGCGCTCGATGGGCTGGCCGCCTACGTTGAGGAGAACGGCGATGACAATGACGCAAACGGCTGAGCACAACACGGTCCGGGTGAGCCGGGTGGTGGAGGCCTCCATTGAGCGCGTGTGGGCCGCCTGGACCGACCCGCAACAGAAGCAGCGCTGGTGGGGGCGCGCTGAGGGCATGGAATGTCATTTGTGCGAGATGGATGTGCGGGTGGGCGGGCAATACCGATATGGGACGCGGCCCCTTGGATCGCGCGACACCCACGCCGATGTTGACGGGGAGTATCTGGTGGTCGAGCCGCCGCACAAGCTCGTCTACACGTGGTCGTGGACCAAGGAAGAGCCGCAGGTGCGCGACACTCTCGTGACCTTGGAGTTTGAAGATCTTGGCGGTGGTCGCACCCGGGTTCATGTGACCCATTCGCAGCAGCCCAGTGTCGACGTTGCCGCCATCCACGACGCTGGCTGGCATGCTAAGCTGGCCGATCTCGCTGCCGATTTTTCCGAATACACCTAGTCCAGCATGGACCGCGCGGGACCTTCCTCGCGTGGCCAACCAGACGGGGAAAAGCCGACCAGAGCGCTCCCAAGAGGCTCGCCCCACGGCATGCAATCCGGTTTGATACGTGGGCCGCGCTGCCACCATGTTGATGGCAGCCGTTGGGTGAGGGGGCCGCGCCATGAAAGCCTATCACGAACTCCTGGAGCGGGTGCTGAGCGAGGGCGTGCGCCAGGCCGACCGGACAGGTGTGGGCACACTCTCGGTGTTCGGCCACCAAACGCGCTACCGGCTCAGCGAAGGGCTGCCCGTCGTCACCACAAAGCGGGTGCACCTCAAGTCTGTCATCGCTGAACTTCTGTGGTTTGTCGCGGGCGAGACCAATGCCCACACACTCAGGGCGCGTGGCGCAACCATCTGGGACGAGTGGGCCGCCGCTGATGGGGAGCTTGGCCCCGTCTACGGCCATCAGTGGCGGGCATGGCCCACCGAAAACGGTCCGGTGGATCAACTGGCGCGGGTGGTGGACAGCATCAAAAGTGATCCCGCCTCCCGCCGGCACATTGTATCGGCCTGGAATGTGGGCGATCTCGACAAGATGGCCTTGCCGCCCTGCCATCTCCTCTTCCAGTTCCACGTGGCGGGGGGGCGGCTCTCCTGCCAGGTCTACCAGCGCTCTGCCGATATTTTCCTGGGCGTGCCCTTTAACATCGCGTCCTATGCCATCCTCACCCACATGATGGCCCATGCGACAGGTCTTGCTGTGGGCGATCTTGTTCACACGCTGGGCGACACGCATCTTTACCTCAACCACCTGGAGCAGGCGAAGCTGCAGCTGACCCGGGAGCCGCGGCCGCTGCCCACCCTGTCGCTCAGTGGCGCGCCGCAGGATCTTTTCGCCATAAGCGCTGAACACATCGTGATTGAGGGCTACGACCCCCATCCAGCCATCAGAGCACCCGTTGCTGTTTGAAGTTCCAGCACGCGTCGCCATTATTGTAGGGGCTGCTGAAAATGGGGTGATTGGTGCGCACGGGGCCATCCCCTGGCACCTGTCGAGTGATCTGAAATATTTTAAAGCGCGAACGGTGGGCCAAAGCGTTGTGATGGGCCGGCTCACCTATCTGTCGATTGGTCGGCCATTGCCGGGCCGCCGAACCATCGTGGTCACGCAAAGCACCATCGAGGGCGTTGAGACCGTGAAAAGCCTTCGTGATGCGCTCGCTGTTGCAGGACGGCCTGTCTTTTTGGCAGGCGGGTCGCGCATTTATGAGGCTGGGCTAGAGGTGGCGGACACGATTTTTCTGACCCGCGTTCACGCCAGTCCAGCGGGGGATACGCGCTTCCCCGCCATCGACGCTGAGGCCTTTGAGTGCGTGTGGCGGCAGGCTGGCGAGCAGGGCCCGCGCGATGATCATCCCTTCACATTCGAG
>JBCDLN010000072.1:0-14793 GCA_038745295.1 Pseudomonadota bacterium | reverse complement strand
GCTGCCATCACCACATCTTGCCCGCGGGTGGCTTGCAGTGCGTGCTGGTTGAACACCATTTAATGCCTTTGGCGAAGCACCGTGTCGCCACAACAACGATGATGCGGCCCGCAACATGAGAAGGCCGCGCCAATCTGGAGCCTTCCTATGACCCGTTCACCCGGCGCCGAGATGATCGAGCTGATCGGCAACACCCCTTTGGTGCGCCTGAAGCGGGCATCAGAAGAAACCGGGTGTGAGATCCTCGGGAAGGCTGAATTCTTGAACCCAGGTCAGTCGGTGAAGGACCGGGCTGCCCTCTTCATTATCCGCGATGCGGTCGCCCGGGGGGCGCTGAAACCCGGCGGCACCATCGTGGAGGGAACTGCAGGCAACACCGGGATCGGGCTTTCGTTGGTGGGAAATGCGCTCGGTTTCAAAAGTGTGATCGTAATCCCTGAGACCCAGAGCGAGGAAAAGAAGCAAGCGCTTCGGCTGGCCGGGGCCCAGCTCATCGAGGTGCCGGCGGTCCCCTACCGCAACCCCAACAACTACGTGAAACTCTCAGGCCGGCTTGCGGCTCAACTGGCTGAAACGGAGCCCAATGGCGCGATCTGGGCGAACCAGTTTGACAATGTCGCGAACCGGCGCGCGCACATTGAAGGAACCGGACCAGAGATTTGGCACCAAACCGAGGGTAAGGTGGACGGGTTCATTTGCGCTGTGGGCTCGGGCGGGACGCTGGCGGGGTGTGCCGAAGCGCTGAGAGCGCGAGGCGATGTGAAGATCGGCCTTGCCGACCCCATGGGCGCTGCGCTCTATCACCACTACGCCCACGGGAGCTTAAAGTCAGAGGGGAGCTCCATCTCTGAAGGGATTGGCCAGGGCCGCATCACTGCCAACCTTGAGGGCCTTGGCGTGGATATGCCCTTCCAGATCCCCGATGCGCAAGCCGTTCCCATTGTCTACCGCCTCTTGCAGGAGGAGGGTCTCGTCATGGGGTTGTCCACTGGCATCAATATTGCCGGCGCCATCCGCATGGCTAAGGAGATGGGACCCGGCCACACCATTGTGACGATCTTGTGCGACTATGGTCACCGCTATGCTTCTAAGCTCTATAACCCCGCCTTCATGCGCGGAAAGGGTTTGCCGACGCCCGATTGGCTCGACGCCAAAACCGCCATCACACCACCGTTCGAAGACGTTGTAAGCTGACGTTTGACCCATCGGCGGCGGGGACCGCGACGGTGCTTACCCTGGTCTGCCGACAAGCTGCGCGCTATCACCCCACCATGATCCGACATCCTTAAGGGAGGAGCCCCACCATGAATGACATGTCGATGGCAAAATTTGGCGTGGGCGCCCGGGCGCTGCGGGTCGAGGATCAAAACTTCATCACAGGTCAAGGCCGCTACACCGACGATGTGCAGCCTGATGGGGTGCTGGTGGCAACCTTTGTGCGCTCCCCTATTGCAGCGGGCACCTTCAAAATCAACGATACGTCCGCCGCCAAGGCAGTGCCTGGGGTCCATGCCGTTCTCACCCATGCCGACATTGAAGGGCTGAAGCCCCTTCCCTGCCGTGCCGCGGCGATGCTGCCTCAAGCGGATGGGTCGCCCACCCCCGTGCCGCCGCGCCCTGTTCTTGCGGTGGACGTTGTGCGCCATGTCGGTGAGCCGGTGGCCATGGTTATTGCTGAGAGTGCCGCCATCGGCAGCGACGCAGCAGAGCTGATCGAGATTGATTGGGATACCGCGCCTTCGGTGACCCACGCTGCCGAGGCGCTTGAGCCCGGCGCCCCCCTGGTGTGGCCAGAGACCGGCACAAACCTCGCCTATACGTACAGCCAGGGCGATAAGGACGCGACGGAGGCAGCCTTCAAGGCCGCCCACAGGATCGTCAAGCTTGACCTATTCAACAACCGTCTCGTGGCCAACTACATGGAGCCGCGGACCTGCATCGGTGAATACGTTGAGGGGCGTTATCGGCTCACCGCTGGCACCCAGGGCGGCCACGGTATGGTGGACGTTTTGTCGGAGATTTTCGGCGTCGCGCCGGCTGATGTGCAGGTGGTGACGCCTGACGTGGGCGGCGGCTTTGGCACCAAGATCTTCGTCTATCATGAATATCCGATGGTGCTTTATGGGGCGAAGCTTTTAGGCCGGCCGGTGAAATGGGTGTGCGGGCGCACCGAAGCGTTTTTGTCCGATAGCCAGGGCCGCGATAACGTCACCACCGCTGAAATGGCGATGGATGAGAACAACATTTTCACCGGACTTCGGGTGGAGATTAAGGCCAACATGGGTGGGTATCTCGCCCAGTTCGCGCCCTTTATTCCGTGGATTGGGGCGACCATGTCGCCGGGCGTCTACACCATCCCGGCAATGCACGTGGAGATCTTGGGCGTGTTCACGCACACCGTGCCTGTGGATGCCTACCGTGGCGCGGGCCGGCCGGAGGCGGCCTATGTGATTGAGCGGCTTGTAGACGAGGCGGCTCGGGTCACCGGCGTCGACAGGTTGGAGCTGCGCCGGCTCAACTTCATCAAATCAGAGCAGATGCCGTTTAAGACCGCCGCCGGCCGCACCTATGATACTGGCGATTTTGATGGTCACATGAGCCGCGCCCTTGAGGTGATCGGCTGGGACGGCTTTGCCGCACGCGAGGCTGAGAGCAAGGGGAAAGGCCTTTTGCGCGGCATCGGCGTTGCCACCTACATTGAAGCTTGCGCGTTCCCAGGCTCTGAAAAGGCTGAAGTCATTCTGGGTGAAGACGGCGGCTTCACTTTGCTGATCGGCACCCAGTCCAACGGGCAGGGCCACGCAACAGCTTATGCGCAGGTGGTGGCCGATAAGCTGGGGGTGGACCTCAGCGCTGTCAAAATGATCCAGGGTGACACCGATATTGTGAAGACCGGCGGCGGCACTGGCGGCTCTCGCTCGGTCCCCATCGGGCTCCCCTCTGTGGCGGTGGCCACGGACGCGCTGGGTGACAAATTGAAAGCGTTGGCGAGCGACACCCTCGAAGCATCGGCAGACGACTTGGAGTTTGCCGGCGGCTCGGTGCGCATTGTGGGCACGGACCGCTCCGTCACCTTCCAAGAGCTCGCGGCCCAATCGGCGGGCGTATCGGGCGAGGGCGATGTGGACCAGTCAGAGCCCACCTTCCCCAATGGCACCCACATTGCTGAGCTCGAAATCGATCCTGCGACCGGCGAGGTGGGGATTATCGCTTACGTCATCGTCGACGATTTTGGTGTGACGGTGAACCCAAACCTTCTTGAAGGTCAGGTGCATGGCGGCGTGGTTCAGGGTTTGGGCCAAGCGCTGATGGAAAACACCGTCTATGACGATGACGGTCAGCTGGTGTCGGCCTCATTCCTCGACTATGCGCTTCCGCGGGCGGACAACGTGCCGTACTTCCACTTTGAAACCCGCAATATCCCCTCAAAGCACAATGCTATGGGGATCAAGGGCGCTGGGGAGGCAGGCTCCATCGGCTCGTGTGCTGCGGTGATGAACGCATTAATTGATGCATTGTCGCGCAATCACGGCATTCACCACATGGATATGCCGGCGACCCCCGCCGTCATTTGGCGCGCGATCAGCGAGGCCTCACGCAGCGCGGCCTAACGCAGGACCTTTGAGGGTTTGGGCGGTTTATATGGCCGTCGCCCAGGCCTTTGCGGGAGCGGCACGTTATAAAAGGAGGGCGCCGGCACCTGCGGCGCCCACCACCACCGCCCAGGGCGGAACCTGCCATTGGCGCAAAAGGATGAACGCGCCCAGCGCGACCACAAATGACATGGCACCCGGTACCCCGCGGGTGAAGACAGGGTCATAGAGGGCGGCCCCTAAAAGGCCGACAACTGCCGCATTGACCCCAGCGAGCACGTGGCGTGCTGCCCGGAGGGACCGCAAATCCTCCCAAAACGGCATCACACCCAACACCAACAAAGCGCCAGGCAGGAAGATCGCCACCAGCGCCACAGCTGCCCCCAGAACACCCCCCACCGGCGTGGCAATGGCCCCCAGATAACCTACAAAAGTAAAGAGAGGCCCTGGAACCGCTTGCGCGGCACCGTAGCCGGCGAGGAAGGCGTTTTCGTCAACCAGGCCGCGCATTTCGCCCTCTAGCAACGGAAGCACCACGTGCCCTCCGCCGAAGACCAGGGCGCCCGCGCGGTAGGCGCGGTCAAAAAGGTCAACCAAGGCGCTGGTGTTCGCCGCCCACGGGAGCACCACCAAAAACACAAAAAACAGCGCAAGCGCGATGATGGCGATGGTTTTGGAAAGCTGGACTGGCGGATCGGCGTTGACCGCTCGCGGCTCGTCCCTGTTGAAGAGCGCACCCGCCAAGCCGCCCGCGGCAATGACAAGGAGCTGGGTGGCCACCACAAAAGGCGACACAAGAACTAGGATTGCCGCGCATGCTGCAATGGAGGCGGTGATCCGTGTGGATGCGAGTGTGTGGGTCATCCCCAAAAAGGCATGGGCGACAACAGCCACGGCCGCTGCCTTCAGACCAAGCACCCAGCCTGCCCCCTCATCGACGCTGGTGCCGGCCATGATGAGGCCAAAGAGGGTGAGCGCTATGGCCGACGGCAGCGTAAACGCGACCCACGCGGCGAGCATACCAAGCGGTCCGGCCCGTTTGAGCCCAATTGCCATCCCCACTTGGCTTGAAGCAGGCCCGGGTAAGAACTGGCAGAGCGCGACAAGGTCCGCGTAGGCGGGATCGCTGAGCCAGCCTCTGCGCTCCACGAACGCTGTTCTGAAGTAGCCAAGATGGGCGATCGGGCCGCCGAAGGAGGTGAACCCCAGGCTGAGGAAGGCCCAAAAGACCTCCCCTACAGACCCTTTGGCCTCTCCCGCGTTACCCTGGTGTGATGCATCTGAGCGCGAGTCACCAGCGTCCATAGGATCTCCCATTTTGAGGGAGCTTTGGACGTCAGCGTGACACGCGCGTGACGATTGTTATTTGGGCGCCCGCTTGGCGAGAATGCGCTGAAGGGTCCGGCGGTGCATGTTGAGCCGACGCGCGGTCTCCGACACGTTCCTGTCGCACATTTCGTAGACCCGCTGGATGTGTTCCCACCGCACTCTGTCCGCAGACATGGGGTTTTCCGGCGGGACTGGGCGATCATCCGGAGCGCGGGTGAGCGCTGCAAACACGTCGTCCGCGTCTGCTGGCTTGGCGAGATAATCCACAGCGCCAATCTTCACTGCCGTCACGGCCGTGGCGATGTTGCCATAGCCGGTCAGGATAATGGCCTTCGCATCAGGTTTGCGCTTGCGAATGCGCTCCACCACCTCAAGCCCATTGCCATCGCCAAGGCGCATATCGACCACAGCGAAGTCGGGCGGGAAGCGTTCCACTTGGGCGGCTGCATCGCCTGCACTTTCGGCCACATCCGTCACAAAGCCGCGCTTTTCCATGGCCCGTGCCAGACGCTGGCCGAACGCTGCATCGTCATCGACAATCAGAAGGCGCCCAATGGTTTGCGCGGGGGTTCCTTGATTGAACTCTGCCGCAGTGTTCATGACTGATCCTCCTTCGATACGTTCTAAATAGGGTGCACGGACCGTCTGACCTGCAGCCTTTCGAAGTTGTAATGTATGGGAAGCAAAGGTTTTTTTTCCGCAAATCGCGACAATTTGCGCGCAGGATTGAGATGATCGCGCCGGTGGAAACGCATCGATCGAGTGGCGGTTCAGCAGGGTTCAGCGACAGTTCGGGCTTAACGTGTCACCGGCTCTCGGGCGAGTGCGCTTAGCTGGAAGGTCACCACGGTGACCGCGCCTTGATCTGATTCAAATGTCACATCCGCGCCGGTGCGCTCCAGCAGCGTTTTGGCGATGAAAATCCCAAGTCCGAGGCCGCCACCGCGCTCAGCATCACCGCGCCGGCTCACGAAAGGGTCGCCGATGCGGTCCAAGATATCGTCCGGAAACCCTGGGCCATCATCGGCAATGGTGATCTGCAAGATCGTGTCGGTCCAGTCAGCGGTGATGGAGACGGTTGAGGTGGCAAAATCCACGGCGTTTTCGATGAGATTGCCCAGGCCATACAAGATAGCGGGGTTGCGCCAAATCACAGGCGGCTCGCTGTCGGTTCCAATGGCGTCCACGTGGATGGTGATCCCAGCGTCCCTGTGGGGGGCGACCACCTCTTCCAGGAGATGGTGGACGCTTTGGCGGGTGAGTGGGCTCTCCCCGTCTTCGCCCAAGGTCTTGAGTTTGGCGAGGATTTCCCGGCAGCGCTCCGATTGCGAGCGCAGGAGCTTGATGTCATCGGCGATGGGTGAAGCCTCGTCCGTCTCCCGCTCCAACTCGCGGGTGACCACCGAGATGGTGGCAAGGGGGGTGCCGAGTTCGTGGGCGGCGGCGGCCGCCAGTCCATCGAGCGCGTGGAGGTTCTGCTCTCTATTCAACACAAGCTCGGTTGCGGTGAGGGCGTTGGCCAGTTGGCGGCGCTCTTCGGCCACGCGGAACGCGTAAAAACCCATAAAGCTGAGGCTGCAGACAAGCGCGAGCCACACCCCTCCCACAAACAAAAATGGCGGCGTGAACGCTTCCCCCGAGTACCAGGGGAGCGGCAAGTAGATGACACCCAAAATGGTGGCCACAAACAGGACGAGTGCCCCAAGGGTCACCGTTCGGCTGGCCGATAGCGTTGTGGCCGACACCATGACGGGGGCGATGATGAGCATGGCAAACGGGTTGGTGAGCCCCCCCGTGAGCATCAACTGGGCCCCCAGCTGAAGAATGTCGAACCCCATCACCCAAGCGGTCCAATTTTCGGGAATGCGCCGGTCATCGGCGAATTTGAACCTTAAGAACACGTTCGACCAGGCCGACAGGGCCACCAGTCCCATGCACGCTGTGGTTGGCATGGAAAAGCCCAGAGCAAATGCAACAAACAAAATTGCAGCAAGTTGGCCTAATATTGCGAGCCACCGCAATAAGAGGAGCGTACGCACCCGCACCACGCGACCTTCAAGGTTCAACATCGGGGGGTGACTGGTCATCGTGCGTGCCTCCTTGCCGGGCTTAGCGGCCCGTTTGGTGTGACTTCTAGCCCATACTCACCCTTGGATAGACTGAAACCCCTCGCACCAGCACCTTGCGCTATGGCATAGGGAGAGCGATATGTTGCAGCGCAATAGAAGAGGGCCCGGGATGGGTCGGCGGCCGGGTGAGAGGTGCCATGTACTACCAAGTTTATGAATGGAACCACGCCTTCCTCAGCCCGGCTCGTGCGCTGAACGACGCGGTGCGGCTCTATTACAAGAACCCGCTCAACCCGCTGGCCCACACCGAGTTTGGCCGGCAAATGGCCGCGGCCGGGGATTTGTTTGAGCGAATGACCCGGCGCTACGGCAAGCCGGAGTTTGGGATCACCGAAACCGTCATTGATGGCGAGCCGGCCAAAGTGTTTGAAAACACCGTCTGGCAGCGCCCTTTCTGCAAGCTGGTGCATTTCAGTTGCAAGGTGGCTGGCGACCTGCCGCACCGATCACGTGTGGTTGTTGTGGCGCCCATGTCGGGCCACTACCCCACGCTGCTGCGGGGTACCGTTGAGGCGCTGTTGCCCCACCATGAGGTGTATATCACCGACTGGCAGGACGCCCGGATGGTTCCCGTCGCGGCAGGCACCTTCGATTTGGATGACTATATCGACTATGTGATCGACATCACGCAGCACTTTGAAGGCGATTGCCATCTGATTGCGGTCTGCCAGCCGGCCGTCCCTGTGTTTGCAGCGACGGCGTTGCTTGAGCGGCGGCAGTCCATGTTTTTGCCAAAGTCCATCACGCTGATGGGAGGCCCCATCGACACCCGGCAAAACCCCACAGAGGTCAATCTTTACGCCGCCAAGCGCGATCTTGAGTGGTTTCGCCACAACGTGCTGATGACCGTGCCATTCCCGTACCCCGGGGTGATGCGCAGGGTATACCCCGGCTTTTTGCAGCTGACCGGGTTCATGACCATGAACCTTGATCGCCATGTGACCGCCCACTACGACTATTTCGATCATCTCGTCTCTGGTGACGGTGATAGCGCCGACAAACACCGCGATTTTTATGATGAATATCTCTCGGTCATGGACCTTACGGCCGAGTTTTATTTGCAAACTGTCGACACGGTGTTTTTGCGCCAAGCGCTGCCCAAAGGGGAAATGACCCACAGGGGCTATCCCGTTGATCCGTCGATGATCACGCGCACACCCATCTTCACCGTTGAGGGCGAAAACGACGATATTTCCGGCCTTGGGCAGACTGAGGCAGCTCACACGTTGGCGAAGAACCTGCCCGTGGAACGCCACGCCCACTACGTTCAAGGTGGGGTTGGGCACTACGGCGTCTTCAATGGGTCACGGTTCCGCAAGGAGATCGCGCCGCGAATCACTGAGTTTGTAAACTCTTGGGATGACCCGGCCGCGACGCCCACCATCGCGCTTGCCACCGCTGAAATTGCAAAGGCTGCCACAGCCGCCACCGAGGCAAGCCTTGAGGCGGCAGAGGCTGCCGAAGCGGTTGCCACAGCTGCCGACATTTTGGAGACGCTTGCCGAAGAAACGGCGGGCGAAGTGGTGCCTGCGGCAGCCGCTGACATTGCAGCGAGCGCCAACGGCACAGCTTCGGCTCACGTGCCACCCACCGCGCCGCATAGTGTGGCGGAAACACCCCCGGTGACGCCCGCATCAAATGCGAACGGGAAGCCGGTGACGATGGATGCCAAAGCTGCTGCACCGGTCGCCCCGCCGCCTGCCAAAGCAACACCAAAACCTGCACCTAAGCCGCGGGCGGCCAAAGTGGCCGAAGCCGCGCCCGGTGTCAGGAAGGTTGCCGGCAGAGCGGCTGCCAAGCCTGCGGGCTCGGAAGCACCGGCCAAATCATCGAGTGCTCCTGCTAAACCGCCCGCGCCAAAGGCCAAAGGGGCTGCACCGCTTCCGCCTAAGGCTGCAGCGCCCGCCAAAGCCGCGACCCGTGCCAAAGCTGCCCCGGCCGCAAAAGCCAAAGCTGCTGCGCCCGCCAAGCCCAAACCTGCCGCGCCCACCAAAGCGAAGACTGCGCCGGCTAAATCCGGACCAGCGCCTTCGCGGCGCAAGACCAGAGCGCGCAAGCCAACCTCCCCCACCAACGATTAACGCGTCAGATGGTATAGAGGGCGCGGGATCTTTGATCGCCCGTCAGCCCGGCGCTGATCCTGCCTCTTTGATGGTTAGGAGCGCGTTCAAGCACGTCGTGTGCGGGACCAGATGATGCATCAGTGTCGATGCAGCGGCTCATTCGGCGCCGCCTTCGAAGTTGGAAAAAGATTAGTTTTATTCTTTAGCGGCCATTAACATGGTGTCTGTTGGCATCCTTATCGCTGCACCCGCTTCCGTTTCGCCGGGATTAAAGGAGTGGGGTGCGCGATGGATGCGCAGACATAAGGCTGACCATGAACGCCATCACCCGCCATCACAGCACCTGCCCCCACGATTGCCCGTCCGCCTGTGCGCTTCTTGTGGACGTGGAAGACAATCGCCTTCTGAAGGTGCGCGGCGATCCCGCCAACAGCTACACAGCGGGTGTGATTTGCGCCAAGGTCGCCCAATACAGCCAGCGGATCGATAATCCTGATCGGCTCAAAGAGCCCCTTTTGCGCACAGGGCCCAAGGGCAGCGGGCAGTTTAAACCCATCGGTTGGGACGAAGCGCTCGACAGGATCGCTGAGGCGTTTTTGCGCGCGGAGCACACCCATGGCGCACAAAGCGTGTGGCCTTACAACTACGCTGGGACCATGGGGCTTGTGCAGCGCGATGGCATTCACCGCTTGCGCCACGTGAAGAAGTACTCCCGCCAACACGACACCATTTGCACCAACATGGCATGGTCCGGCTTCACCGCCGGCACGGGAAAGCTTGCCGGTCCCGACCCGCGGGAGATGCGTGTTGCCGATTGCGTCGTCATTTGGGGCACCAACGCGGTGGCCACCCAGGTCAATGTGATGACCCACGCCGTGGCTGCACGGCGTGCGCGCGGCGCCACCATCGTGGCGGTGGATGTTTATGAGACCGACACGGTACGGCAAGCCGATGTGAAGCTTATCGTGCGTCCCGGCACGGACGCGGCCCTTGCGTGTGCGGTGATGCATATCGCTTTCCGCGATGGGTACGCGGACCGCGCCTACTTGGAAAAGTTCTCCGACGATCCCCATGGCTTTGAGGCCCATCTTGAGACGCGCACGCCTCAGTGGGCGGCGGCCATCACCGGGCTCAGCGTTGAGGAGATTGAGGATTTCGGCAAGCTCCTAGGCACCACTGCGCGCAGCTATTTGCGGTTGGGCTACGGCTTCACCCGCCAGCGCAATGGCGCCATTGCCATGCATGCTGCCACGTCAATCGCCACCGTTTTGGGTAGTTGGCAGTATGAAGGGGGCGGTGCGTTCCACAACAACGGCGCCATCTACGAGATGGACCGCGGGCTCATCATGGGAAGTGACGCGCTTGACCCCACGGTGCGGCAGCTGGACCAATCGCGCATCGGCGCCGTCCTGTGCGGCGATGCTGATGCGCTCCATGCCGGCCCACCCGTCACTGCAATGCTGATCCAAAACACCAACCCCTTATCGGTCGCGCCTGAGCAAAGCCGCGTCTATGAGGGGTTTGCGCGGGAAGACTTGTTTGTTGCTGTCCACGAACAGGTGATGACCGAAACGGCCAAGTTTGCCGACATTGTTTTACCGGCGACCATGTTCTTGGAGCACGACGATATCTATCGCGGCGGCGGGCACCAGCACATTATGTTCGGGCCCAAGATCATCGAGCCGCCCAGCGATGTGCGGGACAATCACTTCGTGCACTGTGCACTGGCGGAACGGCTAGGGGCGGAGCATCGCGGATTTCAGATGAGTGCGTGCGACCACATCGATCACATGCTGGAGCTGGGCGGCTACGATCGCGACGCGTTCTACCGCGAGAGCTACATTGACTGTCAGCCCTCATTTGCCCAGTCCCACTACTTGGACGGCTTTGCGTACCCGGACGGGAAGTTCAAGTTTGCGCCGGACTGGCCCACAGCCCCCTCCCCCAACAACGGCGGCGGTCCCATGGGGCCCTATGGTGACATGCCCAGGTTCCCCGACCACTGGGCGGTGTTGGAAGAGACGACAGACGATGCACCCTTTCGCCTTGTGACTGCACCGGCCCGCGGTTTTTTGAATTCCACCTTTAACGAGACGCCCCGCTCGCGCAGCAAAGAGGGGCGGCCCACGGTGATGGTGAATGCGCGAGACGCGCACACCCTCAGCATTGACGAGGGCGCCCTTGTGGAGCTGTGGAATGCCAGGGGCCGTGTGCGGCTCCACGCTATGGTGAGTGACCGGATTGCGCCCGGAACGCTCGTCTCAGAAGGGCTTCATGCCAACGACGCGTTTGTGGACGGGCGGGGTATCAACACCCTCACAGGCGCTGATAGTGTTGCGCCCTTTGGCGGCGTGGCGTTTCACGATAACCGCGTCAGTCTTCGGCCTCTGCCGGCGGATTGAAGAGGGTTTGGTTGGAAGTGAACGCGGACGGGCTAAAGCCCCTTTCGATGAACTGTTTCAGCGCTCTGGGGTAGAGCAGGTGCTCCAGCGTGAGGACGCGGGCAGCTAGGCTTTCAGCGGTATCATCCGGTGCGACGGCGAGAGCAGCCTGGGCAAGGATCGGCCCATCGTCCAGGCTCTCCGTCACCAGGTGCACGGTGGCGCCGTGGATTTTGACACCGGCGGCGAGCGCCCTTGCGTGTGTGTCGAGACCGCGCAGTCCGGGTAGCAATGAGGGGTGGATGTTCAAGATCCGGCCGCGCCATCGGGTGACAAACTCTGCGCTCAAGATCCGCATGAAGCCTGCAAGGCAGATGAGGTCGGCGCCGTGCGCTTCGGCGGCATCCGTGAGCGCTGCTTCGAAGGCGGATTTGGTGGGGTGGTCAGCCCGCGAAATGGCCCGGGCGGCAATGTTGGCCGTCCTTGCAAGGGTAAGGCCGCCTGCGTCCGCTTTATCGGACAAGACCAGGCAGATTTGGGCCCCATAGCCCGGGTTTTGGGCCGCTCTTATGAGAGCTTGAAGATTGCTGCCCCGCCCTGAGATGAAGACCGCCACCTTCATGACGCCAACGCCATCCGGCCGACGGTCTTGGATTGGGCTAGTTGATCTGGCACGCGCTCAGCGCCTCACCGCGCGCCACCACTGCCCCGATGACGTGGGGCGCTTGGCCCGATGCATCCAAGGTGGCGCAAACAGCGTCCGCCTCGGTAGCGGTCACGGCGAGCACAAGGCCGATGCCGCAGTTGAAGGTCGCCTCCATCTCGTCAGCCACCAATCCGCCCTCAACTTTGACGAACTCCATCAGGGGATGTGTGGGGAAGGCGCTGCGATTGAGCGTTGCGGCCAGGGCTTGCGGCAGCATGCGCGGAATGTTGCCGGTGAGCCCGCCGCCGGTGATATGGGCAATCCCGCCGATGGCCTCGCCATGGGTCCTCAGCGCGTCGAGCACCGGGCGGACGTAAATTTTGGTAGGCTCCAGCAAAGCCTCACCCAAAGTGCCGGCTCCGAAGGAGCTTGTGAAATCCCAACCGTTGCTTGCGGCGATGCGGCGGATAAGGGAAAAGCCGTTGGCGTGGAGGCCAGAGCTTTCGAGCGCGATGAGCACATGGCCTGAAGCAATGCCAGCGCGCGGCAACAGGTCCCCTGGAGCAACAGCACCCACGACAAAGCCTGCAAGATCATAGTCGCCAGGGGCGTAGTGGCCTGGCATTTCAGCTGTCTCTCCGCCGATGAGGGCGCAGCCGGCCTGTGCACAGCCATCAGCAATCCCCGCAATCACTTGGTGCGCGGCATCGACGTTGAGGGCGTGGGTGGCGTAGTAGTCGAGAAAGAAGAGCGGTTCTGCACCTTGGGCCAAAATGTCGTTGACGCACATGGCCACCAGATCAATGCCGATGCCGCGGTGAGCGTCGAGCTCACTGGCAAGGCGCACCTTGGTGCCGACCCCATCGGTGGAGGCCACCAGGAGGGAGCCTGTATGGCCGGCAGCACCCAAATCAAAGACCGCGCCAAAGCCGCCAAGGTCGGCCCGCGCGCCAGGACGCGCCGTTCGGGTGGCCAGGGGCTTGATGCGCTCCACCAGAGCATCGCCCGCTTCAATATTGACGCCGGCCGCCGCGTAGGCTCGTGCGGGGTTGTCTGACATCGCCCTTCCCTCATGTTCGGCCGATGCCGTTTTGGCCGAGGCTATGCCTTGCCACCTCGGCGCGGGGTTTTAAAGTCCACAAGCGCCTCGCACACACCCTGTGTATAGCGTGAGAGTTCGAACGGGGGGCCCCTTCCGGCGGCCTGGGTCGCTAGGCTGAGGGTGCGGCCACAGCCTTCCCGCCCGGAGATTGATGTGACAGAGCAGCTTGCCCTTGATCTTGGCACCATCGTCGCCCCGCCGGCCACGATCGTGTCCAAAAGCAACGAAGCCGCCTATGGGCTTTTGCACGCATGGCCCCGGTGGCCGATGCCCATTGTGCTGGTGAGCGGGCCGCCGGGCTCTGGCAAGAGCCATTTGGCCGCCGCGTTCGCGGATCACGTTGGCGCTGATCATGTGTGCGCCAGGAGCTTAAGCGCCGGGCAAGCTGTGGGGCTCGGCGGCTCTCCTTTGGTGGTGGATGATGCTGACCTTGCTGACGACCGGGCGCTCTTTCACCTCTTCAACGCGGTTCGAAGTGGCGGTTCGACCCTTTTGTTGACGGCAACGCGGCGGCAAACGCGGGGTCTTGCTGACCTCACCTCCCGGCTGAGGGCTGTGCCTGAGGTTGCCCTTGGACCGCCGGACGATGCGCTTTTGAAGGAGGTGTTGCGGGAGGGCTTGTTGCGCCGGCAGCTGGCGGCGGACCCACAGGTGGTGAACTTCCTATTGAGCCGGATTGAGCGGACCCTTCATGAGGCGCAATGGTGGGTGAGCGCACTGGACCGCAAGGGCCTTGCCGAGCAGCGCGCGGCGACGCGCCCCCTCGCCGCACAAATTCTGCGCGCCAGCAGTGGTTCACGCCGGGACGAGACTGTGCCATAGCGCGACAGTCTTACGTGTATATTAGGAGGCGGAGAATGGCCGATCCACTGACAAAGGAGCGACCAGCTCAGGCCGATACAACGCCGGCTAAAGATCTTCGCAACAGTCCCCAACGTTTCATCAATCGGGAACTGTCTTGGCTCGCCTTCAACGCACGCGTTTTGGAAGAGGCCGACAATCCGCGTCATCCTTTGCTGGAGCGTTTGCGGTTTTTGTCTATCTCGGCCAACAACCTTGATGAGTTTTTGATGGTTCGGGTGGCTGGGCTGGTCGCTCAGCAGCGCGAGGGGATCGATAGCCGCAGCGATGATGGGCTGACCCCCAGCGGTCAGCTCGCCAAAATCAACGCGGGCGTCGCGGAACTTCACATGCAGCAGCAGCGGCAGCTGGGCGAATTGCGCGCCGACCTTGTGAAGGAAGGGATTGAGATCGTCGAGCCCACCGGCTTGACCGATCATGAGCGGGAGAGCCTGGAAGAGACGTTCCTGTCCCATGTTTTCCCGGTTTTGACGCCGCTTGCCATCGACCCTGCGCACCCGTTCCCGTTCATTCCGAACTTGGGGTTTTCGCTGGCGTTGAAGCTGAAGGCCCCCAACGGGGAAAACCGGTTGGCGCTGGTGCGTATTCCGGCGCAAGTGCAACGCTTCATCAAGCTCGACAGTGAGGGCGAGGGTGAGCGCTTCATTGCGCTGGGCAATGCGATCCGGCTGAACCTTTCCAAGCTCTTT
>JBCDLN010000071.1:0-14913 GCA_038745295.1 Pseudomonadota bacterium | reverse complement strand
TATAAGCATATGGCAACAGCACCTTCACCGGCCATCGCGGTGGTGGAGGACATAGACTTTCCCCACTGCATCGGTGCGTTCTGGGGGGAGGTCAACGCCACGGTCCACAAATCATTTGGCCTTTCGGGGGCCCTCACCAACGGTGTGATGCGCGACTTGGGTGATCTGCCCGAAAACTTTCCTTTGGTTGCTGGCTCTATCGGACCCAGCCATGGCTTTGTTCATGTGGTGGAGTTCGCCACTCCAGTGTGCATCTTCGGCCTAAACGTGAACGACGGCGATCTCGTCCATGCGGATCGCCATGGTGCGCTTGTGATCCCGTCAGAGCGTGTGGGCGAGCTGGAAGCGGCCATTGCCCGGCTGACACAGAACGAAAAGCTTGTTCTGGACGTAGCACGCCGGGGCCCCATGGACTTTGAGACCTTCAAGGCAGCCTGGGCGGCGTTCGAAAAGGCGCGCACCTAACTCGCCCACCTTTCGACGTCTGCCCTCCCGCTATCCAGGCCGTGAGAGCACGGCGCCCGCCGCGGGGCTCTTTGTCGTGGAGCAAGGCGCTTCACTTTCCTCTCACACAATCGCAACTTGCTCGTGATTTCGAAATGACTCCGTCTGACAACAGATCACACGCAGCGTGCTTCAAAAGTGACGATTTAGGATAAAATACCTTATCCTGCACTAAACCACTCGCCGACTGCGGTTTTAACCTGTTACGCTTTCACAGCGAAAGTCGATGCGGATCGGATCGCAGCGTTGAGTCGACACGGACGGGGGAAACATGGCGGATCGGCAAAGCCTCACCAGTGGTGACGATACGGTACCTGAAGGGGAGGCCGGCAACGTCATCGCAGAAGGGATTGACGACTCGCCCTTGGAAAGCAACCGCCGCCTTTTTGAAGGGTGGGCCTACCTCTTCATCGCAACGCTCGCCACGGTGTACGCTGCGTTCCATATGGTGGCGCTGAATGGCGTCTCGATCTCCGAGTGGACGGGCGTGGAGATCCCGTTCCTCCCGCAATTCCCCATGGAGACATGGAACTTTAGGATCGTCCACATCGCCGGCGCGCTTGTGCTGGGCTTCTTGATGTTCTCGGCACATACGTTTGCGGCTAAGGGGCCGTTACACAGGCAAACCCCCGTCGTTTCGATTGTGGCGGCCGTCCTCGCGGTCCCAGCTCTGGTGGCGGGGGTGACAGCCATCGGCTTTGCCAACCTCATCAATTCTGGCGAGCTTCCCGAGATGGGCGGGCTCACCACATGGGCGGCCTTTCCTGGCACTGAAATCTACCAAAACGAAGTCCGCTGGTTTGGCATTCCCCTTCTGATTGCTTCGCTGGGCGCCATCGTCACCGGTTGGATTGAGCGGCGGGGGAGGGAGCGCTTTGCCGCGTCCGATGTGGTCCTCTCTCTCTGCGGGATCGTCGTCGCCATTTACTTTGTGGCGATTTACGACACGGCCGCGCGCAATTCTGTCGGCACGCCTTTTGTGCCCATTGGTGTCGCGTTTGCAGCAACCGCTGGCGCCGCCATGATATTAGAGCTCACCCGCCGCGTCGCGGGGCTCGCGCTGGTGGTGATCACGGCGATCTTTCTCACCTACACCTTCACCGCGCACTTGCTCCCTGGCGTGCTGGCGGTCCAAAGCGCCTACAGTTGGCAGCGCTTCTTCGGCCACGTCTATTCCGATGCCGGCATCTTGGGGCCCACGACGGCAGTGTCGTCCACCTATATCATCTTGTTCATCATCTTTGCCGCCTTCCTCCAGGCCTCAAAGGTGGGCGACTATTTTGTGAACTTTGCCTTCGCCGCCGCCGGCCGTGCACGGGGTGGCCCAGCCAAGGTCGCCATCTTTGCGTCTGGCCTCATGGGGATGATCAACGGCACGTCAGCCGGCAACGTGGTGGCGACCGGGTCTCTCACCATCCCTTTGATGAAAAAGGTGGGCTACAGGAGCAAAACCGCCGGCGCCATTGAAGCGGCCGCGTCCACAGGTGGACAAATCATGCCGCCCATCATGGGGGCCGGCGCCTTCATCATGGCTGAAATCACCGGCATTCCCTACCAGGAGATTGCCGTTGCCGCGTTGATCCCGGCGATCCTCTACTTTGCGTCCATCTACTTCATGGTCGACTTTGAGGCAGCCAAGCTCAACATGCGCGGGATGCGCGAGGATGAGTTGCCAAAGTTCGGCGCGCTCGTACGGCAAATCTACCTCTTCGTCCCCATCATCATTCTGATTGTAGCGCTGTTCTTGGGCTACTCCGTGATCAGGGCCGGCACACTCGCAACCGTCGCGACGGCCGTGGTGTCGTGGTTGACGCCCTATCGCATGGGCATCCGCTCCATCTTGAAGGCGTTTGAGCTGGCAGGGGTGATGTCGATCCAGATTATCGCAGTGTGCGCGTGTGCTGGCATCATTGTGGGGGTGATTTCGCTCACCGGGGTGGGCGCGCGCTTCTCGGCGGTGCTTCTTGATCTTGCCGGGGTGAGCCAGCTTCTGGCACTCCTGTTTGCCATGTGCATCGCCATTCTTCTAGGCATGGGGATGCCCACAACAGCCGCCTACGCCGTGGCCGCATCGGTGGTGGCGCCTGGCCTCATCCAATTGGGCATCCCAACACTCACCGCCCATTTCTTCGTCTTCTACTTTGCGGTGGTGTCGGCCATAACGCCGCCGGTGGCGCTGGCAAGTTATGCCGCGGCGGGGATATCGGGCGCCAACCCCATGGAGACCTCCGTCTCGAGCTTTAAGATCGGCGTTGCAGCATTCATCGTCCCGTTTATGTTCTTTTACAACAGTGCGATCCTGCTCGACGGCGCCTGGTACGAGGTGATCCGCGCCGCCATCACCGCCACCTTCGGGGTGTTCTTGCTGTCCTCGGGGGTGCAGGGTTGGTTCCTTGGGGTGCGGCCAGCCTGGTTCTTGCGTGCCGGCCTCATCGCGGCAGCCCTCTTCATGATCGAGGGCGGCCTCATCTCTGATATCATCGGCATTGGCGCGGCGGTGGGTATTTACTTCGTGCAGAAAGTCTTCCACCCGCGCCCCGATGCGACCATCCCGGTGCGCGGCGCCGATTGACGGGATCACTCGCGGAGGGGCTATCTCCGGCCAACGTCCCGTCACATCGAGATATGTGCGCTCGTCAAAAGCGAGCACGTTTTCATCTGCTCAGTTTCATTCAAACTGAGCAGATCGTGCTCAAAATGTCGTTTCCATCAACGTTGTTCATGGCGGAACCGCCGTAGGGGGCCGTGCCTCACCGCTCCCGCCCAGGCCCACCGCGGGACCCTGACCGTGTCGGCACCGGAGGAACGTCGCTGTTTTGTGTCCCACCAAAGGAACATTGAAGAATTCTTTCGAGGCACTTCTGAGTCTTGGCGGAGCTGAGAGGGAACACCCTTCATATCTTCGACACCTAGGCGTCGCGCTTCATAATCCATTCCACCTCGGGCGCGGGCACAAATCGCCACTTTCGCAAAGGCCCCGCCATGACGTTGAGGTAGTACATCTCAAATCCGTAAGGGGCGCCGCAGGGGTGATGACCGCGCGGTACCAGAACCACATCCCCATCGGACACTGCCATCGTCTCATCAAGGCGCCCATCGTCGGTGTAAACGCGCTGGACGCCGAAGCCTGACGCCGGGTTCAAGCGGTGGTAGTAGGTCTCTTCAAGGTAGGTGATACGCGGATAGTCATCCTCGTCATGCCGGTGGCTGGGGTAGGACGACCAATGACCCTGCGGGGTAAACACCTCCGTCACCAGGAGCGCGTCGCAATAGTCTTCGTTTTCCATGGCGATGTTGTTGATGTGCCGCGTGTTCGTCCCCTTTCCGCGCGTCGTAAGCTCAATACCCTCCGGACCGATCCGCTGCGCTTTGTGCCCGCCGGACCCTGGCGCTGAACAGACCGCCACAACACAGTCGGTTTCGGCCAAGACCTGCCAAGACGTTCCGTTTGGAAGGTAAAGGCAATGGGGCGCGGTCCGTTCAAAGACATTCATGCGCGCGCCAAGCACACCCCAGTCGCGGCCAGCCCCGGCCATGCGTGCTTTGCCTTCCACCACCACCAGGATCACCTCCCGGTCGCCGGTGTCTTCGGCGGCCCGTTCGCCAGCCCTCAGCCGGTAAAGGCCAAAGCCCACATAGCGCCAACCCGCCGTCTGCGGGGTGATGTCGTGGACCTTGCCGTGCTGTCCAAAAGGCTTTCTCAGTAACTCGGCCATGGTGCTTTCACCTTCACGTCTGAGGCTGCCCTGCGGCGTATACAAACGCTCCTGCGTCCGGTCTGCATCCGCAGCCCTTGGCGGCAAACAGAACGCTCAGCATTGGGTAAGAACCGCGGCAGAAGAGGCGAGGGGCAATCGCCTGCCGAAGCTCTCCCACCTAACTCTTCTTTGCATTGTCCCAAACCTTGCTGAGCCTGCCGAACGTATCAGCCATTTGCGCAACAGCCTCGCTCTCGCTGAGCGAGCCTTCCATGAAACCCCGCGCTGCATCTCCAAAGATGGTCCTGCCGACGGCGAACCCCTTCACCAAATCTTGCGCCCCGGCCAGAGTAAAACTCTCAATGAGTTCGTCCTCGGGTGCGTCGAGGCCCAAGACCACAATGCCCCGCGTGCGCGGATCGTTGTGTTCAATGGCGGCCACCACGTTGGTCCAAGCCGCTGGGGTCTTGAATGGTTCAAGCTTCCACCAATCGGGGAAGACACCAAGGTCATAAAAACGTTGGATTACCTTGGCGGTGGTGGTGTCATCTACGGGGCCGACTTTTGAGGGGATCACCTCCAACAAGAACTCAAGCCGGTTGCGACGTGTTGCCTGGAAAACGCGTGAGACGGCCCCTTCCTGCGCGGCCCACATGGGGCCATCATCGTCGGGATGGCAAAAGCACAAACACTTGACCACCTGGCCCCTTGGCCATTCGGCAAGGCCCCCGCAATCGGCGCCCACGTCAGGCTCAAAGGTGAGCGGGCGCGATGACGGCCACTCCACAGGTCGGCCGATCCACAGCCCCTGGCCTTCGGCCTGATAAAGCGCATCACGGCCAAGCCGGCCGTCGCACAACACGCCAAATCCATGCCGCCCGTTCTGGATTTTGAGGGCGGCCTCAAGACACAGTTCCTTAAACCGCCCGATGGTTTGCGCGGTCGCCCCAGCCATCGCCTCAAACTGGGACCGATGGTCAAACGCGAAAATGCGGATATGTGACCAGTCGCCCGGCCGATTGGTTGCCCAGTGCACCTGCTCCAGTTCGCCATCGTTGCGCAGGTCCGGCCGCGTGACGCCGCGCGCAAAGAAAAACTGCAGCTCCTCCCAGGACGGGTAAGCAGGCGTGCATCCGTGACGGCTCACAGCAAAGGCGCCGCACGCATTGGCGTACTTGAGGGCGGTGGGCCAATCCTCTCCGTCGAGCCACCCCTTGAGGAGGCCGGACATGAAGCCGTCACCTGCGCCAAGCACATTGAAGATATCGATGGGGAAACCTTTGCCGGCCTCACCCTCGTCCAAGCTTTGCGGGATCTCACCGGTAAAGGCCACAGCCCCCCGTGCACCGCGCTTGCACACCAATGTTGCGGTGGAGACAGCGCGGACCGCCTTCAGTGCGGCAAGCGTATCTGTCGTGCCGCCCGCGATATGGAACTCTTCCTCGGTGCCCACAATGAGATCAAACAGGTGGAGCGTTGATTGGAGCTTCGCCGTCACCTTTTCGCTGGCCACAAAGCGGCTTTCACCCTCGCCATGGCCTGCAACGCCCCAAAGGTTGGGGCGATAGTCGATGTCGAGCGCAGTCTTTCGGTTCTGCGCCCGTGCAATGGTGAGGGCCTTCAAGGTGGCCCGTTCCACCTGCGGGTGGCTCAGATGGGTCCCTGTGGCCACCACCGCGCGGGCCTCCTTGATAAAGTCAGGATCGATATCAGCTTCTGTGAGGCCCATATCGGCGCAGTTTTCGCGGTAGAAAATCAGGGGGAACTGCTCCTGGTCGCGAATCCCAAGAAGAACCAGCGCGGTAAGGCGGTCTGGATCGGTCTTCACGCCGCGGGTGTCGACCCCTTCACGGGTGAGCTGTTCGCGGATGAAACGCCCCATGTGCTCATCACCCACCCCTGTGATGACGGCCGATTTCAAACCAAGCCTTGCCGTGCCGCAGGCAATATTGGTGGGTGAGCCGCCGATATACTTGTCGAACGAGCCCATATCTTCCAGCCGGCCGCCAATTTGCCCGCCATAAAGGTCGACCGACGAGCGACCAATGGTGATGAGGTCCAGTGCCATCGCCATAACCTTTAGCTTTTCTGTCTCAACGCGACGTCCCGCCCATCAGTTGTCGATGCGAGCCGCAGCGGCCCGCACGCTTCCTCAGTGCGCAGATTGGAGGCGCTCTCCAACAATGGCGATCAGACGTTGGTGGTCGGCATTGAAGGCCCTTATCCCCTCAGCAAGCTTCTCGCTCGCCATAGGGTCAGCGTTGAGGTCCCAGCGGAAGGTTTTCTCGTCCATCACTTGAGCTGGAACACCGCTTGCCTGGTCAGGCGACAGGGCTCTGGGCAACGGCTCATCTTCGGCTGCGAGCTCTTCCAAAAATTTCGGACCGATGGTCAAGTTATCGCAACCGGCAAGTGCTTTGATCTGCTCCACATTGCGAAACGAGGCTCCCATCACCAAGGTCCCGATACTGTTCGATTTATAGTAATCGTAAATCCTGCGTACAGATTTGACGCCTGGGTCATCATCTGGCGCGTAACTATCACGGCCTTCGGTCTTCTTATACCAGTCAGTAATGCGCCCCACGAAGGGGGAAATCAGAAAGACGCCAGCATTGGCGCATGCAACGGCCTGAGCCATCGAAAAAAGGAGTGTGAGGTTACAATCAATTCCTTCTCCTTGCAGGATTTCAGCAGCGCGCACCCCTTCCCACGTGGAGGCGAGTTTGATGAGGATGCGGTCTTTGCCAATGCCCCGCGCATTGTAATTGGCGATAATGGCACGGGCGCGGGCAACGGACCCTTCCGTGTCGAAGGAGAGGCAGGCGTCGACTTCTGTAGAGACGCGGCCCGGCACCAGCGCACAAAGCTCAGCACCAACAGCAACGGTAAGGCTTGCTGTGATGTCCTCCGCGTCGTGGCCCGCTGTGCGGCCAACCTCAATCTCCCGTTTGAGCAAGGCCTCGTACGTGGGGTCCTTGAGCGCGGCCAGAACGAGGGACGGGTTTGTGGTGCAATCCACCGGCTGATAGGCCTTCACCGCGCCAATATCGCCAGTATCGGCAACAACCGTTGTCATCTCCCGCAGCGCGTCCAGCGTACTCATGTGTTCAGGTCCTTCATCCCTTCAGCGGCCGACGATGGGCGCCAAACCCTCCCGGTCCAATTGCGCCCACTCAGACCGGAGAAAACAGCCCGCGTCTAGAACGCAGGAGGAATTTGTTTCGCACATACGGTATGAGCCCTGCCGCAAACGCCACCGCCATCGGCGGCGACCGCCATGGGTCTTGCCGGCGACCCCTTGCCAGCTGTCTTTATCAACTGAGGTCACATTTGTGCGTGCGTCCCTCCATACTTTGCGCCGGGAACTCTAGTTATGGAGCCACACACCACCGTGGAGAACCTTCCATGACAGCACTCCATCGGCGCGCCGTTTTGACAGGCGCCCTTGCTCTTGCCGCAGCAACGGCGCCGCTTGCGTCGGCACTCGCTGGAAAGGCCCCTATCTACCAAACGCGGCGCGGCGTTGCCGTCGACGGGACCGACGTTGTGGCGTACTTTACCCAAGGGCGCCCTGTGGCAGGCTCACCCGAGTTTACGGCCGAGTGGAACGGGTCGACCTGGCAGTTTTCATCGGCCGCGAACAGGGATGTGTTCCGTGCCAATCCTGCGCGTTACGCTCCCCAATTCGGCGGCTACTGCGCTTGGGCGGTGTCGCAAGGCTATACCGCATCCACAACGCCGGAGGCCTGGGAGATCGTCGACGGTAAGCTCTACCTCAATTACAGCCGTGGCGTGCACCGTCGTTGGTCTCGGGATAAGGCTGGCAACATTGCATCAGCACGCCGCAATTGGCCGAGCGTTCTCAATTAACCCGTGCTGCCCGCCACAGCACTCCACCACAGGGCGGGCATGCACCGCGTCGGCCGTGGCGAACCGTTCACTCGTTCGCCTCAGGCGGCAGGAAGTTGACATCATGCTCGGCTGATATTTTCACCGCCGCATCGATGTCGGTGAGATCATCAAGCGCGTCGAAAAGCTCTTTGAGCTTTCCAGCCGGCGAAACCCAGAAGAGCGCCCGGGCCGGCTGATCTGATTTGTTAAAGTAGCCATGGGGAATGCCTTTGGGCATCCGCACAAGGTCGCCTGCATGGGCTTTGGTCCAAACCCCATCAAGTTTCAGATCTAACGTGCCTTCCTGCACCAAGATGAACTCGTCTTGCGTGGGATGCACGTGGACTGGGACGAACTGACCAGGTTCTGAGTTCGTCTCAAAGGCAAATGTCGTCTCGCACCACGCCTTGATGTAGTAGGTCTGGCCTAAGATGTTGAGGCGCGTGCCTTCGCCGTCTTTGGTGATCCCTTTGTCAAGTTCCATCGCCAAACCCTCCCTCCATGACCGCAATCAATGCCAGCCGTGTCATTGATAAGTGGCGCGCACGCAGCGTCCCCGTTGTTCGACAGGATCACCCTCGCACCTCTGAGCCTTGGTGAACAAGCGCCATCGCGCATGGCCAACGGCTGACCAAGCGCTCCCCGCAGCCTCAATCCGCCGACCCACATGCCCAGTGCGTCCATGTGGCGTTGACACTGCGAGCGAACCAATTCTAAATTGGTATCGAACCAATCCGAAAGTGATCCTCACAAGCGGCGGTCCACATCTTGAACGGGTTCGCAACCACAGCCGATGACGGTGGCTCTGTCCTGACCGCTCTCAGGGCCATGATCGACGCTCGAAAGCTCCCTGCGGATGGCCGGCTTCCGGCGGAGAGAGAGCTTGCCGCAGAGCTTGGTTGTGGCCGTGGCGCGGTACGCCGGGCGCTTGATGCGTTGGAAGCTGAAGGGCTCATTTGGCGCCGCCAAGGGAAGGGTACGTTCGCGGGCCAGCCGCCGGACCCTGCAGGCGCCCTTGCCGCCGAGATTGCGCCCGACGCTGATCCACTCGTCGTTATGGAAGCGCGCGCGTGCATCGAACCAGCACTCGCCGAATTGTGTGCCTTGAGGGCAAGCGGGGAAGACGTGGCGCGCCTGCGTCAGCTGGCTGCGCGCGCGTCGACACCTGTTGATGCTGAAACGGCTGAGCTGTGGGACGGGGCGCTCCACCGCGCCATCGCCAGGATCGCGGGCAACCGGGTGATGCTCACAGCCTTCACCTTGCTCGACGAGGTGCGCCTTTCAGCCGATTGGACCCAAAAACGCCATAGGGCCCGCACCCCTGAGACCATGGCGCTCTATGACACGCAGCATCGCCACATCGTCAATGCCATCGAGCGGCGTGATGGGCCTGCAGCCTTCCAAGCCATGCGCGCGCACCTTTCGGCCTTGTCGGACAACCTCCACGCCTCCCTGGAGGGAGACGCTGAATGACGGAAAAAAGGGCCCCGCTCCTCAGCGTACAGGATCTTTCCATTGCGCTCGGCACGGCGCCCGTCCCCATTATCGACAAGGTGTCCTTTGAGCTTGGGCGCGGAGAAACCCTTTGCGTCGTCGGGGAATCGGGCTGCGGAAAAAGCCTCACAGCACTTGCCTTGATGGGCTTGATGGCCTCGCCGCCGCTGCGCCGTGTGAGCGGGCGCGCCGTCTTTGACGGCGAAGATCTCTTCGCCATGCCGGCTGACGTCTTGCGCAAAACGCGCGGCGGCAAGATGGCGATGATCTTCCAAGAGCCGATGACTTCGCTCAACCCCACCATCAGAATTGGCGAGCAAATCGCAGAATCGGTGCGTGTCCACCAAGGTGTGAGCGCAGAGGCAGCACGGCAGCGCGCCCTCGACATGCTCCAGAAGGTGCGAATTCCCGCGGCAGAACAACGGCTTGATGAGTTTCCCCACCAGCTATCGGGGGGCATGCGTCAGCGGGCAATGATTGCGATGGCCCTTGCCAACGACCCAGCACTCCTCATTGCCGATGAGCCCACCACCGCGCTCGATGTCACCATACAAGCGCAGATTTTGGACCTGATGCGCCAGCTCGCGGCTGAAACAGCGGCCTCTTTCATCCTCATCACCCACGATCTGGGGGTGGTGGCAGAAATGGCCGACAAGGTCGCCGTGATGTATGCGGGCCGAATTATTGAGTTCGGCAGCGCTGAGCAGATCTTTAACGATCCCCAGCACCCTTATACTTTGGGCCTGATGAATTCGATGCCGGCCCTTGCCGGTGCGCGTGGGCGTCTCCTCACCATCCCGGGGATGGTGCCAAGCCCGCATCACATGCCGGAAGGGTGCCGGTTTGCCCCCCGCTGCGCCTTCAGCGGCGCCGATTGTGCCGCGCCGCCACCCCTTTCATCCCTTTCAGAGGGTCACACCGTTGCCTGCTGGCGCGCTCCCCTTGAAGCAAACCTTCAAGACCTCGCGGCAAACGTGGCATGAGCGCCCATCGCATCCTCGAAGCGCGCGGCCTCAAGCGGCACTTCCGCTCCAAAAAGTCGCTCTTTGGCGCGCCTAAAGTGGTGCGCGCGGTGGACGGCGTCGACCTTTCCATCGAGGCGGGCGAAACCTTTGCCATCGTGGGAGAATCAGGCTGCGGAAAGTCAACGCTCGCCCGCCTTCTGGTGCGGCTTCTGGAGCCCTCTGAAGGTCTGGTGCTCTACCGCAACACCGATATCGGAACGCTCCCCAACAAAGCGATGCGAAACCTTCGCGCCGACCTTCAATTCATCTTCCAAGACCCATTTTCATCATTAAATCCGCGCATGAGCGTGGGCGCGCTCATCGAAGAGCCGCTGCGCACGCACGGGATCGGCACCGCGTCAGAGCGCCGTGCAGATGTGGCAAAGCTCCTCACCCGCGTCGGCCTCAGGCCAGAGCATGCTGACCGTTATCCGCACGAATTCTCCGGCGGACAGCGCCAGCGCATTGGCATTGCCCGCGCGCTCGCCACCGGCCCGTCCGTGCTGATCGGGGACGAGCCCGTCAGCGCGCTCGACGTCTCCATCCAAGCCCAAGTGGTCAACATTCTCCAAGATCTTCGCGAAGAATTCGGCCTCACTTTGATCGTGATTGCCCATGACCTCGCCGTCATCCGCCACATGTCTGACAGAGTGGCGGTGATGTACTTGGGCAAAATCGTGGAAACCGGACCGACGGACACTTTGTTTGAGCGGCCAGCGCACCCCTACACCGAGGCTTTGCTCTCGGCGATCCCCATCCCCACAGTGGGGGCCCGCCGCGCCAAAGTGGTGATCGATGGCGATCCGCCCAACCCTATGGCCCCGCCCAGTGGCTGCCGCTTCCACACCCGCTGCCCCTATGCGGCCGAAATCTGCAGATCGACTGAGCCGCCGCTTACCAAGGTGGGCGAGGGGCGCAGCGCCGCCTGCCACTTTGCCAACGACCTGACCCTCAACGGGATCAGCAACAACACCGACCATCGCGCTGAGAACGCGCGCCGCCGTTTCGCGCTCTACGGTGCAGCCCGCGCTGCCCAAGAGCCTCACACCAACCCTACACCGCTCACCAAAGGGGAGACCCACCATGCGTATCGGTAAGACACTGTGTGTCGCAGCGCTCCTGTCGCTCAGCACGAGCCTCGTCCAAGCCCAAGACTTCCGCATTGCCCTCCAAGAAGACCCCGATGTGCTGGACCCCGATCAGTCGCGCACCTTCGTGGGCCGGATCGTCTACGCATCCTTGTGCGATAAGCTTGTGGACATCACGCCTGATCTTGAAATCATCCCCATGCTCGCCACTGGCTGGTCCTGGAATGAGGACGGAACAGAGCTCACCATGACGCTGCGCGATGATGTGGTGTTCCACGACGGCACACCCTTCAACGCCGATGCCGTTGCCGCCAACCTCGACAGATCCAAGAACCTTGAAACCTCACGGCGTAAGTCAGAGGTGAAGTCCATCGAAAGCTGGGATGTCGTCGACGACACCACCATCAAAATCAATCTCTCGGCGCCTGATGCGACGCTGATTGCCCAATTCGCCGACCGCTCGGGCATGATGCTGTCCCCTACAGCCTTCGAAGCAGCTGGCGAAGACTTTGGCCTTGCCCCCGTCTGCGCAGGCCCGTTCAAGTTTGTGGAGCGGGTGGCGCAAGACCGGATCGCGCTCGAAAAGTTTGCTGACTACTATCGCGCGGACGAAATCAACTTCGACACTGTCACCTTCCTGCCCATCCCGGACACGACTGTGCGCCTTGCTAACCTGCGCGCGGGCGACCTCAACATGCTGGAGCGGCTCGCCGCCACCGACGTGACGTCCGCTGAAGGCGATGCCGGCCTCCAAGTCGAAAAAGCCACTTCGCTTGGCTATCAAGGCATCACCAACAACGTGGCCAATGGCGACAACGCGCAAAACCCGCTCGGCCAATCAAACCTCGTGCGGCAAGCCCTATCCGCCGCCATCGACCGTGCCGCCCTCAACCAGGTGGTGTTTGAGGGGGCCTTCGCACCAGGCAACCAGCCCTTCTCGCCAGCATCACCCTGGTATAACGCCGACTTCCCCGTGCCGGAGCGGGACATTGAAGCGGCCAAAGCCCTCCTTGCCGAAGCCGGCTACCCCGATGGTGTGACCATCGAAATCCAAGTCGCCAACAACCCCGTCCAAACCCAAGTCATGCAAGTGGTTCAGGCGATGGCGGCCGATGCTGGCATCAACATCGAGATCGTGGCCAAAGAATTTGCAACCCTCCTCGCCGATCAGTCCGCGGGCGACTATACGGCAAGCCAAATCGGTTGGTCGGGCCGGGTGGATCCTGATGGCAATATCCACCAGTTCTTGACCACAGGTGGCGGGATCAACGATTCCAAGTTTTCCCACCCCGATATGGACACCTTCCTCAACGAAGCGCGCCTCTCCACCGATCCTGCTGTGCGCAAAGAAAGCTACAGCTCTGCCGTCGCGTTGCAGCAAGATCAACTGCCCATCATCTACCTCTATCACCCCGTGTGGATCTGGGCGCTCGAAGACAGCGTGAAGGGTTTCACCCCTTACCCTGACGGCATGATCCGCCTCCACGGCGTCAGCGTCAGCGAATAGTCCCCTCAGCCGGGCCTCCCTCTCTGTGAGGCCCGGCATTGCATGGAGCGTTCGCCAATGCTTGCCTTCATCGCCCGCCGCCTGCTCATTGCCATACCCACCATCGTCATCATCTCGATTTTCGTCTTCGGGCTTCAACAGCTGTTGCCGGGGGATCCCATCCTGGTGCTGGCGGGCGAAGAACGCGATCCCGACGTCATCGAAGCGCTGCGGGAAAAGTACCGGCTGAACGACCCCATCCCCGTCCAATACTTGGCCTGGGCAGGCAATGCCCTTCAGGGCGACCTTGGGATTTCTTTGCGCACCCAGCAGCCTGTGCTGGAACTCATTGCAGAAAAACTTCCCGTCACCGTCCAGCTTGCTGTGATGGCGCTCATCATTGCGATGGTGATCGGTATTCCCGCCGGCGTCCTTTCCGCCTACAAGAAAGGAACCTGGATCGACTGGGCCGCCAACATCACCGCGCTCTCAGGCCTTTCGGTCCCCAATTTCTGGCTGGGGATCATGCTGATCCTCTTGGTGTCGGTGAAGCTCGGCTGGCTTCCCGCGTCAGGCTATCAGCCGTTCTTTGAAGACCCGTTGCAGTCGATCCGCACCATGCTGATGCCGGCCTTCGTGTTGGGGACGGCGCTCGCCGCCACCCTCATGCGCCACACCCGCTCTGCGATGCTGAGCGTTTTGCAGTCAGACTATGTGCGCACCGCCCGCGCCAAAGGGCTTCGGGAGCGCACGGTTCTGATCAAACATGCCCTACGCAACGCCCTTGTCCCCGTCGTCACGGTCATGACGCTCCTCTTTGGAGAGCTTCTGGCCGGCGCGGTTTTGACTGAACAAATCTTCACCATTCCAGGCTTTGGCAAACTCGTTGTCGATGCTGTCTTCAATCGCGACTATGCTGTTGTACAGGGCATTGTCCTGTGTACAGGCATAGCCTTCATCTTCATGAACATCTTGGCGGACGTTGCCTACCGCGTTCTCAACCCGCGCATGGGTGACCTATGAGCGCGATCACCGACCCGCGCGCGATCCCCGCCGATCCTGTCCTGCCCAAGCGGCGCAGCCGGACATTCTTAAAGCTCGTCAGGAGCCCGTCAGCGCTGTTCGGCGGCGTCATTGTCACCTTCTTTCTGGTCGTGGCGCTTCTCGCCCCCTTCCTGCCGGTGCCAGGGCCTGCCGAGACCGATTGGTCCGCAGTGCGCAAACCACCCACGATGGCCCACCCCTTCGGCACCGATGAAATCGGGCGCGATGTTCTCTCACGCATGATCTGGGGCGCCCAAGCGTCTTTGCTTGCAGGTGTGGTGTCGGTGCTGATCGCCGTTGTGCTCGGCGTCCCCCTCGGCGTTCTGTCGGGCTACCTGCGCGGCTGGACGGATGCAGCCATCTCCCGTGTCACAGAGGCGATGCTCGCAGCGCCCTTTCTGATCCTTGCCATTGCGCTCGCAGCATTCCTGGGTCCCTCACTCACGAACGCGATGATTGCCATCGGCCTCTCCGCGATGCCCATCTTCATTCGCCTCGCGCGCGCGCAAACGCTCCTTGTGATGACCGAGGACTACGTGGAAAGCGCCCGTGCTGTGGGGGTCGGCCACGGGGCGATGATTGGGCGCTACATCTTGCCCAACATCTTCCCGCCGATCTTGGTGCAGGGGACCCTCACCATCGCCACCGCCATCATCGCAGAAGCCTCGCTCTCCTTTCTTGGCCTTGGCCAGCAACCGCCTTCG
>JBCDLN010000070.1:0-15022 GCA_038745295.1 Pseudomonadota bacterium | reverse complement strand
TGACGCCATGAGCTGGACCGACGAGCGTATTGAAGAGCTGCGCAAGCTCTGGGCCGACGGCCTGTCTGCATCCCAAATTGCCGATTCGCTGGGGGGTGTCTCGCGCAACGCAGTGATCGGCAAGATCCACCGCTTGGGCCTGTCGGGAAGGGTGAAGTCAGCCCGCTCTGCGCCCCGGCGCAATGCCAACGCACCGCGCCCAGCCCCAAGGCCGCAAAGCCCGCCAAGGGTCATGGCGGTGGGCTCGACGGTGGTCAAAATAGTTGAGCGCGAGGACGCCGAGCTCGCGCCCGAGCCAGAGGTCTATGTGGAGCCGCCGCTTGCCGAGGTGGTTCCCATCCACGGCGGCGTGACGCTCTTTGAGCTGAAGTCGTGCAGCTGCAGGTGGCCGATCGGCGATCCGTCAAGCCCAGATTTCAGGTTCTGCGGTGCTCGCACCAACGGCAATGAAACCTACTGCTCGGTCCACGCAGAGCTTGCTTTCCCCTCAAGGGCCAAGAAAAAACAGGCAGCCGCAGACAGCTAAGTGCCGTTTCGATGAACGTTGTTCATTGCGTAACCGCCGTGGGGGCCGTGCCGCACTGCTCCCGCCTATGGGCAATTGTCCCGCGGTAGGCCTAATGCATCAACCCACGCTTCGCTCTTCGGGGTTGACCCATCAGGCCCACCGCGGGGTCCTGACGGTGTCGGCTCCGGAGGAACGTCGCTGTTTGGTGTCCCACCAAAGGAACATGTGAAGGGTTTTTTTGGCGGCACCTCTGAGTCCGGGCGGAGCTTGGACTGAACAACCTTCTAAGCTTCTACAGCTAGAGCAGGCTGCTCTGCTCTGCCTGCGGCGGGGGCAAGGCTCGCCGCGTCGAACGGTGGGCGGTTCTTGCTGGTCGCAATGACCAGCGTTGTGCAGCAGCTTGCCCCGCGCGCTCTACTCGTCGAGTAAACCGCGCTGGGCTGCGTAAAGGATGATGGCAGCTGCGTTGGAAACGTTGAGTGAGGTGAGAGCGCCGCCCGCTTCAATTCTGGCGATTTGACCGCACGCAGCCCTCACTCCCTGCCGCACGCCCTTCCCTTCGGCCCCCAATACAAACGCCCAGCGGGGCGCAGGGTAAAGCGCCTCCAACGGCTGGTCCGCTTCGCTATCAAGGGCGGCCACCTCAAACCCCATTTCTTTGAGGGCCTCGATCGCGCGGGAAAGGTTGGTGACCGTCACAAGGTCGATAAGGTCGAGCGCCCCCGACGCAGACTTTGCCAGCACGCCGCTTTCTGATGCTGCGTGGCGGGTGGTGGTGATCACAGCATCGGCTTTGAAAGCCACAGCCGAGCGCAGGATCGCACCCACATTATGCGGGTCGGTGATGTGGTCGAGACAAAGGACAAGCTTTGCCGATTGAAGCGCCTCTAGGGGCTTTGCCGGCAAAGGGTCGACCAGAACGGCAACGCCTTGGTGGACGGCATCGCCCAAAAGCCGGCTGATGGACCGCACGTCCATCTCCTCCACCGGAAGGGTCAGCGCCCCGGCGTCAAGCTTTTGGAGGGCGTTCTTGCTCGCCACCAACTTTCGGGTTGTGCGGTGGGGGTTCGCAAGAGCGGCCCTGACGGCGTGAAGGCCATAAAGCCAATAGGGCGCGTCTGGGGAGGGCTCAGCGGGTGTGGAGCGTCGTCGTTGGGCCATTGCCAAAGGGTTAGCACGCGATGGGGGCAAAGGACGATGGCAACTGACGCGATGAAACGATTGCGAGAACAGTGCCCTTGCGCCGGCGGGCACCTCAAGAGCCCGAAAAGAGGCTCCGCGGCATGAGGGGCAGTCTCAATGCCGCGGAACGCAACAAAAGGTTACCTAGTCCCGGTATGATGCCCTTCACCCGACCGGGATGACCGCAGTGGCTTACTTGCCGAAGCAGTTGGCGTAGTAGGTGACCGTTGCGGGCCAATCGGAAAAGACACCCTCAACGCCCACGTCTTGGGCGAGCACATGGAGCACGTTGAAGTAGTCAGCGTCATTGTCGATCACCGGGGTGACGGACTGATAGTACCAACCGCCGCCGTTTTTCAGCGGGCCAGAGCGCTCCAGCGTCCAGGTGATGAGGTTGAGCCCGGCAGCCTTTGCCTCTTTGGCGTATGTGGAGGGCACCATTGTCCCATTGTCGTCGAGGGTGATGAGGACCCAGAGCGGCGGGGCGATGAAGTTCACGCCCATGTCTTTGAGTTCTTTCATGGAGTGGGTCCAGGTGGACGGATCCATCGGGTCCCAACCATCAATGTCGTAGCTGTCGTCGAGGTAGACGGCTTGGGCACCGAACTCAGGCTCGTTTTCAATCCAGTAAAGCACGTCTTCTAAGTTGAAGGACTGCGCCCACACGTCTGATGCCGGGACGCCGGCCGCTTTGTACTCGTCGATGAGCTTTTGGGCGTAGTCTTCTTGGCTGAAGCCGTCGAAGGGCATGTCCACCGATGGGGTCTTCAGTTCCGGGGTGAACTTTGCCCCCAGCGCCTTGAAGAGCTCAATGGATTGGGCGTGGGTCATCAACTGGGCGCCGTCGACGTAAAGGTCAGTGCGCCAGGGCGCTGTGCCGCCGAGGAACTCTTCTGCTGTGGTGGCGGCCTTGTTGGAGGCGTCCATTTTGGGCAGCAGCGTTTGGAACTCAGCCAGCGTCAGCTCGGAGGTGCGGCACTCTGCGGTGGCTTCGCTGCCGTCGGCCGCTGCTGTGAACGGGGTGACGCACTTGGGTGCAAGGTCGCTCACCAAGATGTTGGTGGTGGTGTGAAGGTCGTTTTGGGCGTGGCGGCAGACCAGTTCCTTGTCAGCGGTGAAGGTCACATCGCACTCTAAGATGCCCGCGCCTTGCCGGGCTGCGGCAAGGTTTGATTCCACCGTGTGTTCTGGAAAGAGGAGAGGCGCGCCACGGTGGCCGATGGAAAAGTCGCTCTTGGCAGGCACCTGGCCTTGGCAAGCGAGGAGCTGATCTTTCAGCGCACCGGGCTCCATTTTGTCGATGAGGTAGGCGGGGCGCTGCCCGTAGCTGACAGGCACAGCCCCTTCGGCAATGGCAACAGAGGGAATGGCGACTGACGCGACAAGCGCCAGGATCGTGGGACGACGCATGGTGGGGTGTTTCCTCGCGGGTTGACGATGGCCTCCTGCGTCAACGCGGGGTGTGACAACGGCGTGTCAGTTTGATGAACCTTACATGTCCGCTGCGGTGAACGGCACCGATTGGTTGGGGGATCGTGCGCAGCGGCCCCCAGAGGCCAGCCATTCCAAATACCCCAAGCTGGCAGGCACTTTGGCCAGAAGAACCGTCGCGCGCTGCAGCGGCTCTATCAGGCTGCGTTTGCCCGGCGCGCTTCCACCATCAACCGCTTCATCTCTGAAACGGCTGCGCCAAAGCCCATCATCACCCCCTCGCCGACGAGAAAATGGCCAATGTTGAGCTCTTGCATGGAGGGAATGGCTGCCACTGCGCTCACTGTCTCGAAGGTCAGCCCATGCCCGGCATGGCACTCTATCCCCAAATCGGCGGCAGCCTTTGCGGCAGCTTCCAGCCGTTTCAACTCAGCAGCGCGCACCTCGCCTTCGGTGTCGCAGTAGCGGCCTGTGTGAAGCTCAATCACAGGGGCACCCACGCGCCTCGCCATCTCCACCTGGCGCACATCCGGGTCAATGAACAGCGAGACGCGGATGCCCGATTGGGTGAGCCGGGCCACAAAGTCGGGCAAAGAGTTGCCGCCCGCCACAACATCAAGCCCACCCTCGGTGGTGACTTCGGCGCGGCTTTCGGGCACCAAACAACACGCGTGAGGGGAGACTTCGCGGGCGATCTCGAGCATTTCTTCGGTCACCGCCATCTCAAAGTTCAGCTTCAGCGGAACCTCCGCTTTGAGCCGGCGCATATCTTCATCGCGGATGTGGCGGCGATCTTCGCGAAGGTGGGCGGTGATCCCGTCGGCGCCGGCCTCCATGGCAATGAGGGCAGCGCGCACAGGGTCAGGATGCACCCCGCCCCGCGCGTTGCGGATGGTGGCGATGTGGTCGATGTTCACTCCAAGGCGCAGGCTCACGCGGCTATCCTCGTTTGGCGCCGCGCGGAAAGGTCTGCGGCAAGGTGAAGGGCGGCGCACAGACTGTCAGGCCGTGCAATGCCGCGCCCAGAAATATCAAGGGCAGTCCCGTGATCTGGCGATGTGCGGATGAACGGAAGCCCCAGCGTCACGTTGACGCCTTCATCAAAGGCGAGGGTCTTGATGGGGATGAGCGCCTGGTCGTGGTACATGCACAGCGCAGCATCGTAGGTGGTGCGGGCGCGCTGATGGAACATGGTGTCTGCGGACCGCGGCCCGTCAGCAACGATGCCGCGGGCTTTCAGGACGGCAACAGCCGGGGCGACGATGGCGCGGTCTTCAAGCCCCATCGTGCCATCTTCACCCGCGTGGGGGTTGAGGCCCGAAACAGCAATGCGGGGTGCCGCAATCCCAAAATCCGACCTTAACGCAGCGTCGACAATGAGACCGGTTTCAACGATCGCCGCCTCGGTCAACCTGTGCGGCACGTCGGCCAGGGGGATGTGGATGGTCACCGGCACCACCCTGAGGTCCGCCCCCACAAGCATCATCACGGTGCGCGGCACACCGGCGAGCGCGGCCAAAAACTCAGTGTGGCCAGGGTGGGAAAAGCCGGCGCTTTGGAGGGCGGCCTTATGGATCGGGTTGGTCACAACACCGCCCACACGTCCTGCCTGCGCCAGCGCGACGGCGGTCGTGATGCTTTCAAGCACGGCCTGGGCCGTGGCGGGGCGTGCGACGCCAAGCTGAAGCGGCACGCTTTGGTTCAGCGCCATCACAGGGAGTGCTTCATGAAACACTGCCTCAGCCGCCTCTGGCCCATCGACCGGGGTGACCGGAACATCCGCCCCGAGCGCGGCGGCCAGATCGCGCACCCGCTCAGGGTCATCAATCAAGACAAATGGCGTGCTTTGGGGTGTGCGCGCTGACCATGCGCCAAGGGTGATCTCACCGCCGATCCCGGCAGGCTCCCCCATAGTCAAGGCCAACACGTTGGTCATGCCCCTTCCTGTCAGCCAGGGGCGGTGGCCGCAACCCTCATCCCCGCCAGGCTGATATGCGGCGGGCGAGTGGGAATGCGCTCAAAACGTCGAAGCGAAGAAGGTTGTTCCCTCGAAGCTCCGGCAAAACTGAGAAGTACCCCCAAAGACCCCTTCATATGTTCCTTTGGTGGGACACCAACAGCGACGTTCCTCCGGAGCCGACACCGCCAGGATCCCGGGGTGGGTCTGATGGGTCAACCCTGAAAAGCGAAGCGTGGGTTGATGCATCAGGCCCACCCCGGGAGAATTGACCATAGGCGGGAGCAGTGAGGCACGGCCCCCTGCGGCGGCTGCGCAATGAACACCGTTGACGGAAATGACAGCTAGATCAGTACCCCCGCCACCACATCGTCTTCGGTGATATCGCGATAGGTGAAGCCAGCTTCATCAAGCCGCGCGGTCAAAAGGTCGAAATTGCCACGGGAGGCGGTCTCAACGCCCAAGAGGATGGAGCCAAAGGTGCGGGCGGATTTTTTAAGATACTCAAAGCGCACAATGTCGTCCTGCGGGCCGAAGAGATCCAAAAATTCGCGCAACGCACCTGGACGCTGCGGCAGTCTCAAGATGAAGTATTTTTTGAGCCCAGCCGCCCGCAATGCCCTCTCCTTCACCTCGGGCAGGCGCTCAAAGTCAAAGTTGCCGCCTGAGGTGACGCACACCACCCGCCGGCCCTTCAGCCGCTCCGGTGGCAGCGAGCGCAGCGCGTCAATCTCAAGGGCACCGGCGGGCTCCAGCACAATGCCCTCAACGTTGAGCATCTCGATGATGGTCTCGCACAGCCGGTCCTCCGGCACCAAAATCACCTGCGCGGGGTGACGGTCCCGAAGAGCGTTGAAGGTGTGTTCGCCCATTTGCGCCACCGCAGCGCCATCCACAAACGTGTCCACATGGTCAAGGGTGACCCGTTTGCCCTCGATTAGACTGCGCTGAAAGGACGGGGCGCCGGCGGGCTCCACGAACACAATTTCTGTGTTCGGCGCGCGCTCTTTGAAGACTTGGACAACGCCGGCAGCCAGTCCGCCGCCCCCCACAGGCAGCACCAACACGTCAGGCGGATCGTTGAGCGCATCCAAAATCTCAAGGCCGACACTTGCCTGACCTTCGATGATATCGGGGTGGTCGAAGGGGGGCACCATGGTGGCGCCTTCTTCAGCTGCAAACATATGGGCGGCTTGGGCGGACTGGTCAAACGTGTCGCCGGTGAGCTTTACGGTGATGCTGCCGCCGCCAAACGTCTCGGTCTTCTGGATCTTCTGCTTCGGCGTCGTGATCGGCATAAACACAGTGCCGCAGACGCCAAGATGGTTCACCACATAGGCAAACCCTTGTGCGTGATTGCCGGCAGAGGCGCACACAAACGCTCTCTGGGAGGGCTCGCGCACCATCGCTTTACGGAAGAAGTTGGCGGCCCCACGCAGCTTATAGGAGCGGACGGGGGTGAGATCCTCCCGCTTGAGGTAAATCTCAGCGCCATACCGCTCCGACAAGAACACGTTCTTCATAATCGGTGTGGGCGTCATCACCGTGCGCAGAGCCTTGGCGGCGTCTTCGCAGCCTTTGATAAACGGGGACGACGGGGTGGTGCCGAAAGGGCGTGCAAGAGCAGTCATGGGTGGTCTTTAACCGAACGGGGTTTATGGGGCCAGAAGGGGCAGTGATGACAATCTATGTGGACGCTGACGCGTGCCCTGTGAAGGAGGAAACAATCCGCGTTGCTGAGCGCTATCAAGAAAGCGTCGTGATGGTCTCCAACGGGGGGATACGCCCGCGTGCCGAGCCGTTTGTGGAGACGGTGACGGTGGCCGCCGGTCCCGATGAAGCGGATCGACTGATTGCTGAGCGGATCGGCCCCGGCGACATTTGCGTCACGGGCGATATTCCCCTTGCCGCACGGTGTATCGAGGCGGGTGCGCAGGCCCTGCGACACGACGGCACCGCCTTCACCGAGGCCAACATTGGCCAACAGCTTGCGATGCGCGATTTGATGGCGGACTTGCGCGCTGCGGACCCGTTTCGGCAGGGGAGCGGAAAAGGGTTCACCAAGGCCGATCGGTCCAACTTCCTGCAAACGCTCGACCGTCTGGTGCGCCGCGCAAAGGCGTGAACCAGCAACTGCGCCGTTGTGGGTCGCACATTGGTGGGATCCTGCCCTCTGTGGTGAGGGGAGCGCCGCCCGCATGAGGGCTGAGATCACTGGGTCAGGGGTTCGCGCGGCCCTTCTTGCTTCACCTTCAAATTTAGTGGCAGATCATCCCAAACAGGCCGGCGCGCCTGGCACACACTGAGGGGGAATCCGCCGATGACACAACTGAAGCTCCTTGGGCTGGTCGCTGGCGCTTTGGCAGCCGGTCTGATGGCCACAAGTGCCGCCGCTGCCGATACCCGTGTCACCTATAAGTCCGCAAAGGCCGGCTCGTCCTATTACCAAATGGCGGTCGAGCTTGCCGAATCGATGCCGGACAGCGTTGACGTAACCGTCGAGGAGAGCCAGGGGTCTGTCCAAAACGTGATGGAATCGGCCATCCGCGGCGGTGACTACGTCTTCACCACCCCTCCGGCGCTGGTGCGGCTTGCCAAAGAGGGCAAGGCCATGTTCGCCGAGCGGGCCAACCCCAAGTTTGCCGAGATCCGTGCCCTTTTCCCCATCCCCTCGCTGACCATGCACTTTGTCGTCAGGGCGGACCAAAACGTTGCTGACCTTGCAGGGCTTGAGGGCAAAACGGTCCTGTTGGGCAAAGGCTCATTTGGGGCCCGCGAAGGGGCCAAGTATCTGGAAATGTTTGGCCTTGATGGAAAGGTAGAGATCGCCGACGCCGAGCTTTCCAATGCCGTCGCCGCCCTCAAAAACGGCCAGATCGATGCGTTCGTGACCGCCGGCTCCTACCCCGCGCCCAACGTGATCGAGGCGGCTGCTGGGACGGGGGTCACCGTCCTTTCCCTGTCGGATGATCAGGTGGAAGCCACCAAGCGGACCCGGCTCGTCATCCCCGCCGGCACCTATCCCGGCCAAGACGAAGACATTGTGACCACATCACTGCCTGTGGTCGCCTATTCCACAACCGGTATGGGCGATGACACCGCCTACACCCTCACCAAAGCCTTCTGGGAGGGGCAAGATACGCTTGGCGCGCGCTCCCGTTGGTGGGACGGGGTGACGCCGGCGCTCCTTGAGAATATCACGGGTGCGATCCATCCAGGTGCCCTGCGCTACTATGATGAGATCGGTGTTCGCGTGCCGGAGGCGGCGCGCTAGCTCAGCGTGACCGGTCAGCGCGCACGACGCTCACCATCGTGAAGGGCGGCCAAAGGGGCGCAGATGTGGGCGCCCAGCGCTCGGTGTGGACCTTGGTCTGGGTGGCATTGGGCGCCCTCACCATCGTGTTCCATCTGTGGCTGGTGTTCTCGGGGTTGGTGCCCAACCTTGTGGCCCGGCCACTCCACATGGCGCTCGCCATCCCCTGGATTGCGCTTTACCTGCGCGGCCCGTCGGTGTCGGGCGCCTTGCTCGCTGTGGCTGGCGTTGCGGCATGTCTCTACATCGCGCTCAACCACCGGGCTCTTGGTGACCAGTATGGGATGCTGTTCGGCCCGTTGCAGTACGCAGTGGCGTTCACCCTCCTTGGGGTGACATTGGAAGTTGCCCGCCGCGCCATCGGTTGGCCGCTGCCGATGGTGGCGCTCGCAGCGCTGCTTTACGCCGCGTTTGGCGAGTATATTCCCGGGCGCTTCGGCCACCCGGGCCTGCCCGATGCGAGCCTTTTTGGCACGCTCACCATCGCCGAAGGCGGGCTTTGGGGGCAGCTCACGGGGATTTCTGTGGGCGTGGTGGCGGTGTTCGTCATCTTCGGTGCGGTGCTCAATGCCGGTGAGGCAGGTGAGGGGTTCATGAACCTTGCCGCCGCCGCTGCGGGACGGTTGAAGGCGGGTGCGGCGAAAGTCTCGGTTCTATCGTCGGCGCTCTTTGGCTCCATCTCTGGCTCTGCCTCAGCCAATGTGGCCTCCACCGGGGCCGTCACGCTGCCGGCCATGCGTGCGCTCGGCTACCCGCGTCCCCTTGCAGGCGCTGTGGAGGCGGTTGCGTCCTCAGGCGGGCAGATTATGCCACCCCTTATGGGGGCAGGCGCTTTCGTGATGGTGGAGCTGACCGGCATCCCCTACAGCGCCATCGTGATTGCGGCCCTTCCCGCAGCCATCCTCTACTTCCTCGCAGTCTGGATTGGGATTGACGGGTTTGCCGCCCGCCACGATCTCAAAGCGCTGCCGCCGGAGGATCGGCCAAGCGCCGATCTGCTTTTGCGCACCACCACCTTCTTCGTCATCCCGTTCACGATCTTGCTGGTGGGGATGTTTGGTGTTGGCGTCACCCCGCAGTACGCGGCGGCTTGGGCCATTATGTTAGGCGCTGCGCTCCTCTTCATCAATGTGCGCTTTGAGATTGACCTTTCAGGAGCCGTCAACCGCCTGGCCAATGCCTGCTTGGTGGCTGGCACCCAGGTGGCGGTCATTGCCTCCATCATCTTGTGCGCATCGATTGTGGTGGGGGTGCTGGGGCTGACGGGCCTTGGGGTGAAGGTGACCTCACTCATCCTGTCGGGGGCGGGCGGGATGCTGTGGCCCGCACTCCTGTTGACTGCGGTTGCCTGTCTGATCCTTGGGATGGAGGTGCCCACCACGGCCGCCTACGTCATTTGCGTCTCCGTCGCCGGCCCTGCGCTCATCGATCTTGGGCTTGAGCCGCTTCAGGCGCACCTCTTCGTCTTTTGGTACGCGCTCCTATCAACGATCACGCCGCCGGTGTGCGGCGCTGTGTTCATTGCTGCCGGTATGGTTGAGGAGCGCTGGCTCAAGGTGGCCGGTGTCGCCATGGCGCTGGGCGTGGGGCTTTACCTGGTGCCTCTTGCGATGGTGGCAGCGCCGGCACTCTTATCGCTCGCTGAAACGCCGCTTCTCACATTGGGTGCTTTCATCAAAACTGCGGCGGGGCTCGCTGCCGTCTCCCGCGGGGTCATCGGCCGTGATCACCCCATCATCAGGCTCGCGCTGGTGGGTGGGGGGGTCTGTCTCATCGTGTGGCCGATCTAGCGCCGAAAGACCGAAAGGAGAGCCGGCACTATGACCTATCTCACGCTGGCGGCCGGGTTGGTCCTGCTTTTGGTAGGGGGCGATGCCCTGGTGCGCGGCGCTGTTGGGGTGGCAACGCGTCTTGGCGTGTCACCTTTGGTGATTGGGCTGACGCTGGTGGGGTTCGGCACCTCAACCCCTGAACTTGTGGCGAGTGTTCAAGCGGCGCTCATTGGCGCGCCCGGGATCGCGGTGGGCAACATCGTAGGCTCCAACATTGCCAACATCTTGCTCATTTTGGGCATTGCGGCGGTGCTTTTGCCCATCAAAGCCACCCGCGAGGTGCTGCGCCGGGATGGGACTGTGCTTTTGGGCGCATCCCTCATGATGGTGGCGGTGGTGCTCTCGGGCAGCCTGGAGCGCTGGGCGGGTGTGGCGCTGATCGTCATGTTAGCGGCCTACACCATCAGCTCTTTCATCGTGGCCGCCCGGCGGGGCGTCTCCCCGGGGGACGATCAGCCCACCACCACATGGCCGCGTGGCTTTGCCATTTCCTTTGCCGTCACGGTTGCGGGGATCATCGGCGTTGTGACCGGGGCCGATCTGTTGGTGAAATCAGCAGTCACCTTGTCTGAGCGGGCCGGCCTCTCCCAGGCGGTGGTGGGGCTGACGGTGGTGGCTGTGGGCACCTCTTTACCCGAACTGGTCACCTCGGTCATGGCAGCGCTTCGCCGCCAGGGCCAGGTGGCGCTGGGCAATATCATCGGGTCCAACATCTTCAACATCATGGGTATAGCGGGCGCGACAGCGTTGGTGGCTGAGGTCCCGATCCCGCGGCAGATCGTGCGGCTCGATGTGTGGGTGATGCTGGCCGCCGCGGCCCTCCTGGTGGCGTTTGCCGCCAAGGGACGCGGTATCGATCGCCGCGAGGGGGCGATTTTGCTCGCAAGTTATGGGCTCTACCTCTTTTTGCAGTTTTCCCCGGCAGCCCGGCGCGCCCTGGGCCTGGGCTGAGCCCCATCAAAGCGGGGGTTGCCAGCGGCCCGAAACACCCGTGACAATCGGCAACAGGCCGACTATCTACAGCCTCCACCGAACACGAAAGAGATCGTCAGATGAGCCTACACGTGGCAGTCGTCGGCGCGACGGGCAACGTCGGCCGCGAAATCCTCGACATTCTCGCCGAGCGTGGCTTCCCCGCCACCAAGGTGACAGCATTGGCATCGCGGCGCAGCATTGGCACCGAAGTGTCCTTTGGGGACACCACCCTCACTTGTGACGATCTTGAAACCGCCGACTTCACCAACATCGACATTTGCCTGATGTCGGCCGGGGGTGATGTGTCGCGCGCCCATGCCCCGCGCATCGCAAAGGCGGGCGCAGTGGTGATCGACAATTCATCAGCCTTCCGCATGGACCCTGACGTTCCCCTTATTGTGCCTGAGGTGAACGCCGATGCGGTGGCGGGGTTTACCAAAAAGAACATTATCGCCAACCCCAACTGCTCCACGGCGCAGCTGGTGGTTGCGCTTAAACCGATCCATGACCGGGCCACCATCAAGCGGGTTGTCACCTCCACGTACCAGTCCGTCTCCGGCGCGGGGAAGGCAGCGATGGAGGAGCTTTTCGGTCAGACCAGAGCCGTTTTCGCCTCCGACCCCATCGAAACCCACGTGATGCCCAAGCGCATGGCCTTCAACCTCATTCCCCAGATTGACGTCTTCATGGAAGACGGCTTCACCAAGGAAGAGTGGAAGATGATGGCCGAGACGAAGAAAATTCTCGATCCAAAGATCAAGCTCACCGCCACCTGTGTGCGGGTGCCTGTGTTCATTTCCCACTGCGAATCGGTGAATTTGGAGCTTGAAGAGCCGCTCTCTGCCGATGAAGCGCGGGACATTTTGCGCGAAGCGCCGGGCTGCCTGGTGATCGATAAGCACGAGCCCGGTGGATACATGACCCCCTACGAGGCAGCGGGCGAAGACGCCACCTACATTAGCCGGATTAGGGAAGATGCTACGGTGGAGAACGGCCTCGCCATGTGGGTGGTGTCGGACAACTTGCGCAAAGGTGCCGCGCTCAATGCGGTTCAAATTGCCGAGCTTCTTGTGAACCGCAACCTTTTGGGACGGGCGCGCCAGGCGGCATAGCCCGCCGCAAGGGTGGACGGCGAGAGCGTCTGCGTGAGTGGCATTGGCCTACTCGCGCTGGGCGTCGGGGTTGTGCTGAGTGATAGGGTCATCTTTAGGTGGCCACCCGACACTCAGGCTAGACTTGCGACAAGCATTAGCGGGCCGGACGAGAGCATCAAAGCGTTCAAAAGAGCGTCGCATGTCACCGTGCGGCGCGGTTTGTGTTTGGGCGCAGCGCGAGTGCATGTCGTACCGCATGCGGCGCGGGAATAAATGCTCACCCCATTACGCGACGGTGATTCGCCGCGGATAACCGCCGCTCTTTGCTCAGGATCGTGCTCACCCCTGACATGCGGTAGACGTTTCGAGCCCTCCGGGCGGCGAGCGGTGTGTGACAGAACGACGCATCTATTGGGTGTGTTTCAAGAATTTTGCAACCATTCTGTCGTCCCGCCATTCCTCTGTCACAGGGTAGATGGCGACCACGTCTTCCATTTCTAGTTGTCTATAAAGATGTGGGAAAAGGGCTCCCGCGCGCGACGGCTCCCACCGCAGGTTGTATTTCATCAGATCGGTGCGACACAGCGCGGCCCATAGGTATTTATTGCTAGTAAAGTGCTTCTCGATAGTTGCGAGAACTTGCGGATCAGTGGAAAGATGAATGAACCCATCGCGAAGATCCTCGTCAGATCCGTGGAACTTCCTATTCTCTATGAACGTTGTCACCTCGTGAGTTCTGAGGATCTTCCAAATGACAAGGTGTGTTGACACTTTGCTGCGTCTCCAAGTTCTGACGAGTGCAGGTCGCCTATCCTAAGCTTTTTATGTTCGCGTGGGAGTGCGGACATAATGGCCCGGGCAAACGGAAGCTTCCTCGAATACGCAATGTGCCCGTGCACGTTGCATGACCAATACGACAGGGCCCCTCCACCAGGTCTTGCCGGTTTGATCGCAAAAATGGGTCGGTTGAGATCTGCCTCGATCGTCCCGCAAAAGGGAGCTGGTTAATGCTGGGGCACGCAGAGGTTTGGGAAGCAATTGATTCCTTGGCCGCGCGGAACGGACTGTCACCTTCAGGTCTCGCCCGCCGGTCTGGGCTCGATCCCACCACATTCAATAAATCGAAACGTCATGCGACTGACGGCCGGCCGCGCTGGCCATCAACTGAGTCTATCTCGAAGATACTGACCGCGACGAATACGAGCATTACCGAGCTGTTCGGCGATACCGTTCAAGCGTTTAGTGGCCGAGATGGTCTTGCCATTCCGCTGCTTGGCGAAGCGCACGCAGGCTTTGAGATGGCGACTCTGGAGGCAGGCAACCCCAGTATGTTGCCTATGCCCGCCCGGATCGTGAATTTCCCGGACACGCGGTACGATTCGCTCTACGCCCTTACGGTGGTCGGCGATTCCATGCAGCCGCTCTACCGCGATGGCGATGTGCTGATCGTGGCGCCGAACCTTGAAACGCGCCCTGGCGACAGGGTCGTCGTGAAGCTGAAGAACAATGGCATCGTGGTGAAAATCATGAAGTCGCGAACAGCGGACTCGTTCTCGTTCGAGACAGTAAACCCTGGCCACACCGACATTACATTCGTTTCAGACAGCATCGAGTGGATCGCGCGGATCGTGTACGCCACCCAATAAGGACCGACGGTCGCGGCGGTACAGCATGCCGCGATCAAGGCGCCCCGGTCAGGTGGAGCGCAAGTCTTCCTCTGGTTCACCCTCGTTATCGGCGGCATCTCCCTCCTCCCCATACCCGAGCAATCTGAGCGGCCGCGCATCTATCCCGTGGGACTTTGCCCAATGGCAAAGAGCGTCTTCCTGGCCATGGGTCACCCACACCTGCTCAGCCCCGGTCTCCACAATAGTGGTGCACAAATCCTCCCAGTCGCCATGGTCCGACACCACAAGGGGAAGCTCCACACCCCGTTGCCTGGCGCGGGCGCGGACCCTCATCCAGCCTGAGGCAAAGGCCGTGACCGTGTCGCCGAACCGCTGCGCCCAACGGTCGGCCAACTGCGAGGGCGGACACATGATGATCTCGCCGCCAAGGGTTTTGCGGTCGACGCCCTTCACCGGCTCGAGGGGGCCAAGATTAATCCCGCTGGCCGCATAGTGGTCACACAGGCGTTGGAGCGCGCCGTGGAGGTAGATGGGCCGCTCATAACCCGCCTCCCGCATCAGTACGATCATCCGCTGCGCCTTCCCAAGCGAATAGGCGCCCAGAAGATGCGGGCGATCAGGGAACATGGCTGCTGACGCCAAGAGCTTTTTTGCCTCACCGGCGGCGTCCGGGTGTCGAAAGACCGGAAGCCCAAACGTTGCCTCGGTCACAAAGAGATCGCACGGGATGAGCTCGAACGGGGCGGCTGTCGGATCGGTTTGGCGTTTATAGTCGCCTGAGACCACCGCCCGCTCGCCGCCCCGCTCCATGAGGATCTGCGCGGAGCCCAGGACGTGACCTGCGGGGTGAAAGCTCACCGTCACATCGCCCACGGTGGTCTTTTCGCCATAGGGGGAAGCTTGGCGACTAATGCAAAAGCCCTCGCCATAGCGCACGGCCATGATGGCAAGCGTCTCGGGTGTTGCCATCACCTCAGTGTGGCCGGCGCGCGCATGGTCGGCGTGCCCGTGGGTGATGAGGGCCCGCGCCACAGGCCGCGTCGGATCGATATGGAAACGCCCCGGCGGGCAGTAGAGCCCTACGTCAGACAGCGAAAGGAGG
>JBCDLN010000069.1:0-15126 GCA_038745295.1 Pseudomonadota bacterium | reverse complement strand
GGCGGCGGCGCCGCAACCCACAAACCATTTGTTAACCTTACTTGGCCGATGGTCGCGCGCGGCACATAATCAGCGCCGACTCACACCGGGGCGCGGACTTTATGACGGTGACCACCCTGCGTGCAGCACCGGCCCAGGACCTTGCCGCACCGGCAAGGGCCGAAGTTGGCACGCGCGCATCGCAAAACGCCCCGCCGCGGAGCGCCGTGGCCGATGCCCCGCGCCGCCCCGGCGCCCCAGCCTCCCCAGGACCGCTTAAAGAAATGAACGGGCACGTGCGGCTTCTGGCAGCACCGGGCTACGGCCAGCTTCTGGCGCGCGAGCCGATTTTGCGGCGCGCGATCCCGTTTCTCACCATCATCTTCATCTTGGTGATTGGCGCCTACCGGATTGCCATCTCCGTCGATCAAAGGGCCGAGACCCTTCTTGATGCCAAACACGAGATGACCTTCCTCGCCACGGCCCTTTCTGCCGACACAGCCCGCATTGCCGCCGACAGCAACGCCTCCCTGTCGGCCATCATCGGGGAAGTTCTGCCGGACGGCGCCACCCAAAATGGTCGCCAAATCGCGCTCATCGAAGATGGAACGGTGACAGCCACCTTCCCCTTCAGAGCTGATCTTGTGCGCGAGCCGCCCATGAAGCTCTTAGGTGTCAATCAGCCCCTTACCACCTTCGGCAAGCGGGCCGGGGTCATGGACATTGAGGTGGACGGCACAGCGCGCATTGCCACAGTCCACCACATCTTTGGCACCGATGGGATGATTGCGCTCAGTCAGCCGCGCCAGCAAATCCTTGCCAAGTGGCGGCAGAACGTGTCCACCAGCGCAGTCCTTTTCATGTGCACAGCGGGCGTCATCATTGTGGTGGTTTATGCGTTCTACGCCCAGTCGGCGCGGGCGCGCACGGCTGACCACATCTACACCTCCACCCGCACCAGGATTGATACCGCGCTCACCCGCGGCCGATGCGGCCTGTTTGATTGGGACGTGGCGCGCGGGCGCATGTTCTGGACCCAATCGATGTTCGAAGTTTTAGGGATGCCCCCGCGCGACGAGCTGATGGGCTTTAGAGAGGTCTCAGCCCTCGTCCACCCCGATGATGGCGACCTTTATGAGATTGCCGAGCGCCAGCTGCGCTCGGGCGAGCCGGTGCTTGATCGCACCCTCAGGATGCGCCACGCAGACGGGCGTTGGATTTGGCTCTCCATCCGGGCCGAGCTGGTGCGCGACCCGGAGGCAGGGCGCCCTCACCTCATCGGCGTTGCGCTCGACACGACCGAGCAAAAGCGGCTCGCCGAACTCTCCGCCACCGCCGATATGCGCTTGCGCGATGCCATCGAGACCGTGTCGGAAGCCTTCGTCCTGTGGGACGCCCACAACCGCCTTGTAATGTGCAACACCAAGTACCAAGAAATGCACAACCTGCCTGACGATGCTGTGCGCCCCGGCACGCCCTATCACAGCGTGATTAGTGCAGCGCTTCAGCCGGTGGTCTCCACACAGGCCATCGCCAAGGGCAAGCAAAACGAAGAAGAGCGCTCCTACGAGGCTGAGCTTGCCGGCGGGCGCTGGCTCCAAATCAACGAGCGGCGCACCAAAGACGGCGGCTTTGTCTCGGTCGGCACCGATATCACCGCGCTGAAGCACCATGAGGAACAGCTCATGGAAAAGGAAAAGAGCTTAAAGGCCAACGTTGTTGAACTCTCCCGCGCCCGCCGCACGGCCGAGAACCAAGCCAACCAGCTCTCAGAGCTTGCCAAAAAGCATGCCGAAGAAAAGACCCGCGCTGAGGAAGCCAACCGCGCCAAGTCGGAGTTTTTGGCCAACATCTCCCATGAACTCAGAACGCCGCTCAACGCCATCATCGGCTTTTCAGAGATCATGGGCACGCAAATGTTTGGCTCCCTCGGCGCGCCGAAGTACGAAGAGTACTGCAACGATATTCACCATTCAGGCACCTACCTCCTGGGCGTCATCAACGACATCTTGGACATGAGCCGCATCGAAGCAGGTCAGGTGGATCTGTCGGTAGAGACGGTGGATCTTTCAGAACTCTTCACCGAAGCGACCCGGATCATGACGCCCACTTCGGCGGAGAAAAACATCACCCTTGCCTCGGCCATCAGCGAGGGGATGCGCATCGAAGCCGACCGCCGCGCCATGAAGCAGATCCTCCTCAACTTGATGTCCAACGCGGTGAAATTCACCCCCAACGATGGCTGCGTCACCACCCGGGCCCGGCTTGAGCGTGAATGGGTGGTGATTGCGGTGGAAGACAACGGCATCGGCATCCCCAAGCGCGAACTCGACCGATTGGGCCAACCCTTCGTCCAAGTGGAGAACCAGTTCACCAAAACCCACCAAGGTTCAGGCCTGGGGCTCGCGATCGCCCGCTCGCTCACAGAGCTGCATCGCGGCAAGATGGATATCCAGTCCGAGGTTGGCGAGGGGACAACGGTGACCGTGCGCCTTCCCAGAGCCATCGCCACCTAACTGTCGGGGCGTGATGAGGCCCTTCGGGGATCGTGCGTCGTGCTGGTCACGGGCCATCGCTTCGAGCGATCGCACCCCTACCAAACAATTCAACGTCCAGCTCATCCACCGCCGCGTCTGACCCGTATACCGAACGAATGACGGACTGAAGATCGCCAAGCCGGGGGGCTCTCTTCACGCTATGGCTGACACACTGAACGCTTTTGCGCGCGCCGGCACAACGACAGCGGGCACGCTGGGCCTCACCGCATGACCCAAACGCCACCCCCCATGTCGTTCGGCGAACTGGATGATCTACCGGGCCCGGCACACACCGCCGGCAAAATTGCGCTGGTAAAGCGCCAGCGGGCCAAGGAGCTTATTAAGGAGGCAAACCAGCTCCTCACAGATGCGGCCAACCTAGAGGCCCTTGCCCGAGCGTACACGCCCCCCAAAGGCGAGCGCTGATCGACTGAGACGTGTGCTCGTCACAACACGATGGTGACTGTTTTCAGCGGCAAGCGGCATCAGCAAGCGATTGTTGAGAGCAGGCGATCTTTCCTCCCGTCAAAGGAACCGGCTCGGTGGCTTGGCACTCTGCGGCTCTTTCATTCCCAAGACCCCAACAAACCGGACCTTCATTTCGCCTGAAGCGTTGACGCAATCAACTCTACGTATTCTGTGTGTTGGCTTCCAAATTGATAGTGGTTTCGCCGCCTACAAGTGCTTTCCAATTAATATTTGGACCTAGACGATGAAGCATTTCATCATCAATCACTCTGCCTTTGGCTAATTCTTCGCGGCACCGCTCAATATATTCTTGAATTTTTGCCCATATACTAGCATTGTCTAAGCATGAGTATTCACCTAGACTGATCTCAGGCGCTAGCTTCCAATCTCTAAAGACGAATAATTTACTTCTGCTTAACCGAGACCGCTTCTTTTCCGCGCTGAAATACTCCCCACGGATCTGATTTCCAACAAAGTGTAGTCTGATATACGCGACAATCTCATTATATTGCCAACAGCCGAAGCGATCGAATTGGTGTTCCTTATACCATTGCTTCATCTCTTCAGAAGGACCGTATCTTGTACTCGTGTATTGCCGCTGGAGCATATGGTCCAGTTGCGCAAAATATCGGTGGCGATTTAGCCGGTATACCGGCAAGTCGAAAAAGTAAACCACACTCATCCCACTCTCCAACAGGGGTATGAAAACATCTCACAAGCTATGATTGTAACAGGGTATAAGCCGCATGCAATTTCTCAGGTTTACTAGGCTTGGTGCAGCAATGCCCGTGAATACATTAAACCGGTGCGATCTCAATATTCGGCATGGTGCTTTGGGTCAAGGTATGCTGCCTTCCGCCAACATCCCATCGCCTTGTGCGCATCTAACCAAGGCGCGCAATGGCTTTGATCTCCAGCAACAAATCAGGCTCAGCAAGATTGACGACGCCAATGGCTGTCCAACTGGGAAAGGGCGCCTTGGGGAAGGCCCGCCATTTGGCGGCGGCAAAGGCATCGAAGTGTTCGTACATATTCACGTGGAAGGACGTCACGTCGACCACATCGTCAAACCCGCAACCTGCTGCTCTCAGCACCTCGTCAAGGTTTGCAAAGACCGCGTCGAACTGACTGGCGACATCTTTGATGGCTGCCCCCGTTTCATCGACGCCCACTTGACCGGATACGAACACGAATCCCCCGCTTCTCACTGCCGCGGAGTATCCGTAGGCGTCGTAATGGGCCTGGGGGCCTTCAGTGTAGACAACGTTGCGCATCACAATCTCCGTTTCTCTGCGATTGCATTGAAACGGTTTCTATGCGATCGCAGAGAAACACGCAAGCGGAGCAGGAGATGGCACGTCCCAAATCCTATGATCGCGACAACGCGATTGAGAAGGCCTGCACCGCCTTCTGGGAGCATGGCTATCAGGCGTTGGGCGTGCGCGAGCTTGAGCGCTTAACGGGCCTCAACCAATTTGCCATCCGGACCGCGTTCGGCGGAAAGGAAGGCCTTTATCTTGAGGCGCTCGCTGCTTACTCAGACGCCGCCATTTCCTCGGCCATGGCCCCCATGAAGGTTGGCGGTGTGGCAGCGATCGTGCAGTTCTTGGAGGGCTTGGTGACCAAAGGATCAGCAACGTCGAGCGCGTTCGGATGCCTGATCGTCAACACCGGCATTGAAAACGCACGCGTCCAAAGCCCCGCTCTCGCGCAGGCCGTTGAGGCTTATTGGAGCGCCCTTGAAGTCCATTTCCAACAAGCGCTTGAAAACGAAGCGGCCGCGCAAACAAACGGCAGCAACTTTTCGCCAAGTGATCTTGCCAAAGCGTTGGTGCCCGCCGTTATGGGCGTCCATGCCCAAAACCGTCTCAACAAGGATCAAACCGCGGGGCGCCCGCTTGTGGACTTTGTTGTTGCAACGCTCCAGGGCCTCACAAGATGACCCGGGCAATACGCCCATTCACCCTTGTTGATGGAGCGCAAAACATCTCCGAGGCACATGGCGGCACACTGAACGCAGTTTTTGACCTGCCGCCCGTTGCATGAGACTTTCGATGCGGTATGCTTTAAACTCTATTGGGATCCAGATAGAATGAGTTTCGCTAAACTATGCGCTCCTGATATTCATCCACAGAACGAGTTCACGCACCCAAATATTTGGATGCGTGAAGAGTACACAGATTTCTCCCGACTTGTTATTGGATCGCGTGCAGGAGAAGTCCCTCTTATCCTCGACCTATGCCGCGAGATGACCGGCCCGTTTGTGATCCTTTATGTGCTTCTCACATCGCAGACTGGGCGGCCACCCGCGCGATACCAAAGCCCCAAAGCCCTCACTTACGACGAATTGGAGCTTTTTCTCTACACGTATCAAGAATTCTTAGAACAAGACGGGCGCCATAATGCATGGATTGCTTCAATAAATGGCGAAGGCCAGTTCATTCTTGACCAACATAATGTCATTTTCGCCTATGGAAATCTTCCCGTCTATGAAAACACACTGAGACAGAAAGGTTATTCAGTAGCTGATATAAAGACGCCCGCGCCACATAGACACAATTTCCACTATCAATTTTCTGACATGGAGGACGCACTTATGAACCATTGGGGATGGAAGCAGTATCCACTTGAGCCATCGGACTCAGTGTAGCCTACACAAGAGCTCAATGAGCCCACATCGTGAGACCTTTTCGCGGCCCTATGCGCAAGCGGACAGCCCCGTAAAGCATACCTAGCTGACAGAGCTGGCCGCCGGCATGAAACGCCCCCTAGATGTCGTTTCCATCAACGTTGTTCATTGCGGAACCGCCGTAGGGGGCCGTGCCTCACTGCTCCCGCCTAGGGTCAATTCTCCCGCGGTCGCCCTGATGCATCAACCCACGCTTCGCTCTTCGGGGTTGATCCATCAGGCCCACCGCGGGATTCTGACGGTGTCGGCTCCGGAGGAACGTCGCTGTTTGGTGTCCCACCAAAGGAACATGTGAAGGGGGTGCTTTGCCGGCACTTCTGAGTTTTGTCGGAGCTTAGAGTCAACAACCTTCAAAGCTCCTACACCTAGAGCCGGTCACGTCCCCATGAAAGCGCGCCGCGCTTAGGCTTCACTCGTTGCTCGCGGGTGCACGGGACGCCGGATGATTCCATCCGGCTGTGACGCGCTCTAGACATCGCCAATGATCGCCTCAAACAGGGACCGGACTGCCTCGCGCCGCGCGGCCAGATCAGCGCACAAAAAGGGGATGTCGGGCGCATCGGCGGCACGCAACAGGAGAGGCTTGAGGGCTGCAGGCGCGCTTTCAGGCTCAGCGGGAACACCCGCAATGGCAAACATCAGCATAAGCTTGCGAAACAGGCGGTGCGCGCCCACCAACGTCTCCAGCGCCCCTTTGTCGAGCGCTCCACTGCCCGATAGCTCTTGAAGAAGGCGCCGGGTGCTGGTGGTGGTCGTCACATAGCCTGTGCGCAGCCGTAAAAATTGAGCGATGAACTCAATATCCACCAACCCGCCGGGGGCATGCTTTGCGTCTTTGTGGGAAAGACCGTCGAGCTTTCGGCGCATGTCCAGAACGTCACGGGCCAGCATGTCAGGATCGCGCGGGCGCGTGAGGGCTTTTTCAATGGCGGCCATGGCGCGGGCGGCAAGTGGTCCGTCGCCCGCTGCAATGCGCGCGCGGGTGAGCGCCATATGCTCCCACGTCCAAGCACTCTCCTCATGGTAGCGCTCAAACGACTTGATGTGGGTGGCAAGCGGCCCTGCGCGGCCCGAGGGGCGAAGCCGCAAATCCACATCATAAAGGGCGCCATGGTTGGTGGGTGCCGTCATTGATGCGATGAAGCGCTGAGCAAGCCTTGCATAGTAGTGGCCTGGTGTGAGGGCCCGCGCGCCATCAGATGAGGCTTGTTCATCTTGCGCATCATAGATGAAGACAAGATCAAGATCACTCGCCGTCGTCATCTCCTCACTGCCAAAGGAGCCGAGCGCTAGGAGCGCCACGCCACCGCCTGCCACCTCACCATGGCGGATCTTAAACGCATCCATGGAGAGCTGAAGGGCGCGCGTGGACAGCATCTGCGCCAGCTGGCTGAGATCAGCGCCAGCCTCCGCACTCAACACCGAGCCGGTGAGAATGCGCACATCAATGAGGAGCATCTGCTCCTGGCCAACGATCCTCAGCGCATCGAGGGCGCTTTCATAGTCGTGCGCCGTCTGAAGCGCTTGGTCAATCGCCGCTTCAAGGGCAGCTTTGTCCATGGCGCGCCCATAAAACTGGGGGTCCACCAAGACGTCCAATAGGTGCGCCCTTTGGGCCAGCTGCTCGGCCAAACGCGGTGCCGCGGTGATGATCAAAATGAACGCTGGAATGAGATCGCGATGCCGATCGAGCCGGGCGAGAAAACTCACACCCCGCTGGAGCCGTGCCAAAAACCGATCAAAGCACTCCAACGCGGCGGTGGGATCCGCGCTTGAGCAAATGGCGGCGACCAAGCTTGGCTCAAGGCGCGCAAGCAGCAGCCGCGCCTGCTCCGATTTGAGGCTTTGATAGGCGCCGGTACGCCACGCTGCCAACCGCTCCTGAAAGGCTTGCGCGCAGGCAACTTCGCCGATGTCCGAAGCGGTCATACCGGCCGCGACTTCGGTCTTGCCCAAAACACCGTTGCCCAATTTGACAAACGTCTCATTCACAAAGGCGAGCGTCGCCTCCAGTCGGGCGATAAACTCATCATCGGCCATCATAGTGGCGATGCGCGGCAGCCCGTTGCTGTCCGGCAGCGTGTGGACCTGCTCATCGCCCACCATCTGGAGGCGGTGCTCCACTTTGCGCAGATAGTGATAGGCCTGTGTGAGGGCGTGGGCGTCCTCACGTTCAATCCAATGGGCATCAGCAAGAGCGTGGAGCATCGGCACAGTGCCCCTGCCCCTCAACCGCCGATCGCGCCCCCCCGCCACCCGCTGGAGCGATTGGACAAAGAACTCAATCTCCCGGATCCCGCCCCGGCCCACCTTGATGTTGTGGTTGGGCACCGTCACGGTCCCCGCCCCCTTCACCGCCGCGATCTGCTCGCGCATCGCCACCGTCTCGTCGATGGCAACAAAGTTGAACCCGATAGGCCAGACGGTGGGCTCAAGGGCTGCGAGATAAGCCGCGCCTGCCGACCAATCACCAGCCACCTGCCGGGCCTTAATCATCGCCTGACGCTCCCAGGCCCGGGCGCGGGAGCGGAAGTACTGAAGGGCTGTCACCGTGGAGACAGCAAGCGGCGTCGAGCCCGGATCGGGCCGGAGCCGCAGATCTACCCGGAAGACGTAGCCGTCCGCGGTACGAGTGGTGAGGAGCTGAGCCAGCCGCTGGGTGAGGCGCACGACACGGGTGCCGCTGAGCCCGTTCTGTTTGAGGCGAACCGGGTCATAAAGGACGACAAGATCGATATCGCTCGAATAGTTGAGCTCGTGCGCCCCAAATTTCCCCAAACCCAAAATGATGATGCCACTGGCAGCAGGGTCGGCCGTCATCACATGGCCGCGCGCTTCAAAGTCGGCGAGCAGTTCGCCGAGCGCCCGCTGCACAGCGGCCTCAGCGAAGTCGCTCAGCGCCCCAGTCACCGTTTCGACGGTGGCGCCTCCACAAAGGTCGGCCAGCGCGACAGCCAGCGCCACCCGCCGCTTTGCCTGCCGTAACGCGGTGACGGCTTGGCCCGGCAGCGCCCGCGCATGGGCAATTGTTTCATCCAACGAGACATCAAGGATGGCCAGAAGGGCAATGGGGTCCACCAGCATCTGCGCGCGCAAATACGGTGACACTGCGGCGACCGATGAAAGGGCGGCCACCACGGAAGACGGTGGGAGGGGCTGGCCCGCCCCCGCGAGCTGTTCGCTTAAGGCAGACACAAACGCGTCATCGCCAACGCCAGAAAGCGGCGTGAGCGATGCGCCAAGCGGGGTCACGACGGACAGGGCAGGTCGATTTTGACCGCAAGCCCCGGCGCTGCGTCATCGAGCCGTAACGTGCCACCGTGGTGGCCCACAATTGCCTTGACCATAGACAACCCCAATCCCGCGCCCGGTTTGGAGCGCGATGCATCCATGCGCACAAAACGATCTGAAAGTCGCGGTCGATCTGCTGCTGCCACGCCCTTTCCATAGTCGCGCACCGTGACGTGGGCCGTTCCATCGCTTTGTGTGAGTGTCAGCCGGACGCGGCCGGCGGGCGCATCATCGCCACCATCGCCAGTATCGTCGGCGGCAGGACTGGAGGCTTTGCCATATTTCAGCGCATTGTCGATGAGGTTGGCGATCATGGTGCGCAACAAATTGGGCTCGCCCATGATGGTCACCGCCGGGGCAATCTCAAGCTCCAGCGCCATGCCGACGTCTTCGGCGGCCGGCTCATAAAACTCCGCCATATCGGCAAGGAGGGCCGATAGATCCGTTTTTGACAGCGTCAGACCCGCCGACTGGCTCTCAACGCGCGCAATGGTGAGCAGCGCTTCAAAAATACGGATCAGCTGGTCGCACTCGTCTGAGGCGGCGGCCAGGACAGCGCGCAGCTCATCAGGCGAATGGGGCGGCGCGCGCATCGTCTCATCGAGGCGGTTGCGCACCCGCGTCAGCGGCGTCTTGAGATCATGGGCAATGTTCTGAGAGACCTCCTGCAGCCCCGCGTGGAGGCGATTGATCTCATCAAGCATGGAGTTGACGCTTTCGGCGAGCCTGTCGAACTCATCGCCCGATTGATCCACCGGCAGCCTGCGCGACAGGTCCCCCGCCACAATTTGGCGCGAGCTTGCCGCCACAGCATCCACCTTGCGCAGCACCGAGCGGGACAAGAACAGCCAGGAAAGAAGCGCCAGCGCCACCACCACAACAATGGCATATCGGATGGATTGTTTGATGATGGTGGAAAAGGCGATCCTATCTTCCACGTCGCGGCCCACCAAAAGCCGGTAACCGCCCCCCAACACCACGAGCTTGGCGAGGGCCCGATGGCTCACATCGCCCCCTTCGTCGCTCGGCCTGATGCGCATGTACCTGACAGGGAACGCGTCGGCTTGCGCGGCAAGGTCGGGCTCGAAGATGAGGTCCGAAACGTTGCCCGCGAGCGGGTTCCCCGAAAAGTCGGTGAGGTGATAGACGCTGGCGCCGGGGCGATAGCCACGGCGGTTGATGGTGCGCATGACCTGAAAGAGGCTAAAGGTGCGGTACACCCGGTCAAGCTGGGCAATCTCCCTGTCGATTTCGTCTTCCAGTTGACGGTCAAACAAACGCGAGGTGGTCGCAGAAATATAACCGATCAGCCCCAGAGACAGCGCTGCAAAAACGAGAAGATAGACCAGCGTTAGCTTGAACGCTGTGGTGCGGACCAGCCTACTCGGCGTCGGCACGGATGACATACCCTGCGCCGCGCACGGTATGCAGCAAGGGCTTTTCAAATCCCTTGTCGATCTTGCCGCGCAGCCGCGAAATGTGGACGTCGATCACGTTGGTCTGTGGGTCGAAGTGGTAATCCCACACGTTTTCCAACAGCATCGTGCGCGTGACCACCTGCCCGGCGTGGCGCATCAAATATTCAAGAAGGCGAAACTCGCGCGGTTGCAGCAGAACCTTTTCATCGTTGCGGGTAACAGTGTGAGAAAGCCGGTCGAGCACCAGGTCGCCCACACGGTAAATGGCTTCAAACTCTGCCGTTTGTTTGCGCCGGCCCAGCGCTTCAACCCGCGCCAAAAGCTCCGTGAACGCATAGGGTTTGGTGAGGTAGTCATCCCCGCCAGCGCGCAGCCCTTTGACGCGATCATCCACCTGCGAGAGCGCTGAAAGAACTAGGATCGGCACCTGCTTGCCTGTGTTGCGCAGTTCGGCGATGAGCGTGAGACCGTCTTTCTTGGGCAGCATTCGGTCAACGATCAGAACGTCATAGTCGTTTTCCCCGGCCTTTGCGCCGCCCAAAACGCCATCCTCAGCAAGGTCCACCGCGTGCCCGGCTTCGGCCAATCCACGCTGGAGATAGGCCGCAGCCTCAACGTCGTCCTCCACAACCAGAACTTTCATCACCCGTTTCTCCACATTTTTGAGTACATTACCTCAATCCGGGCAATTCATTCGACCAACGGTTCCAAAATAATGGCACGCGGACGCGTTTCATCACCGGCTTAGGCGCCCTCTTCGTCAACACACATTCACTGATCATTCCGCCGCGAGACATGCGGGCGGGCATATTGCGCCATGTGTCTCGGGGCTTCTTCCAGGCTCGCCGGCGTTAATGCGCCGCCGCTTGCCTTGATCCACTGCGCAGTCCCGCAGTGTGGGTCGGTGGTGTGCCGGGCGCACCAGTTTGCGCCCGGCGGAGCTTCGGACTGTGGCCGAAGTGTTTGACTAGGAGCGGTTTTCCTCAACAGGCACCGCCACGAACCGGGTGTTTTGACCCGCTTGCAGCTTGAGGAGAACGTTCTTGCGCCCCTCACCGGCAGCGGTATCAATCCCCTCTTCCAGATCGCCCGCAGAGCGAACACTTTGCCCACCCGCTTGAAGGATCACGTCACCCACATTGATGCCGTTGGCTGCAGCCGGGCTGTTGGGGTCGATCTCCACCACAGCAAGACCGTCAACGTCCATGCCAACGTCCGCGGCGGGGGCAAGGGTCATCCCCAAAGTGGTGGTCGCATCGCGCTCGTCTTCCCGCTCATTGCGACGGGTTTCCCGGGTTTCCTCTTCGTCAGCCTTAAGCGTCCCGAGGGTGACCTCGATGGCTTGGATTTTACCATCACGCCACACGTTCAGGGTGACGGTTTCACCGGGCTGACGGCCAGAGATTTCACGGGCAAGGTCACGGGGGCTTTCCACCGATTCACCGTCCACCGAGATGATCGCATCGCCTGGCACGATGCCAGCTTTTTGCGCAGGGCTCCCGGCCTGAGGCTCGGTCACCAAGGCGCCCATCTCATCGTCACGCCCAATGCTTTCAGCAATCCCTTCGTCAATGCGTTGGATTTGGACACCAAGCCAACCGCGGGTGACGTTGCCGTCATCTTTAAGGTCTTCAATGACGTCCATGGCGAGCGCTGCGGGAATGGCGAACCCAATGCCCACCGAGCCACCTGAGGGTGAAAAGATTGCCGTATTCACACCCACAACTTTGCCATTGAGGTTGAAGGTGGGGCCGCCTGAGTTGCCGCGGTTGATGGGGGCGTCGATCTGCACAAAGTCATCGTAAGGGCCAGCGCCGATGTCACGTCCACGGGCTGAAACAATCCCAGCCGTCACTGTGCCGCCCAGACCGAAGGGATTGCCCACGGCCATCACCCAGTCGCCCACGCGCACGTCCGTTTCAGCAAAGGTCACGAACGGGAAGGCTCTGTCGTTGGGCACCTTCACAAGGGCAAGGTCAGTGCGCTTGTCGACGCCGATGACTTCTGCGGTGAGCTCATCCCCGTTTTGCAAGATAACGGTGACTTCTTCGGCATCGTCCACAACGTGACCGTTGGTGACAACGAACCCATCGGCCGAGATCAGAAAGCCAGAGCCTTGGCCGGTGGCAAAGTTACGCCGGTTGGGGCGACTGTTGCGACGGCGCTCTTCGTTGGGGTTGCCGAAGCGCTCTTCATAATCTTCAAAGAAGCGCTCAAAGGGAGACCCGCGGAAGCCTTCAAAGTTGGACAGCTGCCGGCGGGCACGGCTTTTGACTTGGATCGACACCACCGCTGGGGAAACCCGGTCCACCACATCAGCAAAGCCTGGCGCATACCGGCTGGCAGTTTCGGGAACTTGTTTTGAAAGATTTTGGGCTTGCGCCGGTGTGACGGGGCTCCTGTCAAGGAAGCTTGCGCCCGCCGCGCCGGCAAGGAACGTGCCCACCAAAAGAACGGCGGCGCGACCGCGCGATGTTGTGCCGATGAGTGCCATATCGTCTCCTGTTGGCGTCTCGCTGCCCGTCAAGGGCGATGGCAACAACGTAGGTGATGTCACATTACAGTGCTCTGTCCTGGGCGTGACAAATTGGTAAGCCTTTGACTTTTACAGCCTCAGGGCAGCTTGAGGGCGCATTTCGCTGCAACGCGACGCCCAACTGACAGTTGGACGCGTTGTTGACGGGGCATGCCTTCTACGACCGCAGCACCGCGCGGCTGAGCACCCTCTGGCACGGCTAGGGGTCGCTACCTGATCCCGTCAGACCCGCGGCGGCGTTGGCACGTGTTGAGAGCGCAGTGGGGATTGTCCTTCGTCGGCACATAGCGCGGCCAGGCCCGTTCGTTCGGGAACAGGCACTCGCGGGAGATGGACACGAAGCGCTGGTACGTGTTCGTCCCTGTGTTCATGGTCACACCGCCGCGCTGTTTCACAAAGTCTTGCGCTGCCTGACACGTATAGTTGCGCGTGTCGGGCCGGCCCTGCGCCTCTGCGATGTGCGTTGCCCCCAACACCGCCGAAACGGCCACCGCTGCGAGCAATACCCTCTTAGAAAAGTATCCGCGCTCGACCTGGTCCATTGTCACACCCAATGTCACACCCAATGCTGACGACTTGAAGCGATTTGGCCCATTCTTTTGGTTCAGCCCGCTGGTGGCGGTGCTTTATGGTGAGCGGCCAGAATTGGATGTGTGTGCGCGATCACGGTTCTCAAGTGACAGAGGTCACGATCGCTGCACCGCGCTCCAAAGTCCGATGCACCGGGCAGCGATCGGCCATCTCTGTGAGAGCCGCTCGATGGTCAGGCAGCGTCCCCGGGCCAAACGTTATGGTGCGCGAAAACCTATCGATCCGGCCATCTTTTCCGGGCGTGGCGTCAGCACAATCCTCACAGTCCTTCACATGCACTTTGCCATGGTCGACGTCGACGGTGGCGTCCACAGTCCATCCCTTGCGCGCGCCCACCATGCGCATGGTCATGAGCGTGCAGGCGGCAAGGCCGGCCGACACATAGTCATAAGGTGTCGGCCCTGTGTCATCGCCACCATAGTGTTGCGGCTCATCAGCCAAAAGGGTGTGGGCGGCCACTGAAATTTGGGTCTTGAACGCGCCGCCCAACGATGTGGCGCGGACCCCTTGATGATCGACCGAAGCACCTAGCGATGGCGTCTGCCCTTCATCCATCACGTAGCGGGAGGCCCAGGCTGCTATCACACCAGCGGCATAGCGTGCATCGGCCGATCGGGACAAAAGGTGGTCCGCATCATCAAGGGAGACGAAGCTTTTGGGGTGCTTTGCAGCCAAAAAAATTCGCGTGGCGTTGTCAACGCTGACAGTCCCATCGAGCGGGGCATGGAGAACCAACAACGCCGCCTTAAGCCCTTTGACGGCCGCCTCCACGTTTTGCGCGCGCAAATCCTCAATGAATTCGCGCCGGATGGTGAAGGGGCGGCCAGCAAGGCTCACCTTTGCCTCGCCGTCCTCTTCGATGGTGGAGAGGTCGGCCTTGAAGTTCTCGGTGACATGTTCAGCATCGGCAGGCGCGCCAATGGTTGCAACCGCCCGCACCTCCGCGATGTGACGCGCCGCGGCCAAAACCGCTGCACCGCCCAAAGAGTGACCGATGAGAAGGCTGGGGGCCCCCACACCCTCGCGCATGGCGGCCGCCACCCTCACCAGATCCTCAACGTTTGAAGAAAAGTCGGTGGAGGCGAACTCGCCCGCCGATGAGCCAAGGCCGGTAAAGTCGAAGCGGACGGTGGCCACGCCGCACGATGCAAGCTCGCCCGCGATGGCCCGCGCGGCCAAGATGTCTTTCGTGCAGGTGAAGCAGTGGGCGAAGAGGGCCACCGCCCGAATGGGGCCATCGGGCCGATCAAGCCGCGCTGCCAGTCTTGCCCCGCGGGCTCCTTCAACGTGAAAGGCTTCCATGGTGGTCACATTCCTTTGCGGTGTGATGCCTGGTGCGCCTTTCTTATCGCGTTGCGCGGTCTTAGTCTGGTGGAGCGCCCCCTTTGGCGCGGCCGCGCGCGTCCAAAAGTGCTGCAAGAGCGGCTTCTTCATCGGCGCTCAGCCCGTCATGGTCAGCGCCTGCCGAGCGGCGGCTGCGCACATAAAGCCCACCCGCCAAGAGCGCGATTACGACCACCACGAAGGGGGCAATCCAAAGGATGAGTGTCTGCGTGTTGAGCGGCGGTTTGAGGCGAACAAACGTGCCGTATCGGTCTGTGAGGTAGGCCATCACCT